>DAINBU010000067.1:0-26982 GCA_036732755.1 Planctomycetota bacterium
GAACGAGGAGAGAGCCAGCGAGCGAAGGCCCGGAAGATCAGGTCGGAGGAGCCGGCGCCGTACGCGACACTCGACTCGGGGACGCCTCGCACGCGGGCGATCACCCGGCGCAGCCCCTCCGCGTGCACGGGCGGCGACGTGCGCGCGAGCCAGCCAGGGTCCTGTCCCAATGCGGCCAGCACGCGCGGCGACGGCGGGAACGGCGCGTCGAGGACGTCGGCGTTCACGATTGCGGCGCGCCGTGACAGGTCGTCGAACTCCTCGCCGATCGCCTCGAAGAACGCGCCGCCGTGGAAGCACGCCCCGTTCGCCTTCGCGCTCCCCGCCATCACCGCTTCCCCCCCGCTCCGCTCGCGACCGTCGCTCCGTTCGCCAGCGAAGCCCCGAAGAACTCGTTCACGAGCGTGAACGCGACCATCGTGGCGACGACGATGCCGAGGGTCGCGATCGCGCGCCAGCCGACGTCGTGGGGGACGTAGTTCCAGACCGACAGGATGCAGAAGGTCCCGGCGCCGAAGATCGAGAGCGAGATCATCGCGAACGAGAAGGTCCGTACGCGACGCGGATCGAAGACGCCGACGCGGGGCCGCGGCTCGCGAGGATTCGGGAGTCCCGAAGGACGCGCGCCGGCTCGCGACAGGGGCTCGGGAACATCGGGACGGTCGCCATTCATCGCACGCTCCTCATGGATCGCCACGCCTCGCCGGATCGGAAGAAATCGTCGTGAGCGAGCGAACGGACGATCGACTCACTCACGACGCGGATCCGGCGGGGCGGCGCGCGCTGGCACGTCGCGTTCCGCGGCGCGCGCGCCCGGTTCGCGAATGGCGATTCGCGATGGATTCCCCCGCCTACGCCGGCGACTTGAACCGCACCGCCTCCAGCACCACCTCGTGCAGCGCCGTCCCGTTGCTCGCGAGCACGTCGCCGCGCCGCAGCATGTCGCCGCCGCCGGCCATGTCGGTGACGCGGCCGCCGGCCTCGGTGACGAGCAGCGCGCCCGCGGCGATGTCCCACGCATGGAGGTAGGGCTCCCAGTAGGCGTCGTAGTGGCCGGCGGCGACGCAGGCGAGGTCGAGCGCGGCGCTGCCGGTGCGGCGGATGTCGCGGCAGCGCAGGATCAGGTCGTCGAAGGCGCGGACGTTGTTCTCGACCACCTCGTTGCGCTGGTAGGCGAAGCCGGTGGCGAGGAGCGCCTCGCGCAGCCCGGCGTTCTTCGAGACGTGCAGGCGCTCGCCGTTGCGGGTCGCGCCGGCGCCGCGCTCGGCCTCGTAGGTCTCGCGCAGCGCGGCGGCGTGCACCACGCCGGCCAGCAGCTCCTCGCCGCGCCGCACCGCGATCGAGACGCAGAAGATCGGCAGCCCGTGCGCGAAGTTCACGGTGCCGTCGAGCGGGTCGACGATCCACTCGTGGACGCCGCTCGCCGCGCGCCCCCCCTCCTCCTCGGCGACGATGCGGTGGTCGGGGAAGCGGCGCGCGAGCTCGTCCACGATCCAGCGCTCGGCGGCGAGGTCGGCGTCGGTGACGGGGTTGCGCCGGCTCTTGAGCTTCACCTCCGACGGATCGAAGGTGCGCCAGTGCTTCAGGTGGATCTCGCCGGCACGCAGCGCGAGCTCGCGCGCCACCGCGATCAGCGACTCGGCCATCGCGCCGCCTCTCCGCGCGCCCCGCGTCCGCGGTCGCTCACTTCCCCTCGACGCGCGGCAGCGCGACGATCGCGCGGCAGAGGTCGTCCTGCACGCGCTTCATCTCGGCGTTGGCCCCCTTGAAGCCGTTGATCAGGATCGAGAAGGCGAAGACCTCGCGGTCGGCGCCGCCGTCGGTGAAGGCGCGCTCGCTCGCGGCCGCCTTCGAAGCGCCCTTCTCGCCGCCCTTCTCTCCCGCGCCCTTGCCGCCGACCTTCTCCCCGCCGCCCGGCACGCCGCCGCCCGCCGCGCCGCCGATGTCGCCCGCCAGCGCGAAGCCCGAGAGCGCCGAGACCTGGTTGATGAAGCCGGTCTTGGCGCGCACCCGGTAGACCATCGCCGGATCGCTCATCCGCTTCTCGAGCGTCCCGTCGACGCCGCTGATCGGGAGGCAGCGCACGTAGTCGTCGCGCCACGGCGCCGCATACGCCTTGACCAGCAGCGCGCCGAGGAACGCCGGCGTCACGCTGTCGAGGTGGGAGAGGCCGGAGCCGTCGACGACCTTCACGTTGGCGCCGTCGACGCCGAGCTCCTTGCAGAGCGCGGCCACCAGCTCGCCGCCGTGCTCGTCGGTGCCGACGCCGAAGCGCACGGCGGCGCAGCACTTGAGCAGGTGCTCGGCGATCGTGTTGTCGCTCTCCTTGCCGCAGCGCTGCAGCGCCGGGAGGAGCGGGCTGCGCCGCGTGAAGAGCGTGCGCGCCTTCGCGTCGGGCTGCTCGTCGGGCGCGGCGCGCCGGACGGCGCCCGCGACGATCACGCCGGCGCGCTCGAGCGCGGCGCGGTAGGCGTTGCCGAAGAAGAGCGGCGGGTCGGCGACCGGCAGCTTCGCCGTCGCGACGCCGACCTCGTTGCCGACGCTGCCGCGGATGCGCAGCGTCCCCTGCGCGTCGGGCGGCACGATCCCGACCTGGAACTGCGAGCCGTTGGCCGGCGCGAGGTCGGTGAGCAGGCGCCAGCCGAAGACCGGCGGGCGCAACTCGGCGGTCGGCGACTGCCCCGCGTGCGTCGTGACGCGCACGTGCAGGCAGTTGCCGCCGAGCGAGAGCGCGGCGACCGGCGCGGCGTACTCTTCCTCGAGCTGGTTCTGCGGCCAGCCGTCCGGGATGAACTGGCGGTCGAAGAGGCGGTCGTCGACGACGAGGTCGCCCTTCACGTGGCGCACCCCCGCGAGCTGCGCCGCCTCGACGAACGGCACGAGCGGCGCGTTCTCGTCCTCGGTCTCGAAGAAGGCGGGCTGCAGCGTCGGGTCGCCGCCGCCGCGCACCCACAGGTCGCCCTCGAGCCGCCCCCCCTCGACGATCGGGCCGCCCGCGACGAGCTGCGTCTGGAAGTTCCACTCGGGCCCGAGGATCTGCAGGCTCAGGTAGAGCGTGACGAGCTTCAGGTTCGAGGCGGGCGCGAAGGCGCGGTTCACGTTGCGCGAGCCGACGCGCGCGTCGCGCGTGAGCGAGCGCAGCTCGATCCCGACCGTGGCGCCGTCGAGCTCCTTGCGCGAGAGGATCTTGGCGACCGCCGCGTTGAACCGCTCCGTGCGCGGATCGTCGCCGCCCTTCGCGCGCGCCGCCGGCGCCGCGATCGCGAGCGCGAGCACGACGCCCGCGAACGAGGAGGCGAACCGAACCGACCGTACGCGCTCGACCACGCCCGTCCCTCCCGGAACCGCGGATTGCGATCGTATCACCGGTTGATTCCCTCCTGCTTCGGTCGCTTCTCGACCTCGCTCAGCAGGTGGACGAGGCCGGTGACGACGCGCGCCGTCTCCGCGATCTTGGGGAATACGATCTTGTCCATCGTGTCGGTCACGCGGTGGTAGTCCTCGTGCTCCTTCGGTTCCATGAAGAAGAGGACGGGGATGCCGAGGCGATAGAACTCGTACTGGTCGCTGCGCTCGAAGTACTGCATGCCGCCGTCGCCGACGGCGAGCTTCGCGCGCGACAGCTTGAGCGCGCGCCGCGTGAGCTGGGCGAACTCGTCGGAGTACTTGAGGCCGGCGGCGTCGATGTCGTGCGGGCGGCCGCGCCCGACCATGTCCATATTCACCATCGCGACGATCTTGTCGGCCGGCATGAGCGGCTTCTTGCAGAACGCCGCGGCGCCGAGCAGCCCCTTCTCCTCGCCGGCGAAGTGGATCAGAAGGATCGAGCGCTTGAACTTCATCGCCGGGTCGCCGATCGCCTCCCCGATCGCGAGCAGGCAGCTCGTCCCCGAGCCGTTGTCGTCGGCGCCGCGGTAGATGCGGCCGTACTCGTCGACGCCGAGGTGGTCGTAGTGGGCCCCGACCACGATCCACTCGTCGGCGAACTTGGGATCGTCGCCGCGCTTGCAGGCCACCACGTCCTGGACCTTGGCCTGCAGCTCGCGGACCTCGACCTTCAGGCGAACGCGCACGCCGTCGACTTTCCGCGGGCCCGGCTTGAGAGACGCGTCGATCGCGCGCTGCCACTCGAGCAGCTTGCCCGCGCCGAAGAGCTTCTCCCCGATCGCGGCCGAGCAGTGGACGACCGGGATCTTCGGGCCGGGCCGGCCGCCCGGGTTGCGCTGCTCGCCGTAGCGCGGCAGCTCGCCGCGCAGCGCCCCGAGCTCCTTGTGGTTGTCCGGATCGGTGAAGACGAGGACGGCCGCGGCCCCCTTCTCCTGCGCCGCCGCCCACTTGCGCGTGATCGCCCCCTCCTTCGTCCACGCCTTGCCGTCGAAGCGCGCGCCGTCCTTGTTCTCGCGCGGCTCGTGCAGGAGGACGGCGACGACCTTGTCCTTCACGTCGACGCCCTTGAAGTCGTCCCAGCTCTCCTCCGCGTCGGCGATGCCGTAGCCGGCGAAGACGACGTCGCCGTCGACCTTGCCGCTCGCGGAGTTGCGGACCGGGACGAAGTCGTCGCCCGGCAGGAAGACCTCGGGCTCGCCGGTGCGCACGATCGCGACGTAGTCGTCGTCGCTCCACGTCCGGGTCGGCACCTCGAAGTCGTAGAGGAAGCTGCCCCCCTCGCCGGCGCCGACGAGCCCGTACTTCGTGTGGTGCTCGACCAGATAGTCGCGCGCCTTCGTGAGCCCCTCCTGTCCCGTGTCGCGACCGGCGCACTCCTCCGACGTGAGGAACCCCACGTGCTTCTTCAGCGACTCGACCTTGATCTGCTCGAGGCGCGCCTTGAGCGGCGCCGGCAGGACGTCCTCGCCCGCGCGCGCCAGTCCCGCGAGGCCCGCGGCGAGCGCGACCGCGAGCAGCAGCGGCGCGCCGCGCGCGAGCAGCGTCTTCAAGTTGCGGGGCGCGCCTCTCACAGCGGGATCCTCAAGCCGTCGTGGGCCAGCACGAGCGGCCCGGTCCAGTGCTCGCGCGCGACGGCGCGCAGGTCGCCGCGGTCGGTCTCGGGATAGAAGTGCGTGAGCACCAGCTCCTTGCACCCCGCCTGCGCGCCGATGCGCGCCGCGTGCGACGGGGTGAGGTGGCGCGCCGTGTCGCTCCCCTCCGGCAGCGCCGCTTCGAGCACGTAGACGTCGCTCCCCTTGCCGAGCTCGACCGGCGCGTCGCCGAGCCCCGTGTCGCCCGAGTAGGCGACGGTGCGCGCGTGGCCGCGCAGGCGGTAGCCGAGGCTGTGGCCGAGGTGGGGCATGCGCAGCGCGACGCCTTCGAGCTTCTGGTGCTCGAGCGCGACCGCGAACGGCCCCGGCTCGAGCTCGACGAACGCGAGCCGCTCCGCCGTAAGCTCGACCCAGCTTCCGAAGAGCGCCTTCCCGCGGTGGACGAGGTCGGCGATGCCGGTCGGCCCGACCACGGTGAGCTTGCAGTGGGCGAGCGCCGGGTGGCGCAGCGCGAACAGCAAAGCAAAGACGTCGAGCACGTGGTCGACGTGGAAGTGGGTGACGAGGACGGCGCGCAGCGAGGCGACGAGCACGCCCATGCGGGCCGCGGCGCGCACGCTGCCCGGCCCCGGATCGACCAGCACGCCGCGCCCGTCCGCCATCCGCAACAGATGTCCCGGCGAGCCGCGCGTCGCCGTCGGCAGCGACGTGCCCGAGCCCAGCACGATCCACTCGACGGGGTGCGTCGCGCGTGGATCCAAGGGAACGTCACTCCGCTCGCGGCGCCTTCGCGTCGGCGTAGCCCTTGGGGTGGGCCGAGAGCCACTTCCAGGCGTGCGCCACCACGTCGGCGATGTTCGTCCACTTGGGCTCGAACGCGAGCACGCGTTTCGCCTTGTCGCCGCCGCAGATCAGGACGGGCGGATCGCCCGCGCGGCGCGCCTTCACGACGAATTCGATCTTCGCGCCGGTCACGGTACGCGCGGCCGCGATCACCTCGAGCACGCTGCTGCCGCGCTTCGTCCCGAGGTTGATCGCCTCGAAGAGGCCCGGCTTCATGACCGTGAGCGCCTTCTGGTGGGCGTTCGCGAGGTCCTCGACGTGGACGTAGTCGCGCACGCAGGTGCCGTCCGGCGTGGGATAGTCGTCGCCGTAGACCTCGAGCGGCCGCTGCCCGCCCGAGAGGACGCTGCGCAGGATGTTGGGGATCAGGTGGGTCTCGGGCTCGTGCCACTCGCCGAGGCGGCCCTGCGGGTCGGCGCCGGCCGCGTTGAAGTAGCGCAGCGCGACGGCGGCGAAGCCGTAGGCGCGGCAGTACATCTCGAGCTGCTCCTCGCAGAAGCGCTTGGTGATCCCGTAGGGGTTGATGGGCCGGCGCTCGAGCTCCTCGGTGATCGGCATCCTCTCGGGGACGCCGTACGTCGCGCAGGTCGACGAGAAGACGATCCGCTTCACTCCGGTCGCGCGCATCGCTTCCAATAGTTGGTGCATGCCGAGCGCGTTGTCGCGCACGTACTTGGCGGGGTCGTGCACCGACTCGCCGACGTAGCAGCGCGCGGCGAAGTGCATCACCGCGTCGACCTTCTGCTCCCGGATCGTCTTCTCGAGGAGCGGACGCTCGGAGAGGTCCCCTTGGATGACCGGGACGCCGGCGGCGACGGCGCCGCGGTGGCCCTCCTTCAGGTCGTCGAAGACGGCGACCGGCTGTCCCGCGGCGCGCAGCGCGAGCACGGCGTGGCTGCCGATGTAGCCGGCTCCGCCGGTGACCAGGATCATGAGCGCGGGCTCTCCGTCGGATTCCGGCGCGGCATCCTACAATCCCGCCCCCCTCACCCTCGGAAGGAGAGTCCCGCATGGCCGCTCCGGCGCCCGCGCCGCTGCGCGAAGTCTCGATCCCCGGCGCGAGGCTCGTCCATCGCGGAAAGGTGCGCGACATCTTCGAGCTCGGGAGCCACCTGCTGCTCGTCGCGACCGACCGCGTTTCCGCCTTCGACGTGGTCCTCGACGACCTGCTGCCCGACAAGGGCGAGGTGCTCAATCGCATCAGCGAGTTCTGGTTCAAGCGCTTCGAGGCGACGCGGAAGGGCTTCCGCCACCACCTGATCACGATCGACGTCCGCCAGATGCCGCCGCCGCTGCCGAAGCACCTCGAGCTGCAGGGCCGCTCGATGCTCGGCAGGAAGGTGAAGCCGGTGCTGGCCGAGTTCGTGGTGCGCGGCTACCTCGCCGGCTCGGGCTGGAAGGACTACCAGCAGTCGGGCGCCGTCTGCGGGATCGAGCTCCCCGCCGGCCTGAAGGAGAGCAGCAAGCTCCCCGAGCCGCTCTTCACGCCGAGCACCAAGGCGCCCAAGGGCCAGCACGACGAGAACGTCGACTTCGAGCAGCTCGCGCGGATCGTCGGCGCCGACACGGCGAAGCAGGCGCGCGACCTCGTGGTCTCCATGTATGTGGAAGCGGCGCAGTTCGCCGAGTCGCGCGGGATCCTGCTCGCCGACACCAAGATCGAGCTCGGCGCCGACGCGGACGGGCTGCTCGTGATCGACGAGCTCTTCACGCCCGACAGCTCGCGCTTCTGGGACGCGCGCCGCTGGGAGCCGGGCCGCTCGCCGCCGAGCTACGACAAGCAGATCATCCGTGATGCCCTGGTCGCGATGAACTTCAACAAGAAGCCGCCGGCGCCGCGCCTCGAGAAGCAGACGCTCGACCGGGCGGCGGCCGCCTACCGCGAGATCTTCGAGCGGCTCACCGGGACGCCGTTCGTTCGGATGGCCGGCTGAGCCCAGCCTCTTCGGACCCGTTCGGGAGCGAGCAGACGATGGCGAGCGCGAAGGTCGGGATCGTGATGGGTTCGGCGTCGGACCTGCCCAAGCTCGAGAAGGCGATCGACGTCCTGAAGGGGCTCGGCATCTCGTGCGAGGTGCGCGTGATGTCGGCGCACCGCACGCCCGAGGACGTCGGCGCGTGGGCCGGCGGCGCGAGCGGGCGCGGCATGAAGGTGATCATCGCGGCGGCCGGCGGCGCGGCGCACCTCGCCGGCGCCGTCGCGGCGCGCACGCTCCTGCCGGTGATCGGGATCCCGATCGCGACCGAGCCGTTCCAGGGGCTCGACGCGCTGCTCGCGACGGTGCAGATGCCGCCGGGCGTGCCGGTCGCGACGGTCGCGGCCGGCGCTTGGGGCGCCGAGAACGCGGCGCTGCTCGCGGCGCAGATCCTCGCCGTCGGCGACCCCGAGCTGCGCGCCCGCCTCGAGAGCGACCGGGCGACCCGCGCCGAGAAGGCGCGCGCCGCCGACCGCTCGCTCCAGGCGGGACGGCCCGACGGGAAATAATGGCGGTGAAACGGCTTCCCCTCGCGGCTGCCGCGGCGAACGCCCGCTACAGGACGGCCCTGCGCGGTTCGAAGAGCCGACTCACGATCGGGAGAAGTGCCGTCCGCAGTGGCCAGGCCGGGCCGAGTCGATAGGCTCGCGCCGTCGGGGAACGGATCGATGCCCGTTGCGACCATCGATTGGAAGGGAGATCTGCCCGGCCACGCCGTGCTGATCGACCAGACGCTCCTCCCGACGAAGCTCGAGTACCTCGAGCTCGCCACCGCCGAGCAGATGTGGGAGGCGATCAAGGTGCTGCGCGTGCGCGGCGCCCCGGCCATCGGGATCGCGGCCGCGTACGGCCTCGTGCTCGGCGTGCAGGAGTTCCGCGGCGACGACCGCGCGAAGTTCGCCGCCGAGGTCGCGCGCGTCGACCACTACCTGCGGACGTCGCGTCCCACTGCGGTCAATCTCTTCTGGGCGCTCGACCGGATGCGGCGGCGGCACGCGGCCGAAGAGAAGCAGCCTGTCGAGGCGCAGAAGCGCGCGCTCCTGCAGGAGGCGCGCGCGATCCAGGACGAGGACAAGAAGATCTGCCGCGCGATCGGGCGGCACGGCGCGAAGCTCATCGCGGACGGGACGGTCGCGCTGACCCACTGCAACGCGGGCGGGCTCGCGACGGCCGACTACGGGACGGCGCTCGCCGTCTTCTTCGCGGCGCACGAGCAGGGCCGGCGCTTCCGCGTCTTTGCCGACGAGACGCGGCCGCTGCTGCAGGGCGCGCGCCTCACGGCGTGGGAGCTCGACCAGGCCGGCATCGACGCGACGCTCATCTGCGACGACATGGCGGCGGTCGCGATGCGCGACCAGAACGTCAGCCTGGTCGTCGTCGGCGCCGACCGCATCGCGGCGAACGGCGACACCGCGAACAAGATCGGCACCTACGGCGTCGCGACGCTCGCCAAGGCGCACGGCGTCCCGTTCTACGTGGCGGCGCCGATCTCGACGTTCGACCTGAAGATCCGCGACGGGAGGCAGATCCCGATCGAGGAGCGCGATCCCGCCGAGGTGCGCGCCGGCTTCGGCCGCGTCACCGCGCCCGAGCGCGTCAAGGTCTGGAACCCCGCCTTCGACGTCACGCCGCACGAGCTGATCGCCGGCATCGTCACCGAGCACGGAATCCTCGAGCGACCCGACGCCAAGCGGGTCGCCGACTTCTTCGCCCAGCACGTTTCGAAGACACCACGACTGGCATCCGGGGAGGCTGTACGCGATGAGCATCGAACTCAGTGAGAAAAGGCGGCGGCGCAAGAACGAGCGCAACGCCGCGATGTACGACCAGGACGTCTTCGAGCTGCTGCAGGCGATCGACGCCTGGCGCCGCAAGAACGACCGGCAGTTCCCCGCGTGGAGCGAGGTGCTCACGATCCTGAAGGCGCTCGGCTGGCGGAAGGTCGCGGCGCCCGAGGGCGCCGCCGCGAAACCGGTCGAGCCGATCGCGACGGCGAAACTCCTCCCGGCGGGCGACGAGAAGCGGATCTGAGCGCGGCCTAGCGCAGCACGGAATCGAAGAACGAAGCGAGGGCGGCTTTCCCGTCGGGCGAGACGAGGAAGCCGCCCTCGTTGTGTCCACCGCGCAGCTCGGCGAAGCGGGGCGGCGCCCGGCCGGCCGCCTGCGCCGCCGCGGTCGCGGCGGCGAGCAGCCGCTCGACATGAGCGTAGGGGACGATGTCGTCCGCGCGCGAGTGCAGCAGCAGCCACGGGCACTTCACGTCGGCGACCTTGTCGACCGACGCGTAGCGGATGCGCAGGATCCAGCGCACCGGCAGGAACGGGTAGAGCTCGGCCCCCATGTCGGCGATCGAGGTGAAGGTCGACTCGGTCACGAGCCCGGCGAGCGGGCGGCGCCGCGCCAGCTCGATCGCGACCGCGCCGCCGAGCGACTCGCCGAACGCGATGATCGGCAACGGCTTCGCCGGCGGCAGAGCCGCGAGGAAGTCGTAGGCCGCCTCCGCGTCGAGGTAGGTCCCCTCCTCGCTCAGCGAGCCGCCGTTCCCGCCGTAGCCGCGGTAGTCGAAGAGGAGCGTCGTGAATCCGAGGCGCCGCAGCTCCGCGCCCGAGTCGATGCGGTCGCCGATGTTCCCGCCGTTGCCGTGGCAGAAGACGAGGAGGCCGCGCGGCTCCTCCGCCGGCAGGAGCCACGCGTGCAGCGCGACGCCGTCGCGCGTCGTGAGCGTCACGTCGCGATAGGGGATTCTGAGGAGCGACGGCGTGACCTCGGGCGCGCCGGTCGGCAGCCACACGAGCTTCGCCTGGAAGACGACGAGCAGGGTGACGGCGATGACCACGACGGCGACCGCGATCTTGAGCAGCGCGAACACCATGCGGAGCATCCCCGCCATCGGAGCGTCACCCCCACGAGTCGTGCGCGTCTCCTTACCGCGAAGCCCCCGAATCCGGTAACCGCGACCACTCCTCCCCCACCCACAAGGTCCGCCCATGGCACTTTCGCACGCCCTGCTCGCTTCCCTGCTCGTCGCGAGCTCGCTCGCGCCGCCCGCCGGCGACTCGAAGTCGGAGCCGTCGAAGTCATCGAAGTCGAAGAGCTCGTCGGAGCCCGGCCCGCGCGTCGTCGAGCCGGCCGACCGGCGCGCCTTCTACCGCGGCGGCTGGCGGACGCTGCTCCACCGGCGCATCCATCTCCACGTCGAAACCGAGGTGCTGCGCCACGCGCCGCAGCGGTCGGGAGCGAACGGGCGCTGGCTGCGCTTCGACAACCGGTCGGTCGCGCTGGTGATCTCCGCGACCTCCCCCGAATGGAGGAAAGCGCAGCAGGATCTCGGAGACGCCTCGGAGTTCTGCCTGCACGGGACCGTGCGGCTCGCTCCGGCCGGGTCGCGCGCCCCCGCACAGCTCGACGTCGTCTCGATCGAGCGCGCGCCGGGATCGAAGCGGCGCTGACCGGTGGGGGCGGCCGGCACGGCGTATGATCCCGCGACCGAGTCATGGTCGCGACCGTCCCCGCGCCTGCCGCCTCCCCCCCGCTCCTGCGACGGCTCGAGGGACGCCTCGTCGCCGCCCTCCACCGCGGGATCGCCACCCATTATTTGAGGAAGCCCGAGCTCTCGGAGCTGCTCGAGATCAAGTTCCCCGACGTCCGCGCGGTCGCCTGGGCCGCCGCCAACGAGCTCGCTTTCCGCTTCAAGTCGCAGCGCTCCGCCCGCGTCCTCTCGCTCAACGTCGAGACCACCAACTACTGCAACCTGCGCTGCACGATCTGCCCGGTGAACCGCGGCATGGTCCGCCAGAAGCGCTGGCTCGATCCCGCGCTCTTCCGCAGCCTGATCGACCGCACGCCGACGCTGCGCTTCGTCCTGCCGTTCCAGTGGGGCGAGCCGCTGCTCCACCCCGAGATCGACGCGATGGTCCGCTACGCAGCCGACCGCGGCATCCGGTCGATGCTGACGACCAACGGGACGTTGCTCGACGACGCGATGGCGGAGCGGCTGCTCGCGAGCGGCCTCGACCGCCTGACGGTCAGCGTCGACGGCGACGACGCGACGCACGAGCGGATCCGCGACTTCCCGCTGCGCGAGCTGCGCGAGCGCGTCGCGCTGCTGAAGCGGCGGCGCGACGCGGGCCGCCACCGCCTGCGCATCGACGTCTCGATGGTCCTCGACGACGCGACCCGGCCGGCGCTCGACCGCTACCGCGCCGAGTGGAAGGGGATCGCCGACCGCGTGCAGGTGATCCCACGCCTCGCCGCCGGCCCGCGCCGCAACGCCTGCCGCGAGCTCTGGCGCGGCAGCCTCGTCGTGCTGGTCGACGGCACCGTCACCGCGTGCTGCGCCGACAGCGAAGGCGCGCTCGCGCTCGGCAACGCGCTGCGCGACGCGCCGGACCGGATCCTGAACGACGCGCCGTTCCGCGCGCTGCGTCTGCGGCACAAGTGCGGCGACTTCCCGGAGCCGTGCCGCTCCTGCAGCGAGTTCGACGGACGCGACGTCGGCGTGCACGCGAGGTTCGACGCGTGAGCGCCTCGAACGGCGCTCCCGCCCCGTCGCGCCACCCGTCGCGCGCGCCCGCGACCTCGCCGGCCGCGCTCGAGTGGAAGAAGCGCGCCGACCGCTGGCTCGGCGGACCCTGCGTGGGGGTTTGGCGGCTCGCGCGGGCGGGCCGGCCGCCGGCGGCGCCTCCCGACGACGCGCGCCACGTCGTGCTCTGCAAGCTCTGGGGGATCGGCAACCTGGCGATGGTCGTCCCGCTGGTGGCGGCGGTGCGCGCGCGCCATCCGCGGGCGCGCATCACGTTCGTCACGCTGGAGCGCAACCACGCGCTGCTCGCCTCGCAGCCGGGCATCGACCGCATCCTTCCCCTCCGGGACCACGGCCTCCTCGCGCCGCTCGCCGACCTCGCGCGCGCGCGGCGCGTGCTGCGGGACGACCGCGCCGACCTCTTCCTCGATTTCGAGCAGTTCCTGCGCGTCGCCGGCCTGCTCGCCCGCGCCGCCAACGCACGCTGCGTCGTCGGCTTCGACACGCCGGGGCAGGCGCGCGCCGGCCTCTACGACCGGACCGTCCCGCTGCGCAGCGACCTCCACATGGCGCTCGGCTTCGCCGAGCTCGTGCGCGCGGCCGGCATCCCGACCGACGGCGTCGCGACGCACGCGCTCGCGCTCTCCGCCGAAGCGGAGGCCCGGATCGATCGGCTGCTCGCGGCGCGCGGCGCGGCGGCGCTGCCGCGGCCGTGGACCACGCTCCACTCCGGCTCGGGCGACAACTTCCCCGGCCGCCGCTGGCCGGTCGAGCGCTTCGCCGCGACGGCCGCGCGCCTGCACGCCCGCCGCGGCGGCACCTTCTTCGTGACCGGCGGCGCCGGCGAGCGCGCGCTCGCGGCCGCCCTCGCCGCCGAGCTCGCCGCGCACGCCGTCCCGGCGGTGGACCTCGCCAACGCGCTCGACGCGCCGACGCTGCTCGCCTGGATCGCGCGCTGCGACCTCGTCCTCGCCAACGACACCGGACCGGTGCACCTGGCCAACGCCGTCGCGACGCCGGTCGTCGCGCTGTTCGGCCCGAACTCGCCGCAGATCTACGGCCCGCTCGGCCTGCGCCAGCGCGCCCTCTACCACGCGCCGCCCTGCAGCCCCTGTCTCACGAACCAGAACGCGAAGACGTCGCGCTGCACGCTGCCGATCTGCATCCTGCGCATCGACGTCGACGAAGCGGTCGCCGCGGCCGAGGCGCTGCTCGCCGTCGCGCCGAGCGTCGTGCGGCGCGACGCCGCGGCGCTGCGCGGGACGGTCGCGTCGTGAGCGCGCTGGCGCCGGTGCTCGCGGGCGCCCGCCTCGCCGCCGCGCTCTGGCGCGCGCCGCGGCGCGGCCGGCCGCTCAAGGTCACCGCCGTCCTGACCGAGCGCTGCCACCTGCGCTGCGACTTCTGCCGCCTCTGGGAGAAGCCCGACGCCGGCGTCTCCACGTCGACTTGGATCGACTTCTTCCGCGCCAACCCGTTCCTGCGCTGGGTCAATCTCACGGGCGGCGAGCTCTTCGCGAAGGAGCGGCTCGACGAGCTGCTCGACGCGATCGTCGCCGCGCTGCCGAAGCTCGAGCTGCTCGACTTCCCGACGGCGGGTCAGCTTCCCGACGCGACCGAGGCGACGGTGAAGCGGCTGCTCGCGACGCGGCTGCCGCGGCTCGCGGTCACGGTGAGCCTCGACGGCGGGCCCGAGCTGCACGATTCCCTGCGCGGCATGCCAGGCGCATTCGAGCGCGCCTTCGAGACGTTCGCGCGGCTGAGGGGGCTGCTTCCCGCCGCGAAGGGCCGCCTCACCCTGGTCGCCGGCTGCACGCTGACCGAGCGGGCCGAGGAGCAGGAGCGGACGCTCGCCACGGAACTCGGGCGCCGCCTCCCCGACTTCCGCCGCGGCGAGCTCCACTTCAACCTCGCCCACGTCTCGCCGCACTACTACCGCAACGCGGCGGACGGCACGGCCGCGGGGCTGCGCGCGAACGACGGCGCGCTCGCCGTGCTGCGGCGCCGCGCCTCGGCGCACGGCGCGCTCGGCTGGATCGAGCGCAATTATGCGCGTCTCGCTGCGCGCGCTCTTCACGACAACCATCCCCCCATGGGCTGCGACGCGCTCGCGCGCACCGTCTTCGTCGCGCCCAACCTGACGGTCCATCCCTGCACGATCTGGGAGCGGCCGCTCGGCAACCTCGCCGACTTCGGCCTCTCGCTCGAGCGGCTGCTCGCGCGCGCCGAGGTCGACGCGGCGCGCGCTGAGATCGTCGCGCGCCGCTGCCCCGGCTGCTTCAGCCCGTGCGAGGCGGTGCCGTCGATGGTCGCCCATCCGTGGCGGACGACGTTCACGCGCGCGCGCACGCACGCGCGGCCGGCCGGAGCGGCGCCGTGATCCGGAGAGGCCACGGCGCGGTGCTCGCGGCGCAGCTGCGGCGCGGCCGGATCGGCTGGGTCGCGAAAGCGGCGCGCCGCACGCTGGCGCTCGAGCTCGGCGTCGCGCGCGGGCCGCTCTTCGCGACGCTCGCGGTGACCTGGCGCTGCAACTACCGCTGCACCTTCTGCGACCTGCCCGACCGCGCGCACGGCGATCCGCCGCTCGCGACGCTGGTCGAGCGGCTCGAGCTGCTCGAGCGGCGCGGCGCGCTCGCGGTCGGCCTCACCGGCGGCGAGCCGCTGCTCCATCCGCAGCTCTTCGAGGTCGTCGCCGCCGCGCGCCGCCTCGGCCTTCTGGTCCACCTGAACACGAACGGCTCGCGCCTCGCGGCCGAGCGCGTCGCGCCGCTGCTCGCGGCGGGCCTCCACTCGATCAACGTGAGCCTCGACGGGGCACGTGCCGCGACGCACGACGCGCTGCGCGGCGTGCCGGGCTCGTTCGAGCAGATCCGGGCGACCGTCGCCGCGCTGCTCGCGGACCGTCGCGGCGCATCGCCGCGCCTCGGCCTCGTCATGGCGATCACCGCCTCGAACTGGCGGGAGGTGCGCCCGTTCGCGCGGCTCGCGACCGAGTGGGGCGTCGACGCGGCCGGCTACCTCCCCCACCACGACTTCGTCGCAGGCGAGCCGGAGCTCTCGGCCGCGCGCATCACCTCGGCGGATGCCGGCGACCTCGCACGTGAGCTCGCCGCCGCCGCGGCCGAGAACGCCGTCGTCGACAATTCCGACGGCTACCTGCGCGGCGTCGCGCCCTTCCTCGCCGGCGCGACCACGCCGCAGGAATGCAGCGCGCCGCGCTCCCACCTCGCGCTCGACCCCGAAGGGATCGGATACCCTTGCGTGCCGCTCATGACGCTGCGCCGCGCGGGCGTGCCGGCGGCGGAGCTCGACGCCGATGCGCGGCGCGCGCCGCGGCCGTCGCCCGCCGACCGCGAGGAGGTCTGCCGCCGTTGCTGGTGGAACTGCCACCGCGAGCTCGACCTGACGCTCCGCCGGATCCCCGCGACCGCCTGACCGCCTGGCTCGTCGCGCTGCTCGTCCTGATCCCCCACCTGCGCGGGATCGGCGGCGGCTTCGTCTACGACGACTTTCGCTTCGTCGCGGAGAACCCGGGCATCCAGACGCTCGCGGAGCCGGCCGGTCTCTTCACGTCCAGCGAGAGAATGGCGCTGCCGGTCGACCGCGACATCTGGCGGCCGCTCCGCACCGCCCTCTTCGCGCTCGAATGGAAGTGCTTCGGCGGCCATCCGGCCGGCTTCCACGTGGTGAGCCTGCTGCTCTTCCTGCTCGCCGTGCGCGGCGTCGTCGCGCTCGCGCTGCGGCTGCCAGGGGTCGGGCTCCCGCACGCCGCAGCGGCGGCGCTCCTGTTCGGCGTCCATCCACTGACGGTCGAGAGCGTCGCCTGGATCTCGAGCCAGGGCGACCTGCTCGCGGCCGACTTCGTGCTCGCGGCGCTGCTGGTCGCGGCGCGCCGGCCATGGCTCGCGCTCGTGCTCGCGGCGCTCGCGCTGCTCGGCAAGGAGTCGGCGCTGCCGCTCGCGGCCGTCCTCTACCTCGCGGCGCGCTGGTGGAAGGAGGGGGCGCGGCCACGCGTGGCGGTCGCGGCCGGAGTGGTCGTGCTCACGGGCGCCTTCCTTCTCGCGCGGCAGCACGTCTTGACGCGCGACTTCACATTAGGTGGGCGCGGCCTCGGCCAGGTCGACGCTCCCGTGACGCAGCGGCTGCTGCAGTGCGCGCAGAGCGGCTCGCTCGCGCTCAAGCTCATGGTCTGGCCGCAGCCGCTCGCGATCGCCTACGACGACGACTACCTGCGGCCGCCGTCCGGGATCGACCTGCTCGCCGCCGCACTCAAGCTCGCGGTCGTCGGGCTCGCGCTGCTGCGCACCGCGGCGACGCGGATCCGGACGCGCTTCGCGCTCGCCTTCGCGCTCCTCTTCTTCCTGCCGACGAGCGGGCTCCTGGTCGCGATGAAGGTCCCGCTCGCCGAGCGCTTCCTGCTGCTGCCGCTCGCCGGCATGGCGGTCGCCGTGTCCGCCGCGCTGCCGCTCGCGCTCGCCCCCGCGCCGCTGGTCCGCGCGACGCGCCTCGCGGTGGCGGCGGCGGCGCTGGCGCTCGGCGCGGCGACCTTCGTCCGCACCGGCGCCTTCCGCGACGACGCGTCGCTCTGGAGAGCGGAGCTCGCGGTCCACCCGACCTCGCTCCAGGCCAAGCTCGGATTGGTGCAGGAAGCGCGGGAAGTCGGCGACCTCGCCGGCGTGCGCCGCCTCGCGCAGGAGATCGTCGACGCGGCGGCGCCGGCCGACGCGCGCCGCATCTTTGCCCTCGAGACGCTCGGCGAGCTCGCCTCCGATGCCCACGACGAAGCAGCAGCGCAGATCGCGTTCGCGCGCGTGCGCGCCGAGGTGAACGCGCGCCGCTCGGTCGAGTCGCTCTATCCCGGCGTCCTTCGCGCCTGGGTCGAGCTCGCCGACGCGGCGCGCAAGCGCGACGGGCCGGCGGCGGCCGAGGCGATCCTGAAGGAGGGGTTCGGCTGGTTCGGGCCGCAGCCGGGGCTGCTCGCCGGGCTCGGGGTCTGCCGGCTCGAGGTCGGCGACGGCGCCGGGGCGGAGAAGCTCTTCCGGGAGGCGCTCGCGCGCGGCCCCGAGACGGGACAGTTGCGCTATCTCCTTGCGCTCGCGCTCGAGAAGCAGGGCCTGCTCGTGCCGGCCCGGATCGAGCTCGAGCGCGCGATCTCCCTGGATCCTTCGGACGGAACTTCCCGTCGGAAGCTGGACGAGCTGTCGCATTGAGGGGCGCCCCGTTGGGGCGCGCGCGGCAAGGCCGCGGCGGCCCCCCGAATCGAGAGGACGCCCGATGCCAATCGCCCCCTCCGAGTGATTGAATGTCCGGGCCCCCGAGGGCCCGTCGCCCCACCGCCCAGCCCCCCCCTTCGTACCGACCCGAGAAACGCCATGCAGTCGAGCCCCGTGTCGAATGTCGCTCCGCGCGCGCGCTTCGTTCCGTTCGGTCGGCCACTCGCCGCCCTCTTCCTTGCCGCGGTCGCCGCACCGGGACTCGTCGCGCAGGAAGGCGCTCCGGCGAAGCCGAACGGCCCCCAGATCCGCGTCTCGGTCGACCAGTTCAACTTCGGCACGGTGCCGCCCGGCACGACGGTGCACGGCACGCTCGAGATCGAGAGCGTCGGCACCGCCGCGCTGCTCGTCACGCGCATCGGCGTCCAGTGCGAGTGCGCGCGGCTCCATCTGTCGATGGCGGGCCGGCCCAACATCCCGATCGACGCCGACGACGCGGGCCGCACCGAGCTCACGCTGCAGCCGGGCGAGAAGGCGACGCTCGCGATCCGCGTCGACACGACGAAGCTGCCGGCCGGCACCTTCACCAAGCGCTGCCTCATCTTCTGCAGCGACCCGGCAAAGAGCCCGCTCTCCATCCCCTTCTCGGTCGACGTCGAGAAGCCCAAGCCGCCGCCGGCGCCCGCGCCGACCAAGACCGGCGGACCGAAGCCGGGCGAGGCGAGCGGCCCGGCGCACGCCGACCCCGACGCCGAGGAGGAGCGCCGCCCGCCGCCGACGCCGATCCTCACCAGCGGCCCGCCCGGGAAGATCGAGGTCGACAACTACGTGCACTGCTTCGGTGAGACGTTCCGCGGCGAGAAGCTCAACCACACCTTCAAGCTGAAGAACAGCGGCACGGGCGACCTCACGCTCCAGGAGATCCGCAACAGCTGCTCGTGCGCGGCGGCGACGCTGAAGATCGGCGACAAGACGCTGACGCAGGAGGAGATCAAGCGCTCGAAGAACCTCGGGACGCTCAAGCCGGGCGAGACGGCGGAGCTCTCCGTCGAGCTCAAGACCGCCTCCGCGGCGGCGCCCGGCCACGACCTCCCGATCAAGAAGTTCGTGCGCGTCTTCTCGAACGACCCGACCAACTTCTCCCTCGCGCTCTCGCTCGAGGCGACGATGGTCACCCCCTTCACGCTCGATCCGGTCGAGCTCGACCTCGGCCGAGTGAAGCACGGCAAGGAGGCGGCGGTGACCACGACGCTGGGCGCCGGCAAGCTCGGCGACTTCAAGATCGTGGCCCTCAAGTCGCCCAACGAGGAGTTCGTCAAGCTCACCTGCACGAAGGTCGAGGGCGCCGCGACGCTGACCTGGAAGATCGAGGCGAAGCTGCTCTCCTGCGCTCCGCTCGGCGCGTTCAACAACCGCATCGAACTCGACATCGACCATCCGCGCGTGAAGGAGATCTCGATCCCGCTGCGCGCCGTCGTCGAGCCCGACGTGAAGTTCGTCGGCAACGCGCGCGACGGCTCCGACCGCATCGACTTCGGGCAGCTCCTCGGCGACCAGGACGCGACCGCAGAGCTCGTGATCACCAACGGCGACCCGAAGGTCCCCTACCTGCTGAAGACGGTGACCGTCGACGCCAAGCCCTCGAGCGATGCCTTCAAGACCGAGATCGTCGAGGTCGAGAAGGGCGTGAAGTACGTGGTGAGGCTGGTCGCGCCCAAGTCGATCTCGAAGTCGCGCTTCTTCCAGGGCAGCCTCGAGGTGAGCGCCGAGCACCCCGACGTCCCGGTGAAGCGCGTCACCTTCCGCGGCTGGTTCAAGCAGCAGAACTCGTGACGCCGCGGCGGACCGCGCTCGCGCTCGCGGCGGTCGCGCTGGCCGCGCCGCTCGCGACGATCGCCTGGCAGGAGACGGCGCCGCCGCGCACGTCGGAGGGGGCCGCGACCGACGCGGCTGCGCCGGCCGCGCCGCGCGGCGGGCCGATCGAGCTCCTGCTCACCGGCGACGACGACGGCTACCTCGACGCCTGCGGCTGCGACGACGGGCTCCTGGGCGGGCTGCCGCGCCGCAAGACGGCGATGCTGTACCTCGGCGTCGAGGACGGCCACGCGCTCGTCCTCTCGAACGGCGGCCTCGCGCCGCTGCGGCCGGGCGTCGCGCCCGACGCTCCGGAACGCGACCTCGACCGCGAGAAGCTGCTCTTCCAGCTCCAGACGATGGTCGCCGACATGCACTACGCCGCGATCGCGCTCACTCCGAGCGAGCTCGCGCTCGGGCGCACCACATTGGAGTGGGCGGCCGCGTCGCTCGGCGACGCCTGCCCGTTCGTCGCGACCAACCTGGTCGACGCGCGGGCGGCGGCCGATTCGACGCAGCCGGAGCTCAAGTTCGTGCGCTCGGTCGTGCGCACGGTGCGCGACCGGACGATTGCCGTCGTCGCGGTGATCGCGCCGAGCCGCGCTGCCGCGGTCGCGGCCGTCGATCCGCACGTGAAGCTCGAGCCGATGGCCGACGCGCTGCGCGCCGAGCTCGCGAGGGTCGCGGCGCAGGGGAAGCCGTGGAAGACGGTCGTCCTCGCGCAGGCCGACGCCGACGAGGCGAAGCAGCTCGCGCGCGACGTCCCCTCCCTCGACGCGATCGTGATCCCCAACCCCGACGGGGAGGACGAGCCCGAGGAGAAGCTCCGCCGCGTCGACGCGACCGACATCCTCACGACGGGGCGCAAGGGCAAGTTCGTCGTGCGCTACCGCTTCGGCGCCGACGGCGGCCGCGCGAGCTGGAAGGCGGAGGACGTGCACGACCAGTTCGAGAAGAACGGCGACGTCGTGGTCTGGATCGAGGCCTACCGCGACCAACTGAAGGAGAAGCGGCTGATCGAGCGCTGGTACGGCCGCCTCCCCGATCCGGGCGGCGTCGCCTACGTCGGCGCCGACGAGGGGTGCGCGAACTGCCACGAGAAGGCGTGGAAGACCTGGCAGGCGTCGAAGCACGCCCACGCCTGGGCGACGCTCGTCGTGCAGGACGAGCCGCCGCCGCCGGAGTTGAAGAAGGGGCGACTGCGCAACGCGATCCTCGACCCCGACTGCGTGAAGTGCCACGTGACCGGCTTCGGGTACGCCTCGGGCTACCGCGGGCCCGAGAAGGAGGACGCGAACGCGCCGCTCGTCAACGTGAGCTGCGAGGCGTGCCACGGCCCGTCCGGCGACCACGCGACGCGCGCGTCGCGCGGCGACACGACCTATCCCGGCGGCCACGCGCCGAGCGTCGCGAACGGCGCCGCCTTCGCGTTGTGCGTGCGCTGCCACGACCCCGACAACTCGCCGCACTTCGAGCTCAAGGAATACTGGGTCGGCAAGGTGCGCGGCCAGCAGCGCGAAGCGGTCGCGCACGGGAAGGATTGACCCGAACGCCGTGCGCGCCGCGTCCCGCGTCGGATTCGCACTGCTCGGCGTCGTGCTCGGGCTCGCGCTCGCCGAGGGGGTGCTGCAGGGGCTGCGGCTCGCGCTCGGCGCCGGCTTCGCGCCTGACGCGCGCGCGACGGCCCATCCCGGCAAGATCGCGCTGCTCTGCGTCGGCGACTCGCACGTGTACGGGCTCGGCGTGCAGCGCGAGCTGCAGTCGTTCCCGGTGCGGCTCGAGGTGGCGCTGAACGGCGGGCGGCGGGACGGGCCGTTCGTGGTCGAGAACCTCGGGACGCCGGGCAACAACACGGCGCTGACGCGCTGGCAGGCGCGGCGCGCGCTGGCGCGCGGCCATTGGGACGCGGTGGTCGAGCTCGCCGGCTTCAACGACGAGTGGAACGTGACCGAGCCGCCGGCCGACGACGCCGCGCAGCCCGAGCGAAAGCTCCTCCTGCCGCAGCTGCTGCGCTGGATCGCGTTCTGCCTCAAGCCGCCGGCGCCAGCCGTCGATTCCGTCGACCGCGACGGGCGCGGCCTCGTGATCCGCGGCCCCGACGGGAGCGTGCAGCCGGTGAACGGCGATCCCGACTCGCGGCCCGGCCTCCACACGGGGGCCGACCTGGCGCATGCGGTCGAGGCGGGGCTGACCGGACTCGTGCGCGACTGCCGGCGCGCCGGCGTCGCGGTCGTGCTCCAGACCTACGCGACGCGCATGAACGACCCGTTCCAGATGGCGAGCGCCGGCGCGCGCGTCGTTTCCCAGAAGGAGCACGTGCCGCTGGTGGACCAGGCGGCGTGGTTCGACGACCACGCGAGCGGGCTCGCGCCCGAGCTCCTGTTCCAGCCCGACGGCCACCCCAACGGGGCCGGCTACGACCTGATGGCGCGCGCGATCCTCGAGAAGCTGCGCGAGCTGAAGAAGCAGGGGCAGAAGCCGTTCGACAGCTGGCCGATCCCGGAGGAGGCGGCGGGCGGCGCGAGCGGGGCGCCGGCCGAGGGGCCGGTCGCCACGCGCGAGCTCGCGCTCGACGCGGCGCCCTCCGATTCACCCGACGTGGTGCGCTTCGCCCTGCGCGGGCCGGCCAAAGCGAAGTTCCGCGTCGTCTTCGCGCGCGCAAGGAGACGCGCGGAGGGTCAAGCGGACGGGAGCGCGGACGAGCCGCTCGGCCTCGAGCGTGACGCGCTCTTCGTCGCGAGCCTCGGCGCCGACGGGCTCGCCGGAGTCTTCGGAGCCGACGGCCGCGCGACCGCGTGGGTCGCGCGCGACCTCTTCAAGGCGCCGGCGCAGGCGCAAGCCTTCGCGCAGCTCCTCGCGCTCGACTCCTACGCGCCGAGCGCCGAGCAGGCGCTGCGCGGAGGGTCGGAGGTGGTCGCGCTCCCCTGGCCCGGGAAGTAAGGGGCGCGGTCGCTCAGCGTCCGCCGCCGTCCGGCTTCGCGCCGTCATCCGGCTTCGGGACGTCAGCGGGCTTCGCGCCATCCGCCGGCTCCGCGTCGCCGCCTTCCGGCTTCGCCGGCGCGGGCGCCGCGTCGCCCTTCGGCGCCTCGTCGCCCCTCTTCTCGCCGGCGGGAGCCGCCGGGTCGGGCGTCTTCTCGGCGTCGTGCTTCTCGCCGTGGTCGTGCTCGTCGGGCTTCTTCTCGTCGGGCTTCTTCTCGTCGGGCTTCGGCGGCGGCGCGTCGAGCAGCTCGTCGGCCGACTTCGTCAGGTAGTCGCCCTTCCAGCTGTCGATCCACCAGATGGTCGGGTCGTTCGGCCGCTTGACCGGGTACTTGTTGTCCTTGCCCTTGTTGCCGACGTAGAGGACCGGCGTCGCCTCCTTCTCGCCCTCGCGACGCACCGCGGCGACGAAGGCGGGCGGCTCGAGGCCGAGCTCGGCGGGCGTCTCCGTGCCGGTGAAGAACGAGGCGCACTCGAGCTTGGCGAGGTTGGTCGCGATGTTGTCGCCGAGCCACTTCTTCGCCTTTCCCGACGTCGGCGCGGTGATCTGCCAGTAGGTCTCCTTGACCTCCTGCTCCGGCTTCGGCTTCGCGGCCGCATCCGGGGGCGCGTGCGTCTCGCCCTCCTCTTTGGAGCCGACGGCGCTGGCGGGGTCGCCGTCGACCGGGGTCCCCTCGGCCTTCTCGCCGTCCTTGGGGCCCATCTCCTTCTGGCGCAGCAGCGTGACCGGGCCCTTGGCGCCGGTGATCGTGACCTCCTCGATCTTGGCGGCGTCGCCGAGCTCGAAAATCGTCTTGTCGCGCCACGTGTTGTCGTAGCCCGGGTCGAAGTCGGAGGTCGAGCCCTCGACCTTGCGGATCGCAGTGTCGGTCCCTGTGACCCGCACGAAGGCGAACTTCCAGTCGTCGCCCGCCTTGCCGATCGAGAAGGCGGCGATCGGCGCAGAGGTCTTGCCGCCGGCGCCGTACGCCGTGACCTCGATCGCCTTCCCCTTCTGCAGGTTGAACTCGTCGAGCTTGTCGGTGCGGCTCGAGGCGACCTTGCCGAACTTGAGCTTCTCGATGCCGTTCAGGACGCGCTCGACGTCGCCCTTGTCCGCACGGAAGTTGCCGTCGTTCACGAGGTTCCAGTGGTCGCCGTCCTTCTGGAGCTCGATCTTCTTGTCCTCGGGACCGTCGATGACGAGCGCGGTGACCTGGTCCTTCTTGAAGTTCGCGAAGAGCGATTCGCTCGCTTTGACCGTGTCGCCGGTCTCGAGCGGGTTCTTGACGAAGAAGGTCTTCACGGCGGCGGCCGCGCCGAGCACGCCGAGGACCGCGAGCAGGATCAGGTTGGTGCGCTGGGACTGGCGGGACATGTTCGGGTCTCCTGGCCTGCGTGCTCAGTGCGCGGCGGCAGCGGTGGCGGCGGCGGCGCGGCGGCGGCTCGCGGCCGGCCGCCAGACGCGGCGCCACATGTGGACGACGACGAGCAGCAGCAGCAGCAGCAGCGGCGTCGCGAACCAGCCGAGCAGCGTCGCGACCGCCTTGGGGGTGTCGTTCGGCGGCTCGAACGGGCGGTCGGTGAGGCGCTTCGCGCGCAGGCTCGTGAGGCCGTCCGACGCCATGTAGCCCGCCGCGTTCTGGATCAGGACGGCGTTCTCGAGCGCGCCCTGCAGCGTCGCGTCGGAGGCGAAGTCGGCCGAGCCGATCACGAGGATCTTGCCCGGCGCGGTCGACCGCTTCAGGTATTCGAACGGCTTGGCCGGCTCGGTCTTGTCGGCGGGCTCCTCGCCGGCCTTCTCGTCGCCCGGATGCACCGCATCGGGCGCGGGCTTCTTGTCGCCGTCCTGCGCCGCCGGCGCGGGGGCCGGTGCCGGAGCGGGTTCCTTGGCGGGCGCGGGCGCGTCCTGCGCCGGCGCGAAGCCGCCGCCCGGGACGTCCTGTCCGTCGGCGCGCGGGCCGCCGTCGGGCTTCGTCTCCTCCTTCTTGGCGTCGTCGGGATGGTTGTCGCCTTTCGGCGTGGCGTCGCCCTTCGGCGTCGCGTCTTCCTTCTTCGCGTCGTCCTTCTTCGAGTCGGGAGAGCCCTCTTCGGGCGTCGCCGACTTCGCGTGGGCCTTCGGCTCCTCGCCGAACTCGCCGAACATGTTGGCGCCCGGATCGGGGTCGACCGCCGGCTTGCCCGTCACGATCTCCTTGGGGACCTCGTGCGCGACGAAGTAGGACTGGAAGTCGCCCTCGAGCATCCCGACCAGGACGTACTGGTTCTTGAACTCCTTCTTCCAGGACTCGACCTGCGCCTCGGTCTGCGGAAGCAGCGACTCGGGCTCGAGCATCATGAAGTTCTCGAGGTGCTTCGCGCGTTCGCTCGACTTGACCAGCTCGACCGCCTTCACGCCGGGCTTGGGGGTGAGCGCGATCGACGACGCCCACGTGAAGATCATGCTGCGGAAGCTGGCGGAGATCGGGTGGGTCGCGTCGATGTTCGCCGCCGTGGCGCGGATGAACGGCGGGTAGATCATGTACTTGTTGCGGTAGGGCACGCTCGCGCACACGAGGTCGAGCACGACGTCCTTGTTGATCTTGAAGCCGTAGTGGGAGAAGAAGTCGTCGGGCAGCCGGTCGTTGCCGGCGCGCATCGTCTGCGAGGCCGGCCCCCCCATCCCGCCCATGCTCTGCGGCGCGCTGCCGTCGGCGCAGACGATCAGCCCGCCGCCGCGCATCAGGAACTGGTCGATCCAGAACTTCTGGACTTCGCCCAGCCCCTCCGCATTGCAGAGCACGACGACCTTCACCTCGTCGGGGATCTTCGACTTGAGGTCGACGCTGGTCGTCTCGTTCTCCTCTTTCAGGAACTGGTCGATCTGGCGCATGTCGGTGCCGGGGCCGTGCTTGTCGCCGCTCGGCGGGCGCGGCATGCCGGGGATGTTCATCCCGGCCATCGGGTCGTTCACCTGCCAGGCGATCTTCACCGGCGTGCGGCGCGTCACCTTCGCGATGCGGCGGGTCAGGTCGTACTCGAGCGTGTCGATGTTGACGACCGGCAGCTTCTCGGTCTTGCCGCCGAATTCGACCACGAGGCCGAGGTAGGCGAGCTTGATGTTGAGCTCGTCCGCGCGCTGGCCCGGCAGCTGGACCGCCTGGATGCCAGCGGTTTTGGCCGCCTCCTTCTGCTTGTCGCCGTCGTCGGTGTTGACGATCTCGGCGCGCAGGTGCGGACGGGCGATCTGCTCGAACTCCTTGACCTTGTCCTCGATGTCGCGCAGCAGGTTGGCGTAGTCGGACGGGACGTTCTTCGAAAGGTAGGCCGTGATGCGCAGGTCGTCGTCGAGGCCCTTCAGGACGCGCCGGGTGTCATCGGCGAGCGTGTAGCGCGCGTCCTGCGTGAGGTCGATGCGGAAGAAGTGCGACGTCGAGACGTAGTTGGCGAGAACAAGCACGCCGGCCGCGAGCGCGACCGTGGTCCCGCCGCCGCGCCGGCGCCGGATCAGCCAGAGGTTGAGGACGAGGAAGAAGGCGATGAATGACGCGTAGTAGAGCAGGTCGCGCGAGTCGATGACGCCGCGCATGATCGACTCGAAGTGCGTCTCGAGCGAGAGGTTGTGCACGAAGGCGTTGAGCGCGTCGGGCAGCACGGAGTAGACCGGCTGCAGCCCGATCAGAAGGAAGAGGAACGCGACCGCGACGCCGACCACGAGCGCGATGATCTGGTTCTCGGTGATCGCCGAGGCGGCGAGCCCGATCGAGATGTAGGCAGCGCCCATCAGCAGGGCGGCGAGGAAACCGGCGATGATCGGTCCTCGGTCGGGCGATCCGAACCAGTAGACGACCCCCACCAGCGGCAGCAGCGTCACGAGCCAGACTGCGATCAGTCCGACGGCCGCGAGGAACTTGCCGAGCGTGATCTCCCAGTCGCGCAGCGGCAGCGTGAGCAGCGTCTCGATCGTGCCGCCGCGCTTCTCCTCGGCCCACATGCGCATGGAGAGCGCGGGCGCGAGGAAGAGGAAGAACCACGGCATGTAGAAGAAGAGCGGGCGCAGCGACGCCTCGCGCGAATCGAAGAACTTCCCGATCTGGAAGAAGAAGAAGCCCCCGATCACCGTGAAGATGAAGAGGATCACGTAGGCGATGGGGGTCTGGAAGAAGGTCCGGAACTCCTTCCAGGCGACGAGCATGGCGTGGCGCATGGCTTACTGCTCCCCCCCGCGCGTGAGCTGCGCGAAGACGTCTTCCAGCGACTCGCGCCGGGCGGTGAGCTCGCTCAGGACCAGCCCCTTCTGCACGGCGTACTCGAAGATGCGCTCGCCTCCCCCCTCGTCGCGGGTGGCGATCTCGAAGCGGGACGCGCCGGAGGCGCCGGGGAGCGCCTCGACGCCCGAGACGAACGGCGCCGCCTGCAGCAGCGACTTCGCCTTGGCCGCGTCGCCCTTCACGGCGACCGAGAAGACGCCGCCGCCCGACTTGGCGGCGAGCAGCGTCGCGGCGGAACCGTCCGCGACGATCTTCCCGAACGCGATGATGATGATGCGCCCGCAAGTCGCCTCGACCTCGGGCAGGATGTGGGTCGAGAGGATGATCGTCTTCTTCTCGACGAGCCGACGTCGGGCCTCGACCCCAACCAGATCGTCGAGATCCGCGAAC
>DAINBU010000068.1:0-19833 GCA_036732755.1 Planctomycetota bacterium
CTCTCAGCTCGGGATGGCGCGCGCCGTCGCCCAGCAGGTGGACGCGCGACAGCGGCGTGCTGTCCTTGGCGCCGAACAGCGCCTTGCGCGCCGCATGGTGCTCGTGGACGAGGCGGCCGGCGAGCTCGTCGAATTCGCGCTGCGGACTGCGCGGCAGGAACTCCGGCTCCTTCAGGCCGCCGCAGCCGAGCGGGGAGCTGCGGAAGCGCGTGCGCTCCGGCGTGACGTAGACGTAGTCGGTGCGGGTGCGCTTCACCTCGAGCACGAGCTGCAGCCCCGGGTCGGGCCACTCGGAACGCGCGTATCGCGCCAGCGCGACCGGCCCCGGGATCAGCCCGTCGACGGGCACCCCGACGCGCCTCACATCATTGAGGAAGCTCGCGAGCAGATCGCGCCGCTGCGCGAAGAAGGGGGCCCCGAGCCCGTCGGCGCGGCGGCGCAGGGATCCGACCCGCACCGCCCACTGCGAGAGGTCGCCGCCGAGCGCCTGGTGGAGCTCGAAGTCGAGCAGCGCCTCGGCCTTCGCCGGGTCGGAGAGCTGCAGCTCGACGAAGCCGTGGCGCGCGCCGAAGGCCGGGAGCGCGACGAAGACCGGGTCGGCGAGCGAGGCGGCGTGCCGGCGCAGCAGCTCCTGCAGCGCGCGGTCGCAGCCGGCCGGCAGGTGGGAGAGGAGCGTCTCCGAGGCGTCGCCGGGCGTCGAGTAGGGCTGCTCGACCACGTCGACCACGCGGAATCGGCCACCGCGCCGCTCGACGTGGACGGCCTGCACTGCGCCGCCGGTCAAGTCGACTCCCCACGCCGCCCGTCGCAGCATTCCTGGCGCTCCTCGACCGACGACTAGTTCGAAGCCGGCGGCGGGTTGCGGCGCGCGAGCACGATCCCGAGCTTCCGCGCGACGAGCTGCAGATCTTCCCACGCCTGCGGCTTCGCGGCCGGGTTGCGCAACAGGTAGGCCGGGTGGAACGTCGGGACGAGCGGGACGCCGCCGTAGGTGAACTCGCGCCCGCGCACCGCGCTGATCGCGCGGACGTCGGGCAGCAGCGCGCGCGTCGCGGGCAGTCCGAGCGTGCAGATCAGCCGCGGCCGCAGCGCCGCGATCTGCCGTTCGAGGTAGCCGGCGCACGCCCGCACCTCGTCGGGCTCGGGCTGGCGATTCTCCGGCGGCCGGCACTTCACGATGTTCGCGATGTAGACCTGCCGCCGCTCGAGCTGGATCGCCGCGATCATCTTGTCGAGCAGCTGGCCGGCGCGGCCGACGAAGGGGCGGCCGCTCGCGTCCTCGTCCGCGCCCGGCCCCTCCCCGATGAAGAGGATCGGCGGGTCGAGCGCGCCCTCGCCCGGCACCGCCCGGTTGCGCCGCTCGCAGAGCTTGCAGGCGGTGCAGCTCGCGACTTCCAGCGCCACGCGGTCGAGCTCCGCCTGGCGCTCCTGTGCGGTGGCGGCCGTGGCGGGCGCCGGCGCGAAGAGCGGGCGCGCGCCGGCAGCGGGCGCCGGCGCCGGCGACGTGCGCGGCATGAGACGGCGCAGGCCGGCGCGGCGGTGGACCGCGAGCTCGAATCGCAGCCGATCGTGCGCCGCCGTCATTCCGGCGCATGGTAGCGCGCGTCGCATCCACCGGGTGACCGCGCCCCCGAGCGATTGGTACAAACGGCGGACTTCTCGCAGCGAAAGGCGGGCATGGCTTCGACGTCGGAAGTGGATCGCGGGCGCGGCGTCGGCCTGCTCGACCTGCTGCTCCTGTTCGCGGCCGCGCTCGTGGCCCACCTGCCGGCGCTGCAGGACCTCCGCTGGATCGGCGCGGGCGAGCGCGACCCCGCCGCGCACCTCTGGCCCGGACTCGCCGCGCTCCAGTCGCTGCCCGAGAGCCCGCGCGGGACGCTCGTCCTGCGCGTCGTGCTCGCCTTCGCGCTCGCCTTCGCGGGCTGGCTGCTCGCGCGGATCCTCGAGCGCGGCGGCGCGAAGCGCTGGGTCGCGCTCGCCGGCGGGGCGCTCGCGCCGCTGCTGCCGGGCTCGCTCGGCTTCCTCGTCGACGGCTCGGGGACGATTCTGCTCTTCGCGTGGATCGCGCTGCTCGGGTTGATCGACCGGCGCCTCGCGGCGGAAGGCCGCCTCGGGCCCGGCGCCGCGGTCGCGCTCGCGATGGCGGCGCTCGCGACGTGGTTGTCGAAGGGGGCGCTGCTGCCGTTCGCGCTCTTCGCGTGGTTCGCCGCCAACTCCGATTCAGCGCGGCGCACGGTGCTCGCTCTCGTCGTCGGCGTCGCGTGCGCGGCCGGGCTCGCCGCGCTCCAGGTCTCCGGCGCCTGTCACGTCGGCTTCGGCTTCGGGGTCGACGAGTCGCTCGGCACCGTCGCCGACCGCGCTTCCGCGCTTGCCGCATTCATGGCGGCTGCCACGCTCGGCTGGCGGTACGGCGGCGGGCTGCTGCTGCCGCCGCCCTATCTCTCGACGATCGGCAGGAACGGGCACGTCGCCGATTTCACGAGCTTCGCGCTGGTCATCGCCGTCGCGCTCGCGCTCACCGCGCTCGCGCTCTTCGTGCGGGCGCGCGGCCGCGCGGCGCAGCCCTTCGCGCCGCGGCTGCCGGAGCCGCACTTCGCGCTCGCGCTCGGCGGGCTGTGGCTCGCGCCGCTCACGCTCGGGCTGGTCGCCGCGGGCCGCCACGTGAGCGTCGCGCCCACGGCGCTCCTGCCGGCGGCCGGCGGCGCGCTCACGCTCGCCTTGGTCGGACCGCTGCGCGGCGCGCTGCGCCGCTCGCGCCGCTACGGCCCGGTCGCGCCCTACGTCATCCCGCTGGCGGCGCTCGTGCTGATCGCGTCGCCGCAGCACCGGCGCGGCAACGCGCCCGCCGCCGCGCTCGCCGCGCAGGGCGGAGCGTGGTGCGCCACGGTCGAGTACGCGCGCACCGGCGAGGTCGACGACTACGCGCAGCGCGTGCTCGACGGCGCGGAGCAGGGCGGGTGGCCCGACGCGACGCTCGCGCGCGCGGTGCTGCGCGTCGCCGCGGCCTACCAGGATCGCGACGTCCCCGAGGTCGCGCTCGGCTTCCTCGAACGCTACGTCGCGGAGCGGACCGCGCGGGAGCTCCCGGTCGCGGCGCGCGTGCGCGGCGAGCGGCTCGCGCTGGTGCTCGAGCGCCAGGGCCCCGCCGCCGCCGCGCTGCTGCTCGACGACGAGCTGAAGGAGGTGCGGCGCAACGGCGGCGATCCCGAGTACATCCCGGCCGTCGCCGCGCCGCTCGTCGACGCGCTGCTCCGCTCGGCGTCGGACCGCGCATACGTGGCGATCGTGCTGCCGATGGCGGAGCGTCTCCTCGAGCGCGTCGCCACCAACCCGCCGGCCGCGAGCGCGAGCGAGCTCGAGTCGCTGGCGCTGCTGCGCACCGGCCAGGGGCGCCTCGTCGAAGCCGTGAAGCTCGCCGAGCTCGCGGTGCAGAAGGCGCCGGCGAGCGCGCGGCCCCACCTCGTGCTCGCCCGCATCTACCTCGCGCTCGACGAGCGCGCCGCGGGCGCGAAGGAGGTAGCGGTGGCGCGCCGCATCGACCCCGACGACCCGGCGGCGCTCTTCCTCGAGGGGCGGCTCTACGCGTCCTCCGCCGGCAATGCCGAGGGCGGCGTCGAGAAGATGCTCACGGCGCTGCAGGCGGTGCCGCAGCTGCCCGGCGTGCGCGAGGACTTCGACGACGCGATGGCGCGCGCGACCACGTCGCTCCTCTCGACCAACGAGGCGCCGCTCGCGCAGACGCTGCTGCAGCGCGCGATCGACGCGATGGGGCGCCGCCCCGCGCTCGTCCACGAGCTCGGCCGCGTCGCGATGAACCGGCGCGACTTCGAGGCGGCCGTCGTCGCATTCGAAGAAGCGCTCGTCCCGACTCCGGAGCGTCCCGACTGGAAACGGGACCTGGTCGAGGCGCTGCGCGACTCCGGCTACGCGTTGCTGGTGAGGCAGCGGAAGCCCGAGGCGATCGCCCGCTTCGAGCGCGCGCTCGCGCTGGCGCCCGCGGATTTCGAGACCGGCGGGATGAAGGTCGTCGTGGAGAGCGCGCGCAGCGAGCGCGACCCCGACGCGGAGGAGAAGGCGGGCGCGGCGCGCGCGGCGTTCGAGGAGGGGGCGCGCCTCTATTCGGCGGGCGACAAGGCGGGTGCGAAGGCGGCGTTCGAGCGCTCGCTCGAGCTCGTGCCGCTGAATCCGCTTGCGCACATGAACCTGGGCCGGATCGTCCTCGAGCTCGGCGACGCGAAGGGTGCCGAGGCGCGCCTGCGCACCGCGATCGCGGTCGGCCGCGCCAAGGAGCTGCCGGTCGAGGACGCCTATCCGCTGCTGCTGCGCGCACTCGAGCAGCAGGCGGCGTCCGACCCCGACGGCGCGGCGCCGGCGGACGACCCCAAGCTCGCGCAGAAGCGCAAGGCGCTGGTCGAGGAGTACCTGCGCCTCTTCCCGAAGGGGCGGCACCGCGACGCATTCGAGAAGGCGCGCGACCCATGAGCCTCTACCTCGACCACGCGGCGACCTCGCTGCCGAAGGATCCGCGCGTCATCGATGCAGTTGCCCGCGCTCTCGTCGATCCGGGCGTCGCGCCCGATCGCGGCAACTCGCCGCGCGGACGCACGGCCCGCCGCATCCTCGAGGAGGCGCGCCGCCTCGCCGCCGACCTGCTCTCGGTGCCGACGCCGGAGCGGATCGCCTTCACGCTGAACGCGACCGACGCCTTGAACCTCGCGCTCAAGGGGCTGCTCGAGCCGGGCGACGAGGTGGTCACGACGCAGGTCGAGCACAACTCCGTGGTCCGGCCGCTGCGCGGCCTCGAGCAGCGCGCCGGCATCGCGGTGAAGGTCGCGCCGGCCGACGCCGAAGGTGTGGTGCGCGCCGCCGACGTGCTCGCTCTCGTGACGCCGCGCACGCGCCTCGTCGTGATGGCGCACGCCTCGAACGTGACCGGCGCGCTGCAGCCGGTGGTCGAGGTCGGCCGCGCGCTGCGCGCGGCGAAGTCGGCGGCGCGCCTCGTGGTCGACGCGGCGCAGAGCGCCGGGTACCGCAAGCTCGACGACGTCGCCGAGGTGGCCGACGCGATCGCAGTCGCGGGACACAAGGGGCCGGGCGGCCCGCTCGGCACCGGCTTCCTGTGGGTGCGGCCGGGCGTCGAGCTGGTGTCGCTGCGGGAAGGCGGGACGGGCACGCGCAGCGAGGAGCCGCTGCAGCCGCGCGACGACCCCGGCGCGTACGAGGCGGGCTCGCCGAACGTGCCGGGCATCGCCGGCCTCGCCGTCGCGCTGCGGCTGCGCCTCGCGGCGGGCGAGCTCGAGCGGATCGCCGCGGCGCGACGTGAAATCGGTGCCGACTTCTTGCGGCGGACGCAGGGGCTCGCCGGCGTGCGCATCCTCGGCCCCACCGACGCCGCGCGACGCGAGCCGGTCTTCGCCGTGACGGTCGCCGGGATCTCGGTCGCCGAAGCGGCGGTCGTCCTCGAGAAGGAGTTCGGGATCGAGCAGCGCGCCGGACTGCATTGCGCGCCCGGGACGCATCGGGCGCTCGGGACCGCGCCGGACGGTACGCTGCGCTTCTCGTTCGGAGCGCATCCGACGGCGGACGAGGTCGCCGCAGCGGTCGCCGCGCTCGCGCAACTCGCTCGAGGAGCTTCATGAAGGTCACGTGGGGGAGAGCGGGCGGTCTGGGGCGCGAGCGCGCCCCGCTGCTGGCCGTCCTGCTCGCGGGGGACGAGCTGTCGCCGAAGTGGCTGCCCGCGGCGCTGCTGGCGGCGGTCCGTCCGCCGATCGCGGCCAAGGACTTCACCGGCAAGGAGCTCGAGACGGCGCTGCTCTACGCCGGCAAGCAGCGCGTCCTCCTCGTCGGCCTCGGCGAGAGCAAGAAGCTCAAGCCCGAGACGCTGCGGAGAGCGGCGGCGGCGGCGGCGCGCCGCGCGCGGGCGCTCAAGCTGACGAGCGTCGCGCTGGCCACGGCGACCACCGCGGCCGTCCCGTTCGAGGCGGGGCGCGCGCTCGGCGAGGGCGTCGTGCTCGGCGCCTACACGTTCCACGGCGCGAAGAGCGACGCGCCGCCCAAGCCGGTCGCGGCCGCCACGGTGCACTGGAGCGGGCGCGGCGGGACCTCCTTCGCGGAGGGGCTGCGCGTCGGCGCGGTGTCGGCGAAGGCGCAGTGCCTCGCGCGCGACCTCGGCAACCAGCCGGCGAGCGTCGCGACGCCGACGTGGCTCGCGAGCCAGGCGACGAAGTCGCTGCGCGGCAGCGGCGTGCGCCTGCGCGTGCTGCGCAAGGCGGAGCTCGAGCGGAGAGGTTTCGGCGGCCTGCTCGGCGTCGCGCGCGGCTCGCACGAGCCGCCCGTCTTCATGGAGTTCGACTGGCGGCCGCGCTCCTACAAGAAGACGCTCTGCCTGGTCGGCAAGGGGCTCACGTTCGACACCGGCGGCATCTCGCTCAAGCCGGCGGCGAACATGGAGGAGATGAAGTTCGACATGTGCGGCGGCGCGGCGGTGATCGGCGCGTTCGCCGCGATCGCGGCGCTGCGCCCGAAGGTGCGCGTCATCGGACTCGTGCCGAGCACGGAGAACATGCCGGGCGGCAGCGCGATCAAGCCGGGCGACGTCCTCCGGAGCTACGGCGGCATCACCATGGAGGTGATCAACACCGACGCCGAAGGGCGGCTGATCCTGGCCGACGCGCTCGGGCGCGCGCGCGAGCTCGAGCCCGACTTCACGGTCGACCTCGCGACGCTCACCGGCGCGTGCGTGGTGGCGCTCGGCCACCGCGCGAGCGGCCTCTTCTGTTCCCACGAGGAGCTCACCCGGCGCCTGCGCGAGGCGGGCGACGCGGCCCACGAGCGGCTATGGCCTCTGCCCCTCTGGGACGAGTACCTGGACGAGATGAAGTCGGCGGTGGCCGACGTCAAGAACTCCGGGTCGCGCTTCGGCGGGGCGGTGACGGCGGCGGCGTTCCTGAAGAAGTTCGCAGGCGATCTCGCGTGGGCGCACCTCGACATCGCCGGCACGGCGTGGGACACGCCGCGCAACGAGCTCTATGACGGCGGCGCGACGGGAGTGGGTGTGCGCACGCTCCTGCGCTTCATCGAAGGTTTCGAATGAACATGGCGGCGAACGAAAAGAACGGCGGCGGGCACGACGGCAAGCACGACGGAAAGCACGACGCGAAGGGCGGCGGCCACGACGCGAAGAGCGGCGGCCAACATGTCAAGGTCCTCATCCTCGGCTCGGGCCCGGCCGGCTGCACGGCGGCGATCTACGCCGGCCGCGCCAACATGGAGCCGACGCTGATCCACGGACCCGCGCCCGGCGGGCAGCTCACGACGACCAGCGACGTCGAGAACTACCCCGGCTTCCCGAAGGGGATCCTCGGGCCGGAGCTGATGAAGGTGTTCGAGGAGCAGGCGGAGCGCTTCGGGACGACGTTCGTCGAGACGTGGGCGAGCGGCGTCGACCTCTCGAAGCGGCCGTTCACCGTCGAGACCGCGACCGAGGGGACGTTCACGGCCGACACGCTCATCATCGCGACCGGCGCCGACGCCATGTGGCTCAACCTGCCCTCCGAGCAGAAGCTGCGCGAGGCGGGCGGCGGCGTCTCGGCGTGCGCGACCTGCGACGGCTTCTTCTTCAAGGGCAAGGAGCTGATCGTCGTCGGCGGCGGCGACACCGCGATGGAGGAGGCCAACTTCCTCACGCGCTACGCGACCAAGGTGACCGTCGTGCACCGGCGCGACACGCTGCGCGCCTCGAAGATCATGATCGACCGCGCCAAGAAGAACCCGAAGATCGGCTTCGTGTGGGACAGCGCGGTGGTCGACGTCCTCGACAACAACGGCGACAAGAAGATCCGCGCCGTCGTCGTGAAGAACCTCAAGACGAACAAGACGAGCGAGCTCCCGGCCGGCGGCCTCTTCGTCGCGATCGGCCACAAGCCGAACACCGACCTCTTCAAGGACAAGCTCGAGCTCGACGCGAAGGGCTACGTGAAGGTGAAGCCCGGCACCACCGCGACCAACGTGGAGGGCGTCTTCGCGTGCGGCGACGTGCAGGACAGCGTCTACCGCCAGGCCGTCACCGCCGCCGGCACCGGCTGCATGGCCGCCATGGAGGCGGAGCGCTGGCTCGAGGCGAACGGGGCGGGCCATTGAGCGCGCGTGCCGTTGCGCAGCGTGCCCGGCTCGTTAACGTTCCGGGCCCTTCGCGTCCAAGCACGAAAGAACGCGGCGGCATAGCCAAGCGGTAAGGCGACGGATTGCAAATCCGTTATTCCCCGGTTCGATCCCGGGTGCCGCCTCCAACGAAGTCGGCGAGACCCGCGACCGGCGTCGCCTCCCGCGCGCCGTTCCGTCCCAGCTACACACCGCACTTGGCGGCGAGGTCGATGCCCGGGCCCGCTCCGAGCGTCGCGTCGACTAATCGCGCAGCCGGCCCGGCCCGTCACGAGCACGACCTTCACGTTCGGCAGCTCGATGAGGCGGCGGAGGGGCGCCGCGGGCGCGCGCCGCGATCCGTCGCGAAGGCTGAACGACCCGCGATCTCCGCTACGTTCGTGGGTCAAGATGGGTGCGCGGCTCGCCGCAGCGCCCGCACTCGGGGGGACTCCGTGGATCGACGACTGCCGCTCGTCGCGTCGTGCGCCGCCGCCGTCCTGCTCGCTTCGCTGCCGGCGCGCGCGGACGGGCCGCTCGTCCCGAAGGCGCAGCTCCAGAAGCTCGAGGCGATCGTCAAAGACGTCGCGTCCAAGGGGCGCGATGCCGAGATGAACGACCTGCTCGACGTGGTGCGTCGCATGGGCGAGGACGCGGCGGTCGTCGCGAAGGTGCGCACCGACGCCTCGAAAGCGCTCGCGAAGGTGAAGACGCCGGCGCGCGACGCGTCGCTGGTCGGCATCGCGCACGGGCTGCACGCGATCGCGAGCGACCTCGCCAAGGACCTCGGCCGGCTCGACGACACTCCGCGCGGGACGCTCGCCGAGCTGATCCTGCGGCTCGACGACGACCAGCCGGCCGCGCACAAGATGCTCGGCCACCTGAACGAGGACGGGAAGTGGACGAGCGAGGAGTCGAAGAAGCTGAAGGCGAAGCGCGCCGCGATCCAGGCGGCGATCGTCAAGGCGCGCGACCTCGAGATCCCGCTGACGAGCGAGCCGATCACCTTCGCGCCGCTCGCCGCGATCGACCCGGCGCCCGCGAACTCGGTCCGCTACGGCAAGCTCGAGCTCATCTCGACGTGGGAGCTCCCGCGCCTCGAGCGGGTGATGCGCGGCGTGCTGCGCGCCGCCGCGCTGTCGGAGTTCCTGTGCGGCCGGCCGCTGAAGGTGCCGGCGACGGTCGCGACGAGCCGCGACAAGTACGTCCTGCTGTTCGAGAAGGAGAAGTACCTGAAGGCGATCGACCTCGCGGCGGCGGCGAAGTCGATGAAGCCGGAGAAGGTCGAGCCGGCGCGCGAATGGGGCGGCTTCAACGACGATCGCGGCTTCTACGTCGCCTACGACGTCGGTGAGGTCGGCGTGTGCACGAGGCTGACGCAGCTGATCGCCGAGACCTGGCTCGTCCCGGGAGTGCAGCCCTGCCTGGAGCGAGGTCACGTCAACTGGCTCTGCCTGACCTGCTTCGGGGCGGCCGCCCCCGGCGTGATCGCCGACCCGAAGGCGGCGAGCGCCGACCCGCACCGCACCAGCGATCGACCGCGCGACACGCCGGAGGAGAAGCTCGCGAAGGCGCTCCAGTCGGCCGGGATCTCCGGCGCGCGCCGCTGGCTGATCTTCAAGGCCGCGCACGGCGAGGACCCGGCGTGGGCGAACTCCTTCGTGGACGACACGGCGAAGATCGTCGACCTCGACCTCCTGAAGTGCACGTTCGTCGCCGAGTTCCTGCACGAGCACGAGCGGCTCGACACGCTGATGCGGAAGACCTCGATGCAGGAGACCGACAAGAGGCCGCGCCAGGAGTTCATCGCGAAGCAGGTCGCCGAGGGGCTGCCCGCGTTCGAGGAGCGCTTCCACGAGTGGCTGCTCCCGTACGGCGGCGCGATCGCGCAGCGCCTGCAGCGCGCCGCGCAGCCGCCCGACAAGCTGAGCAAGGACGAGGCGGCCGCGGTGGCCGACCTCGATCGCGTGCGGCGCGAGGCGTGGGTCGAGGAGTCGTTCGGGCCGTACGCGCCGGTCGAGTTCGACCGCGAGCTCTCGAACGCCTGCGCGCTGCACGTCGCCTACTTGAAGCTGCACCGCGAACAGCTCGAGAAGTGGCCCGACGCGCACGAGGAGTACCCGGACCAGGCGGGGTTCAGCGCGGACGGCTGCTGGGCCGGGACGCACTCCGTCATCGCGCCAGGCGTCACGCGCCCCGAAGAGGCGATCGCCGGCTGGATGGGGACCTTCTATCACCGCCTGCCGCTGCTCGATCCGGGGCTCAAGCGCTTCGGCTTCAGCCTGGGCGACATGATCGCGGTGCTCGACGCCGACTCGCTCGTCGATCCGGGCGTCCAGGAAGGGCTCGTGCTCTGGCCGCCGCCCGACATGAAGGGCGTCCCCACCCGCTTCGAGCTCGAGCTCCCCAATCCGGTACCGGGCCAGGACGAGAAGCAGTTCGGCTACCCGATCACGCTCCAGGCCTTCGACACGGAGCGCACGTTCCCCGCGATGAAGCTGGTGCGTGGGACGAAGCCCGACGGGCCCGAGATCGCGTGCTGGTTCTCGTCGCCGGCGCAGCCGACGAACCTCGACTGCAATCCGCCGGGGGCATGGTGCCTGATCCCGAAGGCGCCGCTCGACGGCGGCACGAAATACACGGTCGTGGCGACGGGGAGTGACGGAAAGGACGTCGTCTGGACCTTCGCGACCGGGCAGTGATCGGCGCCGGCAGGGCGTCGCCCTGCGGACATCGCAACCCAACCGCGCCGCCGGATTGCAGATCCGTGATTCCCCGGTTCGATCCCGGGTGCCGCCTCCATCCAAGTCCTTGCGGCTGCGGGGCTCGCGCCAGAATCCGACACGCTCGGCGCAACTTCGAAACAGCCTCGATCAGCGGTCGATATGTAGCCGCAAACGAGCAGGTCCGGCCGTTCCATGAACGGATGGGAGCAGCGCCGGAGCAGCGTTTCGATGACGTCACCCGCCATATCAGGACACTTCTCGGTCTCCGCTGGTCGCTACCGCCTCAGCCGCTCACCGTACTACTTCGACGGCTGACCATCCGGGCCCACGACGGTCACCAGGTTCGAGACCTCTTCCGCCCACAGGCCGTCGTCCGCATCGGCCGGCGTGTCGGCACGCAACAGCGTCGCGGCCGCGAGAAGTCCTTCCCCGCCGAGCTGCACGCCCGCGATCTTTTCCAGATCGAGCTGCACTTCGGCGCGGCCCTTGGCGTCCAGCGCGCCGCGAAGGATCGGGAGGTGGAGCGCGAGTCGGAAGACCGGGTCGTCGGCGGACAGCGGCAGCAGCACTCGACGCAGCGGTGCATCTCGTCCGCGCGAAGAGCGGCTCAAGTAGACGTGGAAGCGTCGCCCGGCGGGGCCCTCGAGCACGAGGATTCCGGCGCGGGACGAATCCACGGTGAGTCGCAAGTTGCTCGGCGTTTCCGGCAGCGGGAGTCCCGAGATCTCGGCGACGGAAGCTCCGCCAAAGCGCGGGAGGAGCTGGTGAGCGACGGCGCGCGCCATCAGGTCGTAGCCTTCGGGGCGTGGATGGAAGTCGCCGGGGATCAGCAGCTCGTCGTAGCTTCGTGACTGGAGGAGCTCGGCGAAGCGCCGGGCGAGATCGACGAGCTCGACGCCGTTCTCGTCGGCGGCGCGGCGGATCGCGGCGTCGGGAGTCGCGAACACGGAATCCGGCGGGGCATAGGTGAGGAAGAGCGGCGTCGCTCCGCTCGCGCGGCACAGCCGTGCCATCGCAGCGAGCTCCTCGACGATCGAGCGCTCCAGCGTTTCGCCCTCGCGGTGGTCCGGCGTCACCGCGGGAGCCGGTCGCACCGCATCGTCGTCGAATCGATCGTCGTCTGCTTGCGCGCGAAGGATGAGCACGATGGTCCAGAGGCGCAGATGGCGCGCGAGAAACTCCGACACGGCGCCGCGATCACTCCGGTTCCATCGATCGTTGATGCCGCCGAGCACGACGACCACGTCCGGCGAGTGACGCGCCAGCAATCCAGGCAGCGCATCGCGCATCTGCCAGGTGCTCGCTCCCGGCCGTCCCGCGGGCACGACGCTGACTTTTCCCGTGCCGAGCTGGGCGTCGAGATAGGCCTGCAGTCGCGACGGATAGGAGTCGGCTTTCGCGAAGTGGACGCCGTACGTGTGGCTGTCGCCGACGCACAACACGCGCTGCTCGCCGCCGTGCTCGCTCTGCTGACGCGCACCGACGAAGCAGTGGGCACAACGCAGGAACGTCTCGACGAAGAGCGGCGGAAGGACGAAGGTCCCGACCAGCAGCAGGACGATGCGCCCCGTCCACATGCGCCGTCGATTCTTCGCGCGCATGCGCGACGACGGATCCGGGTGCGCTTGCGTCGTGGACACGGCGGGTCGGGGCCCCAAGTGCGGTCTCTCGGTCGCGCCCGCGCAGCCCCAGGTTCCGATCGATCCTCCCGCAACGAGCCACTGGGAGGACGCCGGTCGGACGCAGCTCAGGCGCTGCTTCGCGCAGCTCGATCCTAGTGAATCGAGAGCACCGCGCAGTTCGTCCAATGCCCCTGCTTCGGCGGCGTCGTCAGCTTCGCACCGATGAGCGATTGCAGCAGAACGTCCACGCCGGAGAGCGCCGGATCGTTCGGGATGGTCGCCGGCACGTCGAACGAGTCGAAGGGCCACGTAGTTACGTAGAAGAAGTAGTGGAACGGCACGATCGCGAGGTCGCCGCCGAAAGGTGGCGTCGGGATGCTGACCTGCGGCGGCAGCCCCAGGACGGCAAAGATCCCGTCTCCGGGGTCGCAGAGATCGTGAATCGTGATCGTCGCGCCGAGGGTCGCATCGCCTTCGATCGTGATGGCGGGCGTGTAGACGAAGCCGTTCGCGAATGCGCCTGCGCCGTGGTTGTTCGAGACGACGACGTCGGCCGGGCCAGGGAGACCGCCCGGGAAGTCGCAGGTGATCGTCGCGTCGTCGACCACGACGACGTTGGACGCCGACGCGCCTCCCACCGAGACGGTCGTTCCGGATCCGGCGGAGAACGCTGCACCCGAGATCGTGACGCTCGTCGGTGCGTCGTACCTCGTGCGTCCGGGAGAGACGCCGAGGACGACGGGGGCGAGCGTCGCCTCGTCCGCACCAACGTCGACGTGAGCACCGATGATCCGCGGATCGCCTTCGAAATCCGTCGCCAGAAGATTGGGTGCCGTGTCGTCGCCGGTGTCGATGCAGGGAGAGCCGACCGACAAGTGAAAGTCGCCATTCGACGCATCGGCGAACAGAGGGTCAGCATCAAAGATGTTCGTGCCACTCCATCCGCCTTGAACGTCGCAGCTATTCGCTGAGATTGAGCCGCCCAAGCTCGCGACGAGTTGATCAGGCTTGTTCTCTCGAACAACGCAGTTCCATAGAACGGCAGGGGATGTCCACGCAAAGACACCGCCGGCCACATTCGCAGTATTGCCCCACAAGACGCAGTTGATGAGAGTCGACGAAGCTCCCGCACCTTGCTGAAGTGCGCCACCTTCCCATCCGCCGGTCGTGTTCATCGCCATGACCGTGTTGACGATTACAGGCGAGCTGAATGAGCAGGTGATCGCGCCGCCGCCGTACTGATTCGTCCTGTTCCAATTGATGGCGCAGTTGATGATGAGGGGACTTGCACCCGACCAGATCACCACTCCGCCACCGCTCTCACCGACGTTGCTCCGGATGAGGCAATGTTCGATGGTCGGTGACGACGCGTCGATCGAGATCCCGCCGCCGGCCCAAGCGTAGCTCCCTTCGATCTCGCAGTTGCGGATCGTCGCCGTCGAACCACCGTGGAAGCTGACACCGCCGCCGTCAATCGGATACGTCGCGTTGTTCCCGTGTCCGTTTCGGACGTGGAAACCGTCGAGGATCGCGCCCGAGCCTTCACCAGAAGTGAAGCGGACAACCGTGTCCTTGGCTCCTCCGTCGATCGTCGTCGCGGCTGAACCGTCAGTGCCTTGCACCGTGATCGCCTTGCCCTTGAAGTCGATGTTCTCGACGTAGGTGCCCGGCGCGACGAGCACGGCGTCGCCATTCACCGCGGCGTCGATCGCGGCCTGGATCGTCGCGTAGTCCGCCGGAACGTGGAGGTCGCCCGCGTGCGCGCATGGGGCCGCGGCAGCGAGGAGAGCGAGGACGAGCGAGCGCGAGGCACTGGCGCGCATGGGGCATCCTTCCGAGGTGCGAGAAGGCGCAGAGCATTGCACGCTGATGCAAAGCCGACCAGCCCAATTCGAGGTCGAGCCGTCGTGCGCGAGTCGGGTCGTCACCCTCTCGTCCCCGGCCGTCGCCGCCCGCTCCCGCCGCGGCGACGGGAACGAGCGGCGCACGCCGCCGCTACTTCGTGAACGTTCCCTCCGTGATCGTCTGGTTGCCGCTCGCCTCGATCGCGAGGACCTCGAATTTGTTTTCGCCCGCGGGCAGGGACTCCACGAACTCCGGGGAGACAGTGACGCTGCGCGCGGTTGCGGGGAGGGTCACCTGGAAGGACGGCTCGACGATCACCTGGTAGCCGACGATGTGGATCGGGAGGGCGGGGAAGCCGGGGGGCGTGGACGTGACCTCGGTCCAGGAGATCTTCAGGAAGTTCTTCGAGCCGAGCTCGACCGTGACTTCGGGACCGGCGGGGATGGCGTGGGAGAAGTTCGCCAGCGCGCCGGTGCCCTCGCCGTCGACGGTCCTGCCCTCGATCACGTAGTCGCCCTCGGGGAAGCGGGCGAGCAGCTCGTCGAGGGGGACTTCGTCGAGCGACGGCTCGGCGCCTTCGAAGAAGAGCTCGGTCATGCCGAGCTCGGCGTAGGGGCCCTTGCCCGCGACCTCGAAGATCGTGTGGTGGTTCGGGTCGTCGATCTCGAGCTTCTTCCAGTCCTCGCCGTCGAGCGAGACGTGGACGCCGAGGTCGTTCGCCGACGAGTTGTACTCCCAGTAGATCTTCGCGATCTCGAGCTCGACGAAGTCGCCGTTGCCGCCGCCGCGCGGCCTCGTTGCGGCCGTCGTGAACATCAGGAGGCTCGCCGCGCCGGCGGCGAGGAGCGCGACTCGCCAGCGCGCGAGCCACAGGTGGAATCGGGTCTTCATGGGTCGCTACCTCTTGGGCCTCGAGTCCGGGCGGGCGCGCACGCGCGTTCCCGCGGCCTGCAGGCGCGCTCCACCGCACCGAGACCGGCGGCGAAAAGTAGGGGCCGCGACTGAATCGATCCTGAACGCCGGCGCGTGGCGCCGACGCGCGCCGCGCTCGACCCGCTCGCCGCGGAACAGAAAACCATTCGCCACTTCGGCGTATTCCGCCGCCGCGTACGGGGGATGGCGGAACCTCATCCCTGGGCAAGTCCCTAGTGGCGACCTATCGTCCCCGCCCTCTCGCGGCCGGAACTGCCCCGTGGCCGCCCCCCGCAATCCTGGAGACGTCGCACCATGAGTTCGTCCCGTCGCACTGCAGTCATCGCGTTGTCACTCGCGGCGCTTCCGGCCGCGGCGCTCGCCGGAGAGAAGGGGATCGGCACGTTCCGCGTGAACGTCGACGCGGGCGGTGCCGAGGCCAACGCCGAGAGCAACGCGGGCCGCATCGCGATCTCCGAGGACGGCCGCTTCGTCGCGTTCGACAGCTACGCCGACAACCTCGTCGCCAACGACACGAACGGCGTCCTCGACGTCTTCGTGCACGACCGCATGACCGGCGCGACCGAGCGCGTGAGCGTCGACTCGGCGGGCGTCGAGGGCAATGACCAGAGCTTCTTCCCGGCGATCTCGGGCGACGGGCGCGTCGTCTCCTTCCACAGCAAGGCGACCAACCTGGTCGCCGGCGACACCAACGGCAAGGAGGAGGTCTTCGTGCACGACCGCGTGAGCGGCGTCACGGAGCGCATGAACGTCGACTCGGCGGGCGTGGAGGGCAATGGCGGCGCCTTCAAGTCGGCGATCAACGCCGACGGCCGCTTCGTCTCGTTCTACAGCACCTCGCGCAACCTGGTCGCGAACGACATCAACTCGATGCCCGACGTCTTCCTGCGCGACCGCCAGAACGGCACGACCGAGCTGATCAGCGTCGACTCGAACGGCGTGCAAGGCGACAATGGGAGCTTCAAGTCGGCGCTCAGCGCCGACGGCCGCTTCGTCGTCTTCGACAGCTTCGCCTCCAACCTGGTCGCGGGCGACACGAACACCTGGTCGGACGTCTTCGTGCGCGACCGCCAGAACGGCACGACGGAGCGCGTGAGCGTGCGCACTTCGGGCAAGCAGGGCAACGGCGGCAGCAACCGCGCCTCGATCTCCGCCGACGGCCGCTTCGTCGCCTTCACCAGCTTCGCGAGCAACCTCGTCACGACCGACACCAACGGCACCTGGGACATCTTCGTCCGCGACCGCCAGAACGGGACGACCGAGCTGGTGAGCGTCGACAGCGCCGGCGTCCAGGGCGACCTCACGAGCATCAAGCCGACGATCTCGTCCGACGGCCGCTTCGTCGCCTTCTCGAGCGACGCGACCAACCTCGTGCCGGGCGACACCAACGGCGTGCAGGACGTCTTCGTGCGCGATCTCCTCACCGGGACGACCCAGCGCGTGAGCGTCGACTCGAGCGGCGGCGAGGCCGACGCGGCGTGCGACAAGGCGGCGATCTCGGGCGACGGCCGCTGCGTCGCGCTCGGCACGAGCGCGACCAACCTCGTCGCGAACGACACCAACGGCTTCTCCGACGTCTTCGTGCACGGCCCCTACCTCACGCTCGAGGCCGACCCCAACCCCGCCCCGGCCGGCGTGACGCTCACGCTCTCGACCTTCACCGGCGACCCGAACAACCTGGCCATGCTGGCGATCGACGCGGTGAACGGGACGCCGATGTTCGTGGGGATCGTGATCTCGACCTTCGACGCGCAGGGCAACCTCGTGGTCGGCGGCACCGTGCCGGCCGGCTTCTCCGGGACCGAGATCGGCTTCATCGCGTTCGGCATCGTCGCGACCGGCAAGGTCGGCGCGTCGAACCAGGTCGACGTCGCGTTCCAGTGAGGCGGCGCGCGGATCGCCGCGCCTGCCCCCGTTCCAGATCCGTGAATCGACGCGCGCGCGCCTCCAGGCGCGCGCGCGTCGCCGTTTCCGGCTTTCCGGGCTAGGATCCCGCGGACGCGCGCGGCGGGATCATCCCGGGTGATGGGGAGCGGGCGATGCGGGTGGTCGCGGTGATGAACCAGAAGGGCGGCGTCGGCAAGACGACGACCACCTGCAATCTCGGCGCGGCGCTGGCGATCCAGGGGCGCCGCGTGCTCCTGGTCGACCTCGACCCGCAGGCGCACCTGTCGCTCCACCTCGACCACGACGTCCACTCGACGAAGCCGACCATCGGGGACGTGCTGGTCGACGGGATGGCGCTCGAGGCGGCGATCGCGCCGACCGGCGCCGAGCGCGTGGCACTGGTGCCGTCGCACATCGACCTCGCGAGCGCCGAGCTCGAGCTCGCCGGCGAGATCGGGCGCGAGACGGTGCTGCGCTCGGCGCTGGCCGCGCTCGCGGAGCGCGACGCGTACGACGTCGTGCTGATCGACTGCCCGCCCTCGCTCGGCCTGCTCTCGCTCAACGGGCTGTGCGCCGCCGACGAGGTCCTGATCCCGCTGCAGGCGGAGTTCTTCGCGCTGCACGGCATCAGCCGGCTGACGGAGGTGATGCAGAAGCTCCGCACGCGCCTGAAGCACGGGCCGGAGCTGCTCGGCATCGTCCTCTGCCGCATGCAGACGACGACGCGACTCGCGCGTGAAGTCGAGCAGGAGGCGCGCACCCACTTCGGCGCGCGCGTCTTCCAGACCACGATCCGCCAGAACGTCCGCCTCGCCGAGGCGTCGAGCCACGGCAGGACCGTCTTCCAGTACGACCCCTCGTCGCAGGGCGCGAAGGACTACGAGGCGCTCGCGCACGAGGTGCTCGCGATCTGGGCGCAGCCGGCCGGAGCGCCGCCGCGCGCCGCCGCAGCGTCCGTCGCGGCCCATGCGCCCGTGGTGGCGCCCGCGCCGCCGCGCCCCAGCCGCAACTGACCGCACCCCCGGCCGCGGACGGGAAATCGTTTCCCGTCCGCCGTCGCGCCGCAGGGAGGTCTCAGTCGCGCGCGCCCCCCATTCGATGGAGAAGGGGTCGCACTCCGCCTGCGCGCCGGCCGTCCGGGCGTGGCGGGGTCGATCGGGACGCCTGCGCTCCGCGGCGCGCCCGGTAGGCGGAGCGAAGAAGGGACGTCATGCTGCACGAACTCATCGGCGCGATCGCGAGCCTCCTCCTGCAGGACGGAGCGCCCGCTCCTGCGAAGCCTCCCGTCGTGAAGCCCGCTGCACCGGTGCAGGCGCCGCAGGCGACGCCGGCGAAGGGGACGACGCAGCCGAAGAAGCCGCTCGTGGTCCCGACGCCCAAGCCGCGCGACCCCGAGGTCCCGAGCTTCCGCGTCGTCGTGAAGATGCCCGGCAACCGCCGCTTCACCGGCGTGATCACGCGCGACCGCCTCTTCAACGACATGGCGCGCGCGGGCGCCCACAACACGAGCGAGGTCTACCTCCGCGGCGACAAGTTCACGCTCCACTTCGTGGACGGCGTCGACGGCGACGTGACGCTGCGCTGGAACCAGATCAAGAAGCTCGACGTGCGCGAGATCCTCGACGCGGCCGGCGTGCGCACGATCGAAGAGGAGTACCACCGCCTGATGATCCTCAAGCGGGAGGCGGACGAGGCCGAGCAGCGCAAGGCCGAGGAGGAGGCCGCGACGGGCGGCAAGCCGGCCGACGGCGGCAAGGACGAGGCGGGCAAGGAGAAGGCGAAGGAGGAGGTGCTCCCGCCGCTGCTCGCCGAGTTCCGGCCCGACCAGGGCTGGCTGCCCAAGAAGAAGGAGCAGATCGAGTGGCGCCGCACCGTGGTCGGCACCGCGCCCGACAAGGCGGAGCAGCGCTTCCTCGAGGTCTACGACGAATGGCTGCCGCTCTACGGTGAATGGCAGCTCTCGCACGCGCCCGAGTCGCCCGGCGCGAAGGACGGCGACAAGGAGACGCCCAAGGAGGACCCGAAGGGGGACTCCGCCAAGGGCGAGGTCCCGAAGGCCGACGGCGCCAAGAAGGACGACGCGAAGAAGGACGACTCCGGCAAGGAGCGCACGAAGAAGTACGGCGACAAGGAGCCGGCTCCCAAGGACGGCGACGGCGGCTGACGCCCGGTAGATTCCGCCGCCGATGGTCGATGCTCGGCGGCTGCAGGAGATCTGGGACGGGGTCGCGTCGGCGCCGCTCGCGCTCCGGGCCGTGCTCGGCGCGGCGTCGTGGGGCTGGGCGGCGGGGCGGGCGCTCGATCGCGCGCTCCATGAAGTGCGCCTGCTCCCAAGGGTCCGCCTCCCGATCCCGGTCGTGAGCGTCGGCAACGTCCGCGTCGGCGGCTCGGGCAAGACGCCCTTCGTCGCGGCGCTCGCGCGCGCGCAGGTCGCGGCCGGCCGGCGTGTCGTGGTGCTCGCGCGCGGCTACGGACGCGCGGCCGGCGCGGCGCTGAACGACGAAGGCGCGTGGCTCGCCGCGGCCGTACCGCAGGCCCGCATCGTCCAGGCTCCCGACCGCGCGGCCGCGGCGGAGCGTTTCCCGGGCTCCCGGTCGCCGAGCTGGCTCCGTCGAGCCGCGCGCTCGTGCGCGAGCTCGTGACGGGAATCCTCTCGACCTATCCGCCGGACGACGTGGCCT
>DAINBU010000068.1:19843-26603 GCA_036732755.1 Planctomycetota bacterium
GTGGTTCGCCGCGGCCGTGCCGCAGGCTCGCATCGTCCAGGCTTTTGACCGTGCGGCCGCGGCGGAGCGCGCGCTCGCGCGCGCTCCGGCCGACCTCGTCATCCTCGACGACGGCTTCCAGCACGAGGCGCTCGCGCGCGACCTCGACCTCGTGCTGGTCGACGCGGCGACCGGCTTCGGCAACGGCCGCCTCCTCCCGGCCGGCCCGCTGCGCGAGCGGCCGTCCGCGCTGCGCCGCGCCGCGCTCGTCGTGCTCACGCGCAGCGAGCTCGCGACGGCCGAGCAGCTCGCGCGCACGCGCGCCGCCGTCGCCGCCGCCGCGCCGCACGTCCCGGTCGCGACCGCGCGCTTCGACGTCGTTGCGATCCGGCAGGGCGAGCGGGCGCTGCCGCCGGCCGCGCTTGCGGGCGGCGCGGTCGTGGTCGCGAGCGGCGTCGCGCGGCCGGCCGCGGTCGCCGCGACGGTCGAGGCACTCGGCGCGCGCGTCGTCGACGAGGCGCGCTTCCCCGACCACCACGCCTACTCGCTCGGCGAGCTCGAGGAGCTGCTCGCACGGGCGCGCGCGCGCGGCGCGACGCTGGTCGGGACGGCCAAGGACGGCGTCAAGTGGCGCGCGCTCGCTCCCGCGCGCGCCGACGAGTGGCGCATCGTCGAGCAGGAGCTCGTCGTCACGGAAGGACGCGCGACCCTCGACGCCCTGCTCGGGAGGCTCTTCGCGCCGCGCGCCGCTACGACCGCTTGCGCGAGCTGATCCGGAAGATGCCCCAGAAGACGAGCAGGAACAGGAAGACCAGGAGGATCTCGGCCGCGGCGTGGCCGGCGTGGTCGTGCCCGGCGCCCTCGCTCGAAAGTGCCAGCAGGGGAGTAGGCGGGATCAGGAGGGGCGACATGGTCTGCGCGCGTCCGCGGGGTCGGAGGGAGGTTCGGGGGAGGGCCGGGAAGGCGGCGGCGCGGCCGACGTCGGAGCAGACCGCGGATTCAGGGCGCCTTCCCGGAAAACGGGGCGGCCTAGCATAGCAGCGGCGGTTCGTCCCTTCCGTCCTCGGGCGCGGTCGTCCGAGGCCTCCTGCCGGAGTCGATGCGTCGGTGCGAGTCGCGCGGATCATCACGAGGCTCAATCGCGGCGGTCCGGCGCGCACGCTCCTCGCGGTCGAGCCGCTGCTCGCGCAGCACGGCGTCGAGAGCCTGCTGCTCGCGGGCGAGCCGGCGCGCGGCGAGGACGACCTCGCCGACGACTTCCGGCGCGCCGGGATCCCGCTGCGGATCGTCCCCGGCCTGCGCCGCTCGCCGGCGCCGCTCGCCGACTGGCGCGTCGTCGCGCAGCTCGAGCGCGAGCTCGCGACGTTCCGACCCGACCTCATCCACACCCACACCTTCAAGGCGGGCTGCGTCGGCCGGCTGGCGCGCGCGCCCGGCGAGGTGCGGCGCGTCCACACCTTCCACGGCCACCTCTTCGAGGGTGCCTTCCCGCGCCCGCTCGGGGCGCTGCTCGCGGCGGTCGAGCGGCGGCTCGCGCGGCGGACCGACCTCGTGCTCGCCGTGAGCGAGCGCGTCCGCGCCGACCTCTGCGAGAGGTGGGAGGTCGCGGCGCGCGACCGGACCGAAGTGTTGCCGGGCGTCCTGCTGCCCGAGCTCGCGCGGCCGGCCGACGCCGCGGAGCGCGCCGTCGCGCGTGCACGCACGCTGCCGGCGATCGGCCCCTGGATCGGCACGCTCGCGCGGCTCGCGCGGATCAAGGCGCCGCTCCACTTCCTCGACGTCGCGCAGCGCGTCGTCGCGGTGCGACATTCCGCGCGTTTCGTGTGGGTGGGCGACGGCGAGCTGCGCGAGCGCTTCCTCTCCGAGATCGCGCGCCGCCGCCTCTCCGAATCGGTGCGCTGGGTCGGCTGGCAGTCGGACGTCCGGCCGTGGCACCTGGCGCTCGACGTCGAGGTGCTGCTGTCGGACCAGGAGGGGCTGCCGCTCTCGCTGGTGGAGGCGCGCGCGCTCGGCGTCCCGATCGTCGCGACCGACGTCGGCGGCGTGGCCGAGCTGCTGCGCGGCGGCGACGACCGGCTCGTGGCGGCGCGCGACGCCGCCGGCGCGAGCCGCGCGATCGTCGCGACCCTCGACGAGCTCGCGGACGGGAGGCGCGTGCACGCGACGGCGCCGCGCGACCGGGTCGGGCTCGCGCCCGACGAGCACGCGCGGCGGCTGGCCGGCGCCTACGAGCGCGCGCTCGCCCGGCCGCCAATCGGCCGGCCGGTCGCGGCGGCATGAGCCCCGAGCTCGCGCCGCCGCTCGCCGCGCTGCTCGGCGCCGCGACGGCGCTCGCCGCGGCGCACCTCCTCGCTCCGCTCGCGCGGCGGCTCGGCTTCGTCGATCCGCCCGGCCCGCGCAAGCTGCACGCGGCGCCGGTGCCGCTGGTGGGGGGCGCGGCGCTCCTCCTCGCGGCGCTGGTCGGCTTCGCCGCGAGCGCGGCGCTCGGCGCCGTCGGCGGCGGGCTCTCGAAGGCGACGCTCTTCCTGCCGCTCGCGATGCTGGCGGTCGGCGTGCTGGACGACGCGCGCGGGAAGTCGCTGCGGCCCGCCACGAAGGCGCTGCTCACGCTGGTCGCGCTCGCCGCGGCGCTCGCCGACGCGGGCCTCCCGCTGCTCGCCGCGCTGCTCGCGATCGCGCCGCTCTTCGCGCTGATCCACGCGACCAACACGATCGACCACGTCGACGGCCTGTGCGCGGGGACGGCGGCGCTCGCGCTGCTCGACGCGTCGGCGGCGGCGCTGCTGCGCGACGAGCACGCGCTCGCGATCCGGCTCGGCGCGCTCGGCGGCGGAGCGCTCGGTTTTCTTTTCCTCAACTTCCCGCGCGCCCGCGTCTTCCTGGGCGACGGCGGTACTCTCCTGCTCGGCGGCGTCCTCGCCGGGCTGTGGCTCCACTGGCGGCGCCCGGAGGTCTTCTTGCTCGCCTGCGTGCCCCTCGCCGACTTCCTGAGCGTCGCCTGGCTGCGCGTGCGCGCCGGCGTGCGTCCCTGGATCGGCGACCGGCGCCACGTGACGCACCGGCTGATCGCGAGCGGCGTCTCGCCGACGCGCGCCGTGCTCGCGCTGCTCTGCGTGCAGGCCGCCGCCGCGTCGGCCGGCGCGTGGCTGCTCTCCCATCCGCTGCCGCTCGGCGCGGCGACCGCGGTCGCCGCGACCGTCGTCGTCCTGGTCGCGCTCGCCTTCGCCGGCCTGGCGCGCGAGCACGCGTAGGCGCCGCCGGTGGACACCGCCGAATTCGACAAGATGTTCGAGGTCGAGGAGACCAACTGGTGGTACCGCGGCCGGCGCCACCTCGTCACCAAGTGGGTGAAGCGCCACTTCGAGCGGCAGGGCCGGCCGCTGCGCATCCTCGACATCGCGTGCGCGACCGGGATGTCGTTCCGCTTCCTCTCCAAGTACGGCGACATCCGCGGCATCGACATCAGCGAGGAGACGATCCGCCTGTGCAAGACGCGCGGGATCGACCGGATCGTGCGCTGCGACGCGATGAAGCTGCCCTTCCGCGACGGCAGCTTCGACGTCGTGCTCGCGCTCGACGCGCTCGAGCACTTCCCCGACGACCGCCTCGCGATCCGGGAGATCCGCCGCATCGCGCGCCCCGGCGCGCTCGTGCTCGTGACCGTGCCGGCGTTCCAGTTCCTGTGGAGCCCGCACGACGTCGCCTACCACCACTTCCGCCGCTACACGCGGAACGAGCTCGGCGGCAAGCTGCGCGAGGGCGGCCTGCAGCTGCGCAAGCTCTCCTATTACTCGATGAGCGTGCTTCCCCCGGTCTTCGCGATGCGCAAGCTCCGCAAGGCCGCGCAGAAGACCGGCGAGCAGGCCCACTCCGACTTCTTCCTCAAGCTCCCGGGCCCGGTCGAGTCGCTGCTCTACGGAATCATGAGAACCGAGATCGGCCTCATGGACGCCGTGAGCCTCCCGTTCGGCGTCTCCCTCTTCTGCGCCGCCGAGCCCAACGGCACCGCGAAGTAGGCGAGCGAGCGCGCGCTCACAGCTGTCCGAACAGGAAGCTCGCCACCGAGGAGACCGGCGCCGCCTCGCGCGCGTCCTCGACCGCCCGCGCGAGCTGATTCGTGAGCCGCTCCACCGTGCGCCGGGCCTCGTCGTCGGAGAAGAGCCAGCCGATCACGCCGCGGCCGCGGCGCGCGTCGTCCGTCAGCTTCGACGCGTCGGACGCGACCGACGCGAGGCGCGTGGCGATCGTGACGAGCGCCGCCTCGACCTCGGGGTCGGAGAGGAGCTTGCCGATCGCCCCCCTGCCGGAGCGCAGGTCGGCCGCGAGCGCGCTCGCATCGGCGGCGAGGCGCTTCAGGTCGTTCCAGGTCGCCTCCGACTCGACGCTGGTGAGCCTGCCGAGCAGCCCCTCGCCCTTGCCGATGCGGTCGGCCGCGACCGCGAGGCCGTCGACCCCCGACTTGAACTTCGCGCCCGACTCCTCGTCGTAGACCAGCGTGCGGATGATCCCGTTCTTCTCTCTCGCGTCCTTCAAGAGCGTACCGCCCTCGTCGGTGAAGCGCTGGATCGAGTCGTGCAGCGCCGGTGAGTTCAGCGCCTTCGCGATGCTGCCCTCGCCGTGGTCGAACTTGTCGAGCGCGCTGCGCGCGGCGGCGAGCCCGGCGTTCACGTTCTCGTACGCCTCGCGGCTGAGCATCAGTCCGAGCAGGGTGCGCTCGCCCGTCTTCATGCCGTCGACGATGTCGGCGAGCCCGCCGACGATGCGACGCAGGTCGCCCTGGTTCTCGTTCAGGACGCGGCCGAGCTGGCGGATGACGTTGCCTTCGCTGTTCGCGCGCAGGTCGGAGTAGCCGTCGGCCGCGAGCGGCTTGCCCGAGCCGGTGTCGATGTCGAGCTCGCGCCCGCCGAGCAGCGACTGGCTGCCGATCAGCATCGCGTAGTCCTCGCGCAGCTGGATCGGGCGGTCGAGCGTGAAGGTGATGCGCAGGCGCTTCTCCGGCGGCGGCGCCCCCTCGGTGAAGACGACCTCGTCGACGCGGCCGGCCGCCTTCCCGAAGACGAGCACCGGGTCGCCCGACGCGAGGCTGCCGGCGTCGGAGGCGTAACAGACGTAGACGATCGGCGTCTCGAAGAGGTGGAAGCCGCCGAGGTAGATCGTGACGAAGGCGAGCACGGCCAGCGTCACGAAGAAGAACAGTCCGAGGATCGTGTGGCGCAGCACGTTCACGACTTCCCTCCGATCGGGGGACGGCCGCCGTTCAGGAAGTGGCGGACCGCCGGGTGGTCGGTCTTCTGGAACTCCGCCGCCGTCGCCTGGAACACGATCTTCCCGCCGTCGACCATCGCGATGCGGTCGCCCGCCTCGTAGGCGCACGGCAGGTCGTGCGTGACCAGGATCGAGGTGACCCCGAGCTCGCGCTGCACCTTGCGGATCAGCTGCGAGATGTTCGCGGTCATCACCGGGTCGAGCCCGGCGGTCGGCTCGTCGTAGAGGATCACGGTGGGGGCTCCGGCCAGCACGCGCGCGAGCGCGGCGCGCCGCTTCTGGCCGCCCGAGAGCTCCGCGGGCATCTGCCGCTTCGACGGCTGCAGGTGGACCATCGCGAGGTACTCGTCGACGCGGCGCTCGATCTCGAAGGGGCGCAGGCGCGTGTGCTCGGTGAGCGGCAGGGCGACGTTCTCGCCCACGTCGAGCCAGTTGATCAGCGCGCTCGACTGGAACAGGTAGCCGACGCGCGCGCGCACCTCGTGCAGCGTCTGGCGCGTCGCGCCGTCGACGCGCTGCTTCCCGAGCCACACCTCGCCCTGCTCGGGCGCCATCAGGCCGACGATCAGCTTGAGCAGGCACGACTTGCCCGTGCCGGACGGGCCGACGATCACGAACGTCTCGCCGCGCACCACCTCGAGGTCGACGCCGACCAGCACGCGCTTGGGCCCGAAGCTCTTGTGCACGCCGGCGAGGCGGATCATCACCTCGGAGGGAGCGCGCGGCTCGCCGTCGTCCGTCGGTCTCGCGTCGGGGCTCGTCACGGTCGCTCGCGTCGGTTTCACGTGTAGAAGAACGACGTGAGGTAGTAGCCGACGACGATCACGAGCAGGAAGCTCTGGATGACCGCCGTGCGGGTCGCCCGGCCGACGCCGATCGCGCCGCCGCTCGCCTTGAGCCCCGCGGCGCAGCCGACCGTCGCGATGATGACCCCGAAGACGAACGCCTTCGTCAGCCCGGTGTAGAGGTCCTTCGGCAGGTCGAAGATGGTGAGCGTCGACGAGAGCGAGTCGACCACGTGATTCATGTAGGTCTCGGGCGAGATGCGCAGCCGCGTCGCGCTCACCAGGCAGCCGCCCAGCACGCCGACCACGTCGGTGACCAGCGTGAGCAGCGGCGCCAGCACCGACATGGCGACCAGGCGCGGCATCACGAGGAAGCTCGCCGGCTCGATCGACATGATCTCGAGCGCGTCGATCTCCTCCGACACCTTCATCGTCCCGAGCTCGGCCGCCATGCCGGCGCCGACGCTGGCGGTGAGGATGAGCGCGGTCATGAACGGGCCCATCTCCCGGCAGAGTCCGAGCCCGATGATCGACGCGATGCGCTCGGTCGCGCCGAAGCGCTCGAGCTCGATGCCGGTCTGCAGCGCGAGGATCATCCCGGTGAAGAGCGCGACCACGAGCACGACCGACAGCGGCCGGATGCCGCAGGTGTAGAGCTGATCGAACAGGAAACGACACCGCTTCCAGGCGTGGCGCACGTAGAGCGTCGACTCGAAGAGGAGCTCGACCGT
>DAINBU010000069.1:0-26471 GCA_036732755.1 Planctomycetota bacterium
ACGATCGGCGAGCGCGTCTGCCCGCGCTGCGGCGGCGTCGGCCACCTGGCCCGGAACCGCAGCGTCGAGCTCAAGATCCCCGAGCGCGCGCGCGACGGCCTCACGCTGCGCCTCGCCGGCCTCGGCGAACCGGGCGAGGCGGGCGCGGAGGCGGGCGACCTCTACGTCACGATCCGGCTCGAATCGGACGGCGCCTACAAGCGGCTGGGCGCCGACGTCGAGGCGCTCGTGCCGGTCTCCCTCGCCGAGTGGCTCGACGGCGGGGCGGTCGAGGTCGCGACGCTCGACGGCGTCGCCAAGGTGAAGATCCCGCCGCGCTTCCCGTTCGCGACGCGGCTGCGGCTGCGCGGCCACGGGCTCGCGCGCGAGGACGGCGCCCGCGGCGACTTCTCGGTCGTGCCGATCGTGACGCCGCCCGACGGCGTCGACGGCGCGCCGCTCGAGGCGCTGCGGCGCGCCGCGGCCGCGGCGCCGGGCCCCGTGCAAGGCGGCGCGCGCCAGCGAGGCGGACGATGAGCGACACTGGGAGCGACTTCATCCTCGTCCGCGGCGAGCGCTACCTCCGGGTCGAGGTGGTCGCGCAGTGGTACCGCGTCGACGTCGCCTTCCTCGAGGAGGCGGGCGAGCTCGACCTGCTCGAGTTCGAGACGGCCGCCGGCGAGCGGCCTCTCCTCGCCGAGCACGAGCTCGACCGCCTCGCGCAGTTGCTCCACTGGCACTGGCTGACGGGGCTCGAGCTCGAGGCGCTGGCGCTGCTGATCCCGCGGGAGCGGCGGCGCGACGGCTGAGCCGTCCGTTACCGACCGGACGCGGCTCGGGACGTCGCGCGTCGGCGCCATCCGTCCCTTCGCGACCGAGGGCCGTCGCGGTCCGCGCGTTGCGACCGCGCGCGCCCTTCCGACCCGAGCCCGCGTGCGCGGCTCCTTCGATGTCCGGGACCGCGCTTCTTCGCCAGGAGCCGTCCCATGTTCACCCACCGGTGGTTCGCCGCGTGCGCGTTTCTTGTCGGCGTCGTCGGGATCGCACCGCGGGGCTTCGCGCAACGACTCGAGATCGGCGGCGAGAACGCGGGCTCCGGCGCGATCAAGATCGAGATCGACCGGATCGACGCGAAGGTCGAGGAAGGCGTCGCGAACGTCACGGTCGACGAGACGTTCCGCAACACGACCGGCCAGGTTCTCGAAGGCGTCTACCGCTTCCAGCTGCCGGAGGACGCCGTGATCGGCGCCTTCTCGATGTGGATGGGGGGCGTCGAGAAGCACGGCCGCGTGCTCGAGGCGGCGCAGGCGCGCCGGACCTACGACGCGATCGTCCGCAAGCAGAAGGACCCGGGGCTGCTCGAGCAGGTCGGCTGGCGGGAGTTCCGCGTCAACGTCTACCCGATCCCGAAGTTCGACACGGTCCGCGTCAAGCTCGAGTACTCGCACGTCGTGCGCGACGACCTCGCGCTGCAGACCCTCGAGATCCCGCTGCCGACGAAGTGCGGGGCGATCGGTGACCTGCGCGTGCGCGTGACCGTCTCGGCGGCGCACGGACTCTCCGGCCTCGACTGCCCGTCGCACCCGCAGGCCGTGCTGAAGGTCTGCGCCGAGGAGGCGGAGGCGAGCTTCTCCGCCGACGGCGCGACGCCCGCCGGGCCGTTCGTCGTGCGCGCGATCCCGCGCCGCGAGGGCTTCGACGTCGCGCTGCTGGCCGCCCGGCCAAGCGACGCGGCGGACGGGTGGTTCATCGCCCGCATCGTCCCGAAGCTCGCGGCGCCGCCCGCGATCCCGCGCGACGTCGCGTTCGTGATCGACCGCTCCGGCTCGATGCAGGGCAGGAAGATCGAGCAGGCGCGCGCCGCGCTGCTCGCCGGCCTCGACACGCTCAAGCCGGGCGACCGCTTCGACGTCATCTCGTTCTCCTCCGACGTGACCTCGCTCGGCGACGGGCGCTGGCTCGAATCCACGGCGGAGAACCTGGCGCGGGCGCGCCGCGCCGCGTGCGACATCGCTGCGACCGGCGGGACCAACATCGCCGACGCGCTGAAGGCGGCGACGCGGCCGCGCGGGGACGACGGCGCCGGCCGCCTGGCCGCGGTCGTCTTCCTCACCGACGGCGACCCGACCGTCGGCGAGACGGCGCCCGAGCGCATCCTCGCCGCGTGGCGGCAGCAGTCTGCGGGCACCCGCCTCTTCGCCTTCGGCGTCGGCAACGACGTGAAGGACTTCCTGTTGACCAAGCTCGCGGTCGAAGGGCGCGGCGACGCGCGCTACGTCCGTGAGGACGAGAACCTCGAGGTCCCGCTCGGCGCGCTGTTCGAGCGGCTGAAGACGCCGCTCCTGATCGACCCGATGGTCGAGGTCGAGAGCGCGGGCGACGCGGTCGCGATCCTCGACCGCGAGCCGCGCCGGCTGCCCGACCTCTTCCAAGGGCGCGCGCTGCTGGTGTGCGGCCGCTTCCGCGGCGTGGGCAAGGCGGTGCTCCACCTGCGTGGGAAGTCGGGCGGAGAGTCGGTCGCGGTCGACGTGCCGGTCGAGTTCCCGCGCACGACGCCGCGCCGCGACTTCGTCGCGCAGATCTGGGCCAAGACGCGCGTCGAGCGCCTCCTCGACGACCTGCGCGTGTCGGGCGGCAACGCCGAGATCAAGAACGAGGTGCTCTCGCTCGGCCTCGCGCACCAGCTCGTGACGCCCTACACGTCGTTCCTCGTGGTCGAGGACAACGTGAAGCTCGCGGACGGCGGCGCAGCGCCGCGCGAGGGTCGGGTGGCGGACGAAGGCACCGACTCCGGGCGCTTGCCCCACATGCCGGGGCTCGGCGGCGGCGGCGACACGACGCCTCCGGGCAATCCGGGAGGACCTGGCACGCCGGCTACGGGCGCGCCGACGAGCAGCGGCGCGTCTCGCCAAGCGGGCCGGACCTCGGGCGGCCACAACGGCCCGGCCACGGGTGGCGCTGGCGGCATCCGTGGCGGGTCCCTCGGCATGACCAAGCGCAGCAATGGCGAGGGCTTCGAGCGCTGGGAGTTCTGGTGGGAGCACAACAAGGATCCGTTCCTCGTGGAAAGCGCGGTGGACGCGGCGTCCGCCGCGAAGGGCGCCGCCGATCCGGCGCGCGCCGCCTCGGCTCCGTCGGACGCGGAGATCGTGGCGACGCTGCTCGCGGCGCTCCACGAGTCCGATCCCGACGTCGTGGACTCGGCAGCGCTCGCGCTCGGCCGCGCGGCGCGCGGCGGCGACGCCGACGGGAGCGTGCGCGCGGCGTTGACGAAGACGCTGCACCATCCGGGCAAGACGGCGCGCGAGGCGGCGACGCTCGCGCTCGGCGTCCTCGGCCGGCCGGAATCGATCCCGCTCCTGCGCGAGCTGCTCGGCGACACGGACGCCGGCCGCGCGCTCACGAATCGCTCCGACGCGGTCGAGGGCATGGTGCGCGCGTTCGCGGCGGCGTCGCTCGGGATGCTGCACGCCGCGGAGGCGGCGCCCGACCTGAAGGCGGTCGTGCAGAGCCCCGACACGATCGACGCCAGCCTGAAGCAGATGGCGCTGCTCGCGCTCGGGATGGTGCCGGAGCCCGCGGGCGAGAGCGCCGAGGAGCGCGTCACGTTCCTGCTCGATCGCATGCGCGATCCGTCCCTGAACGAGCTCGTGCGCGCGCAGGCGCCGATCGCGCTGATCCATCTCGCGCGGATCGACGCGGCCAACGCGGACGCCGTCCGCGCGGCGCTCTCCACGCGCCTCCTGCCGGCGCTGCGCGACGATCGCACGACGAACGACCTGCGCCGCTCCCTCGCCATCGCCGTCGGCCGGATCGCGACGATCGAGGACGACGACGCGCTCCGGGTCCTGGTCGAGACGATCCAGCGCGCGAAGGACGACCAGACGCGCCACTTCGCGATCCATGCGCTCGCTGCGATCGGCGCCCGCGACCGCGAACCGGAGCGGCACGCGGCGGCGCACGCGCTGCTGACGGCGCGGCTCCAAGAAGAGCTCGCGGGCTCGCGTCACATCACCCACCAGCCGCACGCCGCGCTCGCGCTCGCCGTCTACTTCCGCAACGAGAAGCTGCCGCCCGAGGCGCGCGCCGGCTGCGTGCGCCGGCTCGCCGAGGTCTTCGACGCCGCGACGAACCCCTCCTACCAGGGGGCGACGGCGGTCGCGCTCGGCCTCCTCGACGTGAAAGGCGAGGCGGACCGGCTCTGGAAGCGGTTCGGCGAGTCGAACGACGCGTCACTCAAGGGCTACATCGCCCTGGCCCTCGGCCTGATGGGAACACGCGACCACGCGGGAGAGCTGCGCGACGAAATGCGCCGCGGCGTCCACGACGCGAAATACCGGATCGAGCTCGCCTACGGCATCGGCCTGCAGGGCGATCCGGCCGACACGATGGCGCTGATCGCCGGCATGCAGGCGGGCGCGACGGTCGCCGAGGCGGGCGCGGGGGTGCGCGCGCTCGGCCTCGCCCGCGACCCGGCCGCGCGCGCGCCGCTGCTCGCGCTCGCGCGCGACGCCACGCAACCGCCGCTGCGGCGCGCCTTCGCCGAGGTCGCGCTCGGCCTCCTGCTCTCGCGGGAGCCTCTTCCGTGGCCGGCGGAGTTCTCGGTCGACTCGAACTACCGGGCGAAGCTCGCGGCCATCGCGGAGATCCTCGACATGCTGTGAGCACGGCGCGCGCCGGGAGCGCCGTCACGGGCCGGAGCGCTTCACTTCGCCGAAAGGAGAGCGCGCCGCGTCGAGCGTGAAGTTCGGGGTGGCGCCGGTGGCGGCCGAGATCTGCTCGACGTCGGTGCGGAAGTCGAGGTTGACCGGCCTATTGCTGGTCGACGACCACCACGCGATCGAGCGGCGGCGCGGCCACGACCTGCGGCGTGCGGCTCCCCGGCCAGAAGATCTCGACGCGCTCGACGGCGGCGACGGCGCCGAGGCCGACGTGCAGCACGGCGCTCGACTGCGACAGGTAGCCCTGCGCGTTGGCGAGCTCGCGTGACCAGGTGCGTGCCGTCGTCACGACGCGCACGCGCGCACCCCACGCCGCGCTCTTCACGCGGTTGCGCAGCTGGAGGCGCAGCGCGTGGCGCGGCGGCGAATCGTTGCGGTAGAGGTAGGGCTCGTGGTTGAAGTTGTTGACCACGAGGTCGAGGTCGCCGTCGCCGTCGAGGTCCGACACCGCCGCCGCACGCGAGCTGCGCGTGGCCTTCACGCCCTTGATCGTCGTGCCCTCGATGCGGCGCAGCTTGCCCGGGATGCCGAGCCCGACCTCGTCGGCCTGCTCGCGGAACACCCCCTTGCCGTCGTTGCGCAGGAAGGCGTTGGGCCAGAAGTAGTAGGGGTACCCCATCCCCGTCGGCACGTAGAGGTCCTCGGCGCCGTCGTCGTCGAAGTCGCCGACCGCGATGCCCCACGGGAACCACGTCTCGAGGTTGGCCTGCGCCGACATCTCCTCGAAGCGCCCGTCGCCGCGGTTGCGGAAGTAGGTGTTCCCGAACAGGACGGTGTGGGCGTGCGTCTGCTCGGGCGAGGTGATCTCCTTCCAGTCCTTCGCGTTGGAGCCGGCGGGCGTGTTGAACTTCGCGGTCGGGTGCACGCGGTCGCGCTCGTCGGGATTGAGCCACATGTCGGAGTGCATGTCGACCACGTAGAGGTCGGGGAGCTCGTCGCCGTCGCCGTCGAAGAAGCGCGCCCCCATCGCGCCCCAGCTGGTGCGCCCGAGCGCCGTCGTCGTGATCTCCTCGAACTTCCCGTCGCCCAGGTTCCGGTAGAGGCGGTCCGCGCCGAACATGTTGGTGACGTAGAGGTCGAGGTCGCCGTCGAGGTCGATGTCGGCGACCGCCGCGTCGGCGTTCCACTCCGAGGCCGACACGCCCGCCTCCTTCGTCACGTCGGCGAAGGTGCCGTCGCCGCGGTTGTCCCAGAGGATGCAGCCTTCGCCGGGATTGCGCGCGTCGGGAGTCTTGGTCACCTCGCCGAACGGGAGCGAGACGCCTTCGAAGAACCAGTCGGCCTCCTGGCTCACCGTGTCGGTGGTGAACTTCCCGAGATTGCAGAGGAAGAGGTCGAGGTCGCCGTCGCCGTCGCGGTCGAACCAGGTCACCGCGCTCGAGTGGCCGGTGTAGCCGACGCCCGCCTTCTTCGTCACGTCGGTGAAGACGCCGTGGCCGTCGTTCTGGAACAGGTGGTTCCCGCCGCGATAGGTCGTGACGTAGAGGTCGAGGTCGCCGTCGTTGTCGCAGTCGCCGAACGCGGCGCCGACCTTGAGCGCGCGGTCGACCGCGATGCCCGACAGCGCCGTCACGTCCTCGAACTTCATCCCGCCGCGGTTCAGGTAGAGGGCGGCCGGTCCGAGGAAGTCGAGGAAGTAGAGGTCGTCGAGCCCGTCGCCGTTCACGTCGGCGATGCAGATGCCGCTGCCGTGGTCGTAGGGGTTCACCCGGAAGTTCGTGCCGCTCTCGCTGTCGAGGAAGTGGTGGCGGAAGCGGACGCCCGACGCCTCGAGCACGTCGGTGAAGTGGAGTCCCGGGTCCTTGGCCGCATCGGCCGCGGGTCGCGCGCCGTCGTCGGCCGGCGCCGCCGGCGACTGCGGCCGCGCGACGCCGAGCTGCGCCGCCGCGAGCACGGCGAGCGCGGCCAACTGGACGAAGGGGGATGTCGCGGCGCTGCGGACGGTGAGCCGACCGGTCATGGGAGTGTTCCTGGCGGGAACGGGGCCGCGGGGGCGGCCGGATGGCGGGATCGGACCACGAGACGGGAACTGCGACGCGTTCCACTCGCGCCAACGACGTCCGCGCTACGTCTTTCCGCACGCCCGGTAACGACTCGCGCCGCCGCACTCGGAACGCGGCGGCGCGAGCGACTGCAGGATGACGACGGGGTGACGGAATCGCCCCGCGGAAAGACCCTCGACCTCACTTCTTGGGAGGTGGCGCGCCGTCGTTCGACGACTCGTATTCCTGGTAGGGATTGATCTTTCCGTTCGCGATGCGCAGCACGAAGTCGTCGATCGCCTTGTCGAGGTCCTTCACCTCGTCGAGCAGCTTCGGGACGCAGCGCTGGAACGACTCGATGCCGCCGTTCCCCGCCATCTCCTCGCGCGCGTACGCCTCGAACTGGCGCGGCCGATCGGCTCCCGACTTCAGGTTGAGCCAGAGGATGAAGTTGCTCATGTCGGCGTAGAAGCCGCTCGAGATGGTGACGAGCGCCTCCTCGCGCTTCTTCACGTCGAGGTTCTGGATCTGCTGCTGCGCCCAGAAGTCGAGTCCGTGCAGGCGTATCTCGAGCGCCTTCGCCACCGGGATGCGCCAGCCCGGCGGACGGAACGCCCCTGAGACGCGGCCCGAGCGCCACGGCTGGAAGCGGACCTCGCCGCGGTCGAGGAACTGGCACGACATGAACTCCGCGATCCCCTCGCTGAACCAGTGCGACTGGAGGCAGCCGATGCTCCGCGTCGCGCCGCCGTCGGGCGAGGCGAGCTGGTCGACCCACGCGTGGGTCAGCTCGTGCAGCAGCGACTGCGTGCCCTCCGTGAACGCGCCGTAGCCCACCTTGAGCACCGGCGAGTAGGTGAAGCACTGCTTCTTGCCCGGCTCGTAGTGGGCGCGGCGGCCGGGCGGCGACTTCTCGCCCGCTTCGGCGACGCTGTAGTCGCTGTACCGGTCGAAGTTGAGGAAGACGAAGACGGGGAAGAGCGGGTCGTGGTCGGGGGGCTTCGGCGCGAGCGCGAAGAGGTACGAGCGGATCTTCTTGTCGTACGCCTCGAGGAAGGGCGTGTAGCTCGCCTCGGCCTCGGCGCGCCGCTTCCTGCGCTCGTCGGGCGTCCCCTTCACCTCGATGAAGAGCGCGTAGGGGGGCTTGCTCTCGACCATCTCGTACTCGAGCGTCGAGAAGAACTTCTTGTCGGCGAGGTCGATCCGCAGCTGGTCGACCTGCGCGTAGAAGGGCTGTGTCTTCGCCTTCTCGACGCGCGCGTCGATCTCCTTCTTGGCCGCGTCCCAGCTCGCGAGCAGCGCTTCGCGGTCGCTCTTCGTCAGCTCGCCGCGCGCCGCCTCGCGGAACGGCTTCAGGTGCACGCGCTGCGGCGTCGCGACGATCGCGGCGAAGCCGGGCAGGTCCTTCATCGGGTCGAGCGCCTCGACGCCGAGCTTCGCGCGCGCGTCCTCGTGCTCGGGGTCGATCTTCAGCACCTTCGTCCAGCACTGCTCGACGAGCTTCGCGTCCTTCGTTCGCTCGGCGTCGCGCGCGACCTCGGCGGCCTCCTCGGCGGTGGTCGCCTTCTCGATGCGCTGGATCACCTCGGCGAGCGTCGGCGGCGGCTTTTGCGGCGGCGCGGCGACGACCGGCTTCGCCGGCTCGGGGACCGGCGCCGCGGGCTCCTTCTTCGCGGCGCCGGCGGCGTCGGGCGCGTCGGTGACGGAAGCGGTCGGTGGGGTGGAGGGTGGCCGGTCGGGGCCGCGGCCCTTGACGATCAGGAATACGACCAGCGCGACCACCACGACCCCGAAGCCGGCGAGCACCGGGACGAGCGGGATGGGCTTGGGCGGCGGCGGGCGCGCGCGCGTGCGCGGAGCGGACGGGGACGGCGCCTTCGCGGGCGGCGGTCGGCGGCGCGGATCGGGCGTGGGCACGGGTCGGCTCCGGATCGGTTCAGAAGGCGCGAAATGCTAGCGCGCGCTCGTCAACGCGGGTCCGGTGGCGCGGGCGGCGCCTCCTCGAACGGGCCGTGGCGGCAGGTGTCGTGCGCTTCGCCGAGGTGGCGCTCGATGTACGAGACAAGTGCGGCGAGCCGCGCGGCGTCGTCCGCCGCGCGCAGCGCCCGCTCGTTCACGAACCAGTCGAACTCCTCGTCGGTCGCGTTGGGGCGGCGCTCGTCGGAGTGGTTCGAGTAGCGGAAGAGGAAGATCGACTCGAGGTAGTAGGACACGCCGTTCCAGAAGCCGACGGTGCCCTCGCGCCAGACGACGTGCGTCGTCTCGTGCAGGATCAGGTGGGCGACGGCGCTCGCCGACTTGCGCATGCCGCCGGGCGCGACGAAGAGCGAGTTGTCGACGAGGCGGTCGCGCTCGGGCTCCTTCGAGCCGACGACGAAGCCCCACTCCCGCTCCTGCGCCGCGAAGCCGAACGCGAGGCAGACGTCGCCCCACGTCGTGCAACGCACGGCGATCGGCCAGGTGCCCGCGCTCGTGACGAAGCGCATGCCCGCGGCGTCGGAGAGCTCGATGCGGCCCTCCGGCAGCGTGCGCCGCTGCGCCGACGCGAGGAACTCGTTGGCGAGGGCGACCGCCTTGCGCCACGTCGCGGCGGCCCGGGCCGGCGCCGGCGCCTCGACCAGGGCGCGCTCGACGGCGGCGGGGGTGAGCTCGACGCCGGCGCAGCCGGTGCCGACGAGCAGGAGGAGCGTCGCCGGCGCCGCGAGCGACCGCGCCGTCACGGCCGTGCCGCCCAGCGCGCGATCACGGAGTGCAGCGCGTCGAGCCCGTCGGTCAGCGCCGCCGGCCCGGGCTGCAGGATGAGCGGCGAGGGGACGTCGTGCAGCTCGCCGTCGCGCACGGCGGGGAGCGCGTCCCAGCCGGGGCGCGCCGTGACGCGAGCGGGGACGAACTTCTTCCCGCACCACGACGCGAAGATCACGTCGGGCCGGCGGCGCACGACCTCGGCCGGGTCGGCGACGATGCGGTCCTTGGCGAGGCGCTTGGCGGCGAGCTCGGGGAAGACGTCGTCGCCGCCCGCGATGCGGACCAGCTCGGCGACCCACTCGATCCCGCTGATCAGCGGGTCGTCCCACTCCTCGAACCAGACGCGCGGCCGGCGGGCGAGCTGCCGCGCGGCGCGGCCGACCTCCTCGACGTGGCGCTCGAGGCCGCGCGCGAAGTCGTCGGCGCGCGCCGCGGCGCCGACCAGCGCGCCGAGGCGGCGCACGTAGGCGAGGATCCCGGCGACGCTGCGGTGGTTGCTGATCCAGACCTCGACGCCGGCGCGGACGAGATCGCGTGCGATGTCGGCCTGGAGGTCGGAGAAACCGATCGCGAGGTCGGGCTCGAGTGCCAGGATCGCGTCGATCTTCGCCGAGATGAACGCCGAGACGCGCGGCTTCTCCTTGCGGGCCCGCGGCGGGCGGACCGTGAAGCCGGAGATGCCGACGATGCGGCGCTCCTCGCCGAGCGCGTAGAGGACCTCGGTCGGCTCCTCGGTGAGGCAGACGATGCGCGAGGGGTACGCGTCGCTCACGCCGGCCGACGCGCGCCGTTCACTTCGCGTCGGGAGCGACGGCGATGCGGCAGCGCTGCTTGCCGAACGCGACGTGGATCTCGCCGGTGTTGTCCTTCTCTCCGGCGAGCAACCCGACGCGCAGCCGCTTCGTCTCGTCCTCGACCTGCTTCAGGTCGAGCGGCAGGGTCACCGACGCGGCGTCGCCCGCCAGCACGATCTGCCACTTGTAGTTGTCGTCGAGCGTGAAGCGCAGCTTGTAGGCGCCCGCGGCGACCTTCTGGCCGCCGATCGTGAGCGCCACGCTCGTCTCGAACGAGCCGAGGGCCTCCTTCTCGGCCGCCTTGTTCAGGTTGGCCTTCGCGGCGGCCTTGGTCGCCTCGTCCGAGAGCTGCTTCGCCCACTGCCCCTCGCCCCACGTGATCGACGTGTAGTCGAGCTTGAGCGTCTCCTTGCCGATGGTCAGCGTCTGCGAGACCTTGGGGGCGTTGCGGTTGGTGCTCCCGGTCTTCTGTCCGAACGCGTTGGCGTTCACGACCAGCAGCAGCAGGCTCGCGCCGGCGATCTTCTTCCAGGTGGCGGTCACGTTCTTCTCCTTGGCTCTTGGTTTCGCACGTCCTGCCGAGGCGGCGACCGTCGAGCGGGGAGCGGCCGGTCCCTCGGAAGGGCGCGGCAGCATAGCTCGCGTCCGCGGCGCCGCGCCCGGAGGCGCGCGCCCTCACTCCTCGGGATCGAGGTAGGGGATCGGGCGCGGGTCCTCGCCCATCATGGGCGGCACTTGCGTGCGCAGCGCGTGGACGCCGGCGCGGCCGGGGCGGGGCGCCGCGGCGAAGTTGGGCCCGCGCACGCAGGCGACGGAGTCGATGGCGACCGGCCCGGCCGGACGCGGGGGGGGCGCGGGATCGCCGGCGCGCCGCGCGTCGTCGAGGATGATCTCCGCGACCGCACGCGGGTACTGCAGCTGGAGGTCGTGGATGCCGTTCTTCAGGAGGAGCGTCTCGACGTTGCAGCGGCGCTCGCGGAAGAAGGCGATGTTCGCCTCGGCCACGTCGCGGTAGCGCGACGACTCTCCATAGAGGTAGAGGATCGGCGCCGTGGCGCGTCCCATCTCGGCCGTGAAGTCGATGTAGCCCGTGATCGCGCAGTAGACGTCGTACATCGCGCTGCGCACGGTCGTCTTCACGTAGGACGCCTGGATCGCGACGATCTGGTCGCGCTCCTCCTCGGAGAGCTGGTCCCACGCTCCGGCCATGATCGACTTCGAGATCGCCTCGCGGAAGAACCCGAGGCGTCCGAGGAACAGGACCACGTCGCCGAAGACCGGGACGGCGAAGATGGCGTCGAAGTGGCCGTACTTGAGGACGTCGGGCGCGATCACGACGCCGCCTTCGACGCAGACCACGCGGCCCGGCAGCTCGGGGTAGCGGGCCGCGACGTTGAGCGCGATCGACGCGCCGTAGGAGACGCCGGCGAGCAGCGGCTTCTCGAGCCCGAGCTCGCGGACGAACGCGGCGACCACGTCGGCCTCCTCGCCGACGGTGTAGCCGAAGCCCTCCTCCGGCTTGTCGGAGTCGCCGGTGCCGATGTAGTCGAGCGCGAAGACGCGGTGGCGCGCGGCGAGCAGCGGCAGCACGCGGTTCCAGACGCGGTAGGTGCTGAACGCACCGGGGATCAGGACGATCGGCGGGTCGCTCGCGGCGGTCGCCTCGTCCGGCCCCGCCTCGACGTAGTGGACGTTCATGCCGAGGACGCGGACGAAGCCGTCGCGCCCGTGCTCTGCCGGCTCGTAGAGCTCGTGCGCGTCGTTCTTGACCACCGGTCCGTAGCAGGCCGAAACGACGGACGCGAGCGCGAGCGCGACGAGCCGCGCTCCACCCCGAGCACCGCGCCGACCCGGTCGTTCCCCTTCTCTCAAACGCCCCCTTCTCCGCTGCGGGTGGCGCGCCCACTTCCGACCGGACCCGAGCCTGGCAGCCTGTCCGATCCGGCGGCGCAGGTCAATGCGCGACGGGGGTTCGGGCGGCTACGCTCCCGCGACCGCGCCGACCGGAGGGAGCCCTCGTGGCCGACATCCTCTTCGACTTTCCCATCGAGGCGCCTGCAGCACGCGTGTTCGAGGCGGTCAGCACGCCGGCGGGGCTCGACGCGTGGTGGACCGAGCGCTCGAAGGGGACGGCCCGGCCCGGGGCCACCTTCGAATTGTGGTTCCCCCCGGACTTCGACTGGCGTGCGCGCGTCTCCGCGTGCGAGCCGGGCGTCCGCTTCGAGCTCGAGATGACGCAGGCCGACGCCGACTGGCAGGGGACGCGCATCGGCTTCGAGCTCGAGGCCCAGGGCGCGTCGACCCGGCTGCGCTTCCACCACCGCGGGTGGCCGGCCGGGAACGAACACTTTCGCGTCTCGTGCTTCTGCTGGGCGATGTACCTGCGCCTCCTGCGCCGCCACGTCGAGGCGGGGGAGACGGTCCCGTACGCGCAGCGCCTCGACGTCTGACCGGAGCTCCTGCCATGTCCCGTGCGCCGCACCGTCTCGAATCGCTCTTCCTCGCCGTCGCCGCCTCTCTCCTCCTCTCTCCGCGCGCGCCGGCCCAGATGAAGCTGCCGCAGGAGAGCCCGGCGGCGACGCTCACGCTCGACGTGGGCGTCTCGACGCTCACGGTGAACTACCACCGGCCGGCGTTGCGCGGCCGTGACGTGATGAAGGACGTCGCCGCCGCCGGCCCCGTCTGGCGCCTCGGCGCGAACGAGGCGACGACCTTCACCTGCAGCGACCCGTTCACGATCGGAGGGAAGGAGCTGCCGGCCGGCACGTACGCGCTCTTCGCGAAAGTCGAGGCGGAGCGCTGGACCTTCGTCCTGAACCAGGTGGCGAAGCAGTGGGGCTCCTACTTCTACGACTCGACGAAGGATGTCGCCCAGTTCGTCGTGAAGGTCGAGCGCGCGCCGAAGCCGGCGCGGCGCGAGTGGTTCACGATCGCGCTCGATCCGACGGGGGCCGACGGCGCGGAGCTCTCCGTCGCGTGGGACGACGTGCGGGTCGTCGTCCCGATCAGGATCGACGTCGACGCGATCGTCTCGAAGCGCATCGACGAGGCGCTCGCCAAGGCGGGCCCGAAGGACTGGTCGACGCGCCTCCAGGTCGCCCAGTACTGGTGCAAGCGCAAGGAGAAGCTCGACGCCGCGCTGAAGCTCATCGAAGAGGCGCACGCGATCGAGTCGAACGCGTGGACCTGCGAATGGAAGGGCCGCATCCTCCACGAGCTCGACGACGAGGAGCCGGCGCTCCCCTGGATCGAGCAGGCGCTCGAGAAGAGCAAGGACCCGAGCTTCCCCGAGGGCTACCGCGAAGGGCTGCGCACGCTGATGAAGGAGTGGAAGGCCGCGGGGGCGCGCTGAGCGGCGCGCTCAATCGGCGAAGAAGCGCACCCCGTAGATCGGCGGCAGGTGGCTCGAGAGCTCGCTCCAGCCGCGTCCGCCGTCCTCGCTGACCCAGAGCCCTCCCGTCGTCGAGCCCATGACGAGCATGCGGCCGTCGGCGCTGATGTCGAGGCCGTGGCGGTAGACGAGGTCCCAGACCGTCTCCTTCGGCAGCCCCTGCTTCAGCACCTCGAAGCTCTTCCCGCCGTCGCGCGTGCGCGTGACGACGAGGCGGCCGCCGACCGGCACGCGGCACTCGTCCTTGACGGCCGGCACGAACCAGGCGACCTCGGGATCGTTCGGGTCGACCGCGCACGCGAAGCCGAAGCGGCTCGGCGCCTTCGCCTCGACCTCCTGCCACTTGCCCTGCGCCGGCTTCTTGAAGATCCCGTTGTGGTGCTGCGCCCAGAAGCGGTCGGGCGCGGCGCGGCACTGCACGACGCGGTGGACGTCCTGCGTCTGCGGGTCGTACGCCTGCTCCGCCGGCACGTAGTCCTGGCGCATGCCGTGCGCGGCCTGCTCCCACGTCGTCCCGCCGTCGACCGTCCGCCACACGCCGCCGCACGAGATGCCGGCCGCGATGCGCCCGCCGTCGCGCGGGTCGACGCAGATCGAGTGGATGCCCGGGTCGTTGTAGCCGCCGCCCATCCACTGCTTGCGCTCGGGCCGGCTCCAGAGGCCGCGCACGATCTCCCACGTGGCGCCGCGGTCCTTGCTGTGGAAGAGGCCGCCCGGCAGCGTCCCGCACCAGAGCGAGCCCGCGCGGCGCGGATCGATCTCCATCGTCCAGATCATCTTGAGCGTCGAGGAGAGCGGCCGACCCATCGAGTCCTCGCTCTTCGTCCCCTTCGCGCGCGGCGGGTACTTCGGCGTCGCGAGCTCCTCCCACTTCCCGTCGCGGCCGCGCCGGTGGAGCTTCGTCCCGAAGTGGCCGTGGTCGAGCGCCGCGTAGACGGTGCCGTCGCGCGGATCGCCGAGGCTCGCCGAGACCGGTGCGCCGAGGAACGCCAGAGCTTGGGCCTTCCAGCTCCCCTTGCCGCGGCGGCGGAACTCGAAGAGACCCTTTTTCGTGGCGACGAGCAGCGATGGGGGCACGCTCAACCTCCCGAGATGGCTTGGAACACGTCGATGCGGGCGTCGGGCGCGATCGCGTCCGACAGTTTCTTGCGGTCGCGGAGGAACTTGCCGTCGACCCACACGGCCATGTGGAGCCGCAGCGAGCCGTCGTCGTCGAGCAGGTAGCCGCGCAGGCGCGGATTCAGGGTGAACGCGGCGTCGAGCGCCGCGCGGACGGTCGCCCCCTTCACGTCGACCGGCGGGCAGTCGACGTGGCGCGCGAGGACGGCGGGGAAGGTGATGTGGGCCATGGCACTCCGCGCCGCGGCTCCCGGCGATGCGGCCGGGAAGCGCGGCGCGGGGTGGGATCGTAACGGCCGATCAGCGGGTCTTCCGGTCGGCCGTCCCCGGCTCGTCGGCCCCCGACTCACCTTCGAGGAGGCGCTTCACCTCCTCGGGGACCTCGACCTTGACGTTGCCCGTCTCCCGGATCCGGTAGCGGCGAAGCGTCTCGACCTGGCCGTCGGCGTCGGCCGGGGCGCCGCGCAGCGGGACGCGGTGCTCGAGCGCGAGCTGCGCGACCTGGCCCTGGACCACGGCGATGCGCAGCGAGTAGACGGCGGTGAGCACGTCGACGCGCGGCGCCTCGCCTTCGAGCAGCGCCGCGAAGGCGCGCCGCGCCACGTCGGGCTCGAGCCCGCACTCGAAGACCGTCCCCGTCTCCTCGCCGTCGCGCGCCGACACCTTCGTGCAGCTCGTGACGCGGCCCTCGACCGCTTCGAGCAGGTCGCGCGGCGTGGTGAGCTGCGCGACGACGCGCAGGACCCGGGCATCCTCGCCGGCGGGGAGGACGGCCGGCTGCGGCCGCGTGGCCGGCGGACCTTCGTCGCTGCGCTTGAGAGTGAAGAGCTGCCACTCCTCGCTCCCCTTCGCCTTCCACACCACGCGCTCGCCGAGCCGGAAGGCATCGAGCCGCTCGTGCTCGACCTGCAGCGGCCGGTCGCGTTCGGCGCGCGTCGTCAGGCGGACCTCGTCGGCGACGTCGGGCGCGCGCGACGGCGGCCGCTTCGCCGCGTCGGCGAGCGCGCGCGGCTGCGGGGCGTGCGCGTTGACGACCGCTTCGAAGCGCATCCCGTGCGCCGCGCGCAGCAGGTCGACGGCGCGCCGCAGCTCGGGGTCGAGCGCGACGGCGGGGCGGCGCTCGTCGGGCTTGGGCGGACGCGGTGCGGGCGCGGGCTCCTGCACCAAGAGGGCTCCCGCGAACAGACAGGAGAGAGCTTCCAACATGGGGGTACTCCTCGTCGGGGGCGGCTCCCGGCGCAACGCCGGTGCCGCGCGCTCCGCGCGAGGCACGTCACGCGCGCGACGACTCGTACTCGTGCAGCCGGTTGTAGAGCGTCTTCAGGCTGATGCCGAGGCTGCGCGCCGCCTCGGGCTTGGCGCCGTGCGTCGCGTCGAAAATGAGTCGGATCAGCACACGCTCCACTTCCGCGATCGAGACGCCGGCGCGGAGCGTGAACGTGCCGCCCTCGCCCACGGGTGCGGTGCCGTAGCGCGGCAAGGCGCGCTGCGCGTCGGTGCGGAGCTCGTCGGAGGCGAGGATGAAGGAGCGCAGCACGGCGTTCTTCAGCTCGCGCACGTTCCCGCGCCACGGCCGCCCCTCGAACTCGTCGAGGGCGCCCTCGGCCCAGCGCTTCGCCGTCCCGTGGCGCTCGTTCAGCGCGTCGAGGAAGCGGTTCGCGAGCAGGACGACGTCGCCCTCGCGCTCGCGCAGCGGCGGGAGGCGGATCGGGAAGACGGCGAGCCGGAAATAGAGGTCCTCGCGCAGGTGGCCGTCGCGGACCGCCGCGGCCGCTGGGCGGTTGGTCGCCGCCAGGACGCGGACGTCGGTCGCGATCTCCTCGCTGCCGCCGATCCGCTGGACGCGCCGCGACTCGAGCGCGCGCAGCAGCTTGACCTGCAGGGGCAGCGGCATCTCCGTGATCTCGTCGAGGAAGAGCGTCCCCCCGTGCGCCCGCTCGAGGATGCCCGCCTGCGTCTTCGCGGCGCCGGTGAAGCTGCCGCGCTCGTGGCCGAAGAGCTCGCTCTCGATCAGGGAGTCGGGGATCGCGCCGCAATTGACCGGGACGAGCGGGGCGTCGCGCCGCGCGCTGAGCTCGTGGATCGCCTGCGCGACGACCTCCTTGCCCGTGCCGCTCTCCCCCTCGATCAGGACCGAAGCCTCGGTCGGAGCGACGCGCTCGATCTCCTCGACCAGGGTCGCGATCGCGCGCGAGTTCCCGAGCAGGGCGGCGGGCCCGTCGTCGGCCGCGTCGACGCGGCGATCCCTCACCAGCCGCAGCGGCCGGTCGACCTTCGGTTCGTACAGCCGCGGAGCCTCGGCGTGCTGCGCGGCCGTGGAGAGAGGCGGGGTCATGCCTTCACGGACGGTTGTTCAATCGGGAACGGATCAGAGGAAAAACATGCACCAGCGCCGCAGGGTCCGCAGAGACCCGGGCCACCGAGCCCGCGTACTCCTTTCCTTTGGGTGAGGAGCTTGCGGGGGGGGTCCCCGTCCTGAAGAGGTCCAAGACGGAAGGAAGGACCGGACGTCCGCAAGCGTCCCTTCACGCTCCCCTCCTTCCGGAAGGAGACCCGACCATGAACAGCGCCGGGAACAGCGCCGCCAGCAACGCTGCGGCTGCCCATGGCAGCAACGGGAACGGCACGATCGCGCCGTGCGCCGAAGCGCCGAAGTCCGTCGGCCGCAACGAAGACCTCGCGTTCCATCCCAGCCTCGAGCCGAGCTTCGGCGTCGAGGTCGAGCTGCAGATCCTCGATCGCGAGAGCGGCGATCTCGCGCCGGGGGCGGTCCGCATCCTCAAGGCGTGCGAGGACGACGGCGTGGCCGGGACCACCTGCGAGCTGATGCAGTCGATGCTCGAGGTGAAGACCGGCATCTGCAGCACCGTCGACGAGGCGCGCGACCAGCTGGTGGCGCGCATCGGCCGCGTGCGCAACATCGCGACGTCGCTCGGCTACGAGCTCGCGATGGCGAGCACGCACCCGTTCCACCACGCGACCACGAGCACGATCTTCCCCGACGAGCGCTACGCGAAGATCCTCGAGCGGCTGCAGTGGCTCACCTACCAGCGGGTGATGTTCGGGTTGCACGTGCACGTCGGCATGCCCGACGGCGACACGGCGATCGGCGTCACCAACCTGCTGGTGCGCTACCTGCCGCACCTGATCGCGCTCTCGGCCAACTCGCCGTTCTGGCAGGGGGTCGACACCGGGCTCGCGTCGACGCGCGTCGCGCTCTACCGCCTGCTGCCGCACGCCGGCATCCCGCAGTACTTCGGGGACTGGAAGGCGTTCCGCCACTACTGCCGCGTGATGCTCGACTGCAAGACGATCTCGTCCTTCAAGGACATCTACTGGGACATCCGGCCGCGCCCCGACTTCGGCACGATCGAGATCCGGATCTGCGACATCCCGCCGACGCTGACCGAGACGCTGCGGCTGGTCGCGCTGATCCGGACGCTGGCGGTCGCGTCGCTGCGCCTCGTGAAGGAGCGACCGCGCGTGCGGCGCGGCGCGGAGCGGCGCCACTGGATCGCGGTCGAGAACAAGTGGCTCGCGACGCGCTACGGCCTCAAGGCGACGTTCGTCCGCACGCCGAGCGGCAAGCGGCGCGGGCTGGCGCAGGACGTGGCCGAGCTGGTCGAGAAGCTGCTGCCGGTCGCGCGCGAGCGCGGCGACGACAAGTACCTCGCGGCGCTCCGCCACCCCGAGAAGTACGAGACGGGCGCCGACCGGCAGCGCAAGCACTTCCGCGAGCACGGCGACTGGAAGCGGCTCGCGATGTACCTCTCCGAGGAGCTCGCGCGCGACCTGCAGGCGCTGAAGGGCGTCGCCGCGCCGCAGCCGGCCGCGGAGGCGCACGCCTCCTCATGAGTAGCGGCGCAGGACGTCGTCGAGCTCCTCGCCCACCTCGACCACCACCTTCTCGAACTCCGCGGGCGTGAGCTCGAGGCGGTCGAGGACGGCGCTGCCCCGGGGGAGGAGCAGGCCGGGATCCTCGTCGTCCATCCCGTCGACCGGGGGCTCCGACCCCTCCTTCGCCCGCGCCGCCTCGGCGCGGTGGGCGACGAGATCGGCCATGTGGACGACCGACGCGATGGCGTCGTCGGTCTCGAGCGGCATGTGGTGGTAGGTGATCGCCGTCACCAGGCGCTCGGGGAGCTGCCAGTGCGACGCGACCACGCCGCCGAGCGCGGAGTGGTCGAGCCCGGCCACCTCGACCTCGGCTTCGGGCGTGTCGAGGCGGCGCAGGCCGTGCGCGTCGCGCGGCACGTTCTTCTCGCGCGCGGCGAGGACGCGGCCCATCACGAGCTTGCCGACGTCGTGCAGGAGCGCGCCGGCGAACGCCTCGACCGGCACCTCGACGTCGGTCATGGAGTCGAGCACGCTCGCGGCGAGCGCCGACGCGACCGAGTGCTTCCAGAGGTCGCCCTCGCGCAGACCGTAGAGCGGCAGCGGCTGGGAGAGCCGCCGCTGCACGCCCGCGCCCATCACCAGCGCGAGCACCGTCCCCGACCCGATGCGCATCACCGCATCGCGCACGGTGCCGATCGCGTGGCTGCGAAACCAGAGCGCCGAGTTGGCGATGCGCAGCAGCTTCGTCGCGAGCGCCTGGTCGAAGGCGACGCACTCCTCGACCTCGTGCATGCCCCAGTCCGACCCGGCGAGCAGCGCCGTCAGGCGAGCGACCGTCGGCGGAAGCGGCTCGAGCTGCTTCACGGCATCGACGAAGTCGCGGTGAAGATTCGACATGCGCGAGCGCTCGGTGTCAGGCGGGATCCGTTCCGATCATCGACCGCATTCCGCGCGCGCTGGATGGAGGGCCGGCCGAACGGAAAGAAGTGCAGGACCGGGCACGCACGGCGTGGCGATCTCCCGCCGTAGACTCCGCGCCATGGACGAATCGAAGCCGACGCCTCGCGAGCTCGCGCTCACCGACGAAGTGAAGAGCCATCGCAAGGCGGGCCACCCGATCGCGCCGCTGCTGCTCAACCGCTGGTCGCCGCGCGCGATGACCGGCGAGCCGCTCCCGGAGTCGGAACTGATGGCGCTGTTCGAGGCGGCGCGCTGGGCGCCGTCGTGCAACAACGCGCAGCCGTGGCGCTTCGTCTATGCGCGGCGCGACACCGCGCACTGGCCGCTCTTCCTCGGCCTGCTCGTCGAGGCCAACCGCGTCTGGTGCGAGCGCGCGGCGGTGCTGCTGGTCGTGATCTCGCGCAAGAACTTCGAGTACAAGGAGAAGTTCAACCGCACGCATGCGTTCGACGCGGGCGCGGCATGGGAGAACCTCGCGCTCGAGGCGACTCGGCGCGAGCTGGTCGTCCACGGCATGGCGGGCTTCGACTACGACCGCGCACGCTCGGAGCTGCGCGTGCCGGAGCTCTTCGAGGTGATGGCGATGGTCGCGATCGGGCGCCGCGGGAAGCGCGAGGAGCTCCCGCCGAAGGCCGCCGCGATGGAGCAGCCCAACGACCGCCGCCCGCTCTCCGAGATCGTGCACGAGGGGCCGTTCGCCGCGCCGGTCGCGTAATCTGCCCCGATGAGCGACGCCGGCCCGAACCACTCGCCCGCGGCGAGTCCTCCGAAGGAACCGGAGAAGAAGCGGAAGATCGTCCGCCTCTCCGACGCGTGGCGTGAGGCGTCGGCGCTGGTCGTGGCGCACCGCGGCCGGCTCTCGTTCGGCCTCCTCCTCATGCTGTTCAACCGCGCCTGCGCCGCGGTCATGCCGTTCCTCTCCAAGCACGTGATCGACGACGTGATCGGCCGCAGGGAGGTCGCGCTGCTCTGGCCGATCGCGATCGCCGGCGGCGCGGCGACGCTGGTGCAGGCGGGGACCGGCTTCGTGCTGAGCCAGGTGCTCGGCGTCGCGGCCCAGGACGCGATCAACGAGATGCGGAAGACGGTGCAGGCGCACGTCGGCCGCCTCCCGATCCGCTCCTTCGACGCGACGCAGACCGGCGTCCTGATCTCGCGGATCATGACCGACGCGGAGGGGATCCGGAATCTCGTCGGGACCGGGATCGTCCAGCTGGTCGGCGGCGTGGTCTCCGCGGCGATCGGCCTCGGCGTCCTCTTCTGGCTCAACTGGCGCATGACGCTGATCGTGCTCGGCGCGCTCGCGCTGGTCGGCGTCTCGATGGCGTGGGCCTTCCGGACCTTGCGGCCGTTGTTCCGCGAGAGACGCAAGATGGAGGCGGAGACGACCGGGCGGCTCAACCAGTCGCTCGGCGGGGTCCGCGTCGTCAAGGCCTACGTCGCCGAGCCGCACGAGGAGCGCGTGTTCGCGACCAGCATCGACCGCCTCTTCTCGAACGTCCGCAAGACCATGACCGGCGTCTCGCTGATCGAGTCGGTGTCGACCGCGATCGCCGGATTGATCGGGATCATCCTGATGGTCGTGGGCGGGAAGGCGATCCTGGCCGAGACGATGACGCTCGGCGAGTTCTTCATGTACACGCTCTTCGTCGCGCTGGTGATCGGGCCGGTGGTCCAGATCGCGTCGATCGGCACGCAGCTGAACGAGGCATTCGCCGGCCTCGACCGCATCCGCGAGATCCGCCGCACCGCGACCGAGGACGACGGCGACGCGCAGCGCGCGCCCTGCCCGACGATTCGCGGCGACGTCGCCTTCGAGGACGTGACCTTCGAGTACGACGCCGGCAAGCCGGTGCTGAAGGGCGTCTCGTTCGTCGCGCCGGCCGGCTCGACCACGGCGCTGGTCGGCTCGAGCGGATCGGGGAAGACGACCATCGTCAGCCTCGTGATGGCGTTCCACCGGCCGCAGTCGGGGCGCATCACCGTCGACGGGCGCGACCTCGCGGGGCTCAAGCTGCGCGACTACCGGGCGCACCTCGGAGTCGTCATGCAGGACAACTTCCTCTTCGACGGCACGATCGCGGAGAACGTCGCCTTCTCCCGCCCCGAGGCGCCGCGCGCGTCCATCGAGGCGGCGTGCCGCGCCGCCCACTGCGACGAGTTCACGGCGCGCTTCGAGAAGGGGCTCGACACCGTGGTGGGGGAGCGCGGCGTGAAGCTCTCGGGCGGGCAGCGGCAGCGCGTCGCGATCGCGCGCGCGCTGCTGGCCGACCCGCGCCTGCTGATCCTGGACGAGGCGACCTCGAGCCTCGACAGCGAGAGCGAGGCGACGATCCAGGAGGCGCTCGCGCAGCTGCGGCGGCGGCGCACCACCTTCGTCATCGCGCACCGCCTCTCGACGATCCGCTCGGCCGACCAGATCCTGGTGGTCGAGGCGGGAGAGATCGTCGAGCGCGGCACCCACCTGGAGCTCTTCGAGCGCGGCGGCCGGTACCGGCAGCTGCACGACCGCCAGTACCATTTCGAGGCGGAGCGCTTCGTCAATCCTGGCGAGGAGCTGCGCGCGTAGGGGCCGTCGCGGGGAGCCGGACATGGGCCGGACGCTCGAATACCGGATCGGCGTGCGGAGCGCCTTCTCCGACGTCTTCACCAAGGAGGCGTGCGCGGCGCTCGAGGCGGTCGCGCCGCTCGACGACGAGCGCAGGACGGTGATGGCGACGCGCCTCGCACGGCGCGCTGAACGCATCCGCGAAAAGCGCCGCATCGACTTCCTGCCGGCCGACGCGACGATCGCGCGCACGCGCATCTCCGTGAAGGACGCCCGCGAGGGGAGATTCGAGGGCGGCGAAGTCCCGCGCGACCTGCAGCGCCAGTGGATCCAGGGCACCGGACCGGCCGCGCGCCCGCGCGTGAACACCGCCGAGGGACTGCGCAGCGTCGCCTACGCGCTCCTCTCGGGCGCCGACGGCTGGATGTTCGACGGCGAGGACGCGCTCGGCCAGGTCGCGACGATGTCGCTCGAGAACCAGCGCAACCTGAAGCTCGCGCTCGCGCGCGACCCCCTCTTCCTGCAGGTCGCCGAGAGAGTCGCCGTCGAGATGAACGACTGGGCGCGCGGCTTCCTGCAGCGGCCGCTCGTCGACGACTGGCGGGCGCAGCTCGGCTTCACGACGCGGATCTTCCGGCCGCGCGGCCTGCACTTGGACGACCGCCATGTCCGGCGCGGCGACGGGCGGGGCTTCTCGGCATCGCTGGTCGACGCCGTGCTCTACCTCGCGAACAACCAGGCGGCGTTGCGCGCCGCGGGCTCGTCGCTGGTGCTCTACCTGCCGAAGATCCAGACGGCGGAGGAGGCGGCGCTCTGGGATGAACTGCTCGCCGCGGCGGAGCGCGCGCTCGGCCTGCCGCAGGACGCCGTCCGCGTCTACGTCCTGATCGAGCAGGTCGAAGCCTGCTTCCAGCTGATGGAAATACGCGCCGCGCTCGCGCGCCGCTTCGTCGGCTTCAACACCGGGCGCTGGGACTACATCCACAGCGTCTCCGACGCGCTGTCGTGGGACCGCTCCTTCGTGAACCCCGACATCGAGTCGCTCACGATGACCTTCGGGTACATGCGCGCCTACGAGGACCGCGTGCGCCGCGCCGTCAACACGCCCGACCGCGCCGGCCGCTGCGCGCTGTGGCAGGGCGGCATGGAGCCCAACATCCCGGTCGGCTCGGCGGCGGGCGTGGCCGCCGGCATGCGGCGCGCGATCGCGGGCGGCGAACGGGAGCAGCGCGAGGGGGCGAGCGGCAAATGGGTCGCGCACTGGAAGATGGTCCCGATCGTGCGCCCGGTCTGGGAGCACGTCGGCGCCGACAACCAGCTCGGCCGCGCATTCCCGCGCCTCACCTACACGGCGGCGGACGCCGCCGCCCTGTTCCGCCTCGACGACGCGCCGCGCACCGTCGCCGGCGCGCGCGCGCTGGTGAGCGTCGGCCTGCAGTACGGAAACGCGTTCGGGCGCGGCTTCCAGGCGGCGGCGCTCAAGCCGGCCGACTCGTTCGGCAACGACGACGTGCTCTACCTCATGGAGGACATGGCGACCGGCGAGATCCGGCTCGGCATGCTCTGGGAGTGGCTGCAGAAGGGCGCGACCTTCACCGCCGACGACGCGGCGGCCGGCGTGAAGCGCGGCGACCCGTTCACCCTCGAACTGTTCCAGCGCCTCGTCGGCGAAGAGTTCGCGAAGCTCGAGCGCGCGCGCGACCGCGACGTGCACGACGACTCGAAGACGACCACGCTGCCGATCGCGCGCGCCGCGCTTGAGGCGTACGTGACGGGGGGCGGAGCGGCCCCCGGCCGCCCGCTCGCGAAGCCGCCCTGGTACGTCGACCTGCTGCAGCTCACGCTCGACCGGCCCGACCTGGCCGTCGCCAAGAAGCGCATCGAGGCCGCGCTCGAGGAGTTCCGCCACGACGGCGTCCGGCGCACCGAGAACCCGGAATTCGCGCCCGAGCCGGCCTGATTTGCCGTGGATCGACCCCGGGGGGCTCGCCGAAACTCTCGGCATGACCCCCCTCGAAGCCGAGATCGCCGAGACGCAGCGCTGGTTCGAGACGCCCCGCTTCCACGGGATCACGCGCCTGTACGCCGCGCGCCAGATCGCCGAGCAGCGCGGCACGATCGCCCGCGATTACACCATCGCGCGTGACGCCGCCGACTCCTTCTTCGACCGGCTGCGCCAGCTCTTCAAGGAACGGAAGAGCATCACCACCTTCGGCCCCTACTCGCCCGGCCAGATCGTCACGATGAAGCGGCTCGGCATCGAGGGGATCTACCTCGGCGGCTGGGCCACGTCGGCGAAGGGGTCGACGGCCGAGGACCCCGGCCCCGACCTCGCGAGCTACCCGTTGAGCCAGGTGCCCGACGAGGCGGCGGGGCTCGTGCGCGCGCTCCTCACGGCCGACCGCAACCAGCACTACCAGCGCTCGCGCATGACCGAGAAGCAGCGTGCGGCGACGCCGGTCCACGACTTCCGGCCGTTCATCATCGCCGACGCCGACACCGGCCACGGCGGCGACCCGCACGTCCGCAACCTGATCCGCCGCTTCGTCGAGGCGGGCGTGCCGGGCTACCACATCGAGGACCAGCGGCCGGGCACGAAGAAGTGCGGCCACCAGGGCGGCAAGGTCCTGGTCGCGAGCGACGAGCAGATCAAGCGGCTCAACGCCGCCCGCTTCCAGCTCGACGTGATGAAGGTCGCGGGGATCGTCGTCGCGCGCACCGACGCCGAGGCGGCCAACCTGATCGACGGCCGCGGCGACGAGCGCGACCAGCCGTTCATCCTGGGCGCGACCAACGTGAACCTGCCCTCCTACAAGGCGGGCTTCCTGGCGCTCACGCGCCGCTTCCAGAAGCTCGGGATCGCCGAGCTCAACGGCCACCTCCTCTACGCCGTCTCCGACGACGAGTACGCCGCGGCCGACGCGTGGCTCGAGCGCACCGGGCTCGCGAAGGTGGTCGCCGACGCGGTCGCGCAGCTGAAGAAGAGCGACGCGTCGGTCGAGACGCACTTCGACGCGGCGGCCTCGCGCTTCCTCGAGACGTGGGAGGCGGAGGCGGGGCTCAAGACCTACGGCGAGGCGGTCGCCGACGTCCTCGAGTTCCGGGCGAGCGAGGGCGAGACGCTCGAAGTGGGCGCCGCCGAGTGGCGGAAGTTCGCGGCCAAGGCCTCGGCCTTCGCCGCGCGCAAGAAGGCGCGCGCGCTCGGCGTGAACGTCGTGTGGGACTGCGAGCACGCCAAGACGCCGGAGGGCTACTACCAGGTGCGCGGCGGGCTCCACTTCGCCATCGCGAAGTCGCTGGCGGCCGCGCCCTTCGCCGACCTGCTCTGGATGGAGACGGCGTCGGCGAACCTCGGCGAGGCGCGCGAGTACGCCGAGGCGATCCACCGCGAGTTCCCCGAGAAGATGCTCGCCTACAACCTCTCGCCGTCCTTCAACTGGGACTCGACGGGGATGTCGGACGACGACATGCGCCGCTTCCCCGAGGAGCTCGGCAAGCTCGGCTTCGTCTTCAACTTCATCACCTACGGCGGACACCAGATCGACGGCCTCGCCGCCGAGGAGTTCGCGACGGCGCTGAAGCAGGAGGGGATGCTGGCGCTCGCCCGCCTGCAGCGGAAGTTCCGCCTGGTCGAGTCGCCCTACCGCACGCCGCAGACGCTGGTCGGCGGCCCGCGCCTCGACGGCGCGCTGCTCGCCTGCTCGGGCCGCACCGCGACCACCAAGGCGATGGGCAAGGGCTCGACCCAGCACCAGCACCTGATCCAGACCGAGGTCCCCAAGAAGCTGCTCGAGGAGTGGCTCGCCCTCTGGAGCGAGCACAACGGCCGCGCCGAGCCGCTGCGCGTCGAGCTGCGCCCGCAGCGCGCCGGCTCGGAGCTGCTCGAGCTCGCGCTCCTCGGCGCCGGCAAGGAGCGCGTCGCCAACGTCGTCTTCTCCCCGATCCAGGACCGCCGCGGCCGCAACATCCTCTCGATCCGCGACCAGAACACCTTCGACGAGTCGCTCCGCAAGAAGCGGCTCATGACGCTGATCCACCTCTACCTGGTGCACCGCTACGGCGCCGACTCGGTCCACTTCGTGACGCCGACGGACGACAACCAGTACCAGGCCGCCAAGATGAAGGAACAAGGGATCTTCCGCGACGTCACGACGGAGGTGGGGCTGATCATCGTCGCGAACGTGAACGCGGCGCGGATCGCGGAGCTGCTCGCGAGCGATCGCGTCGCGCTCGGGAAGCTCATCAAGAAGCAGCGGTAGGGGGCGGGGCGGGCCGCGGCGGGGGGAGTAAGTCGAGGGCGTCGAGGGCGGGGGTGACGAGGCTGCGGGGAGCAGGGGTTCGTGCTCGAACGCGCGACGGGCGCGGGCGGGTCGAGGGGCGGAGGAGAAAAAGGCT
>DAINBU010000070.1:0-26049 GCA_036732755.1 Planctomycetota bacterium
CGGCGTGAAGCTGTCGGGCGCGATGATCAGGCGGCGGCGCGCTCGTGCCCGCAGCGCGACCAGCAGCGTGAGCAGCCCGCGGGTCTTCCCGCTCGGCCCGGCGCAGAGGCGGTCGGCCACCTCCTTCTGGACCATCGCGACGATCCGCTCGGGCGCGGTCGCGCCGCGCACGAGGTCGACCAGCAGCGGCGACGCGATCGCGTAGGGCAGGTTGGCGACGACGAGCGGCGGCCGGCCCGCGCGCGCCGCGAGCTCGGCCACGACCGCCGGCGCGACCGCGAGCGCGTCCGCCTCGCGCACCTCGAGCGGCCCGTCCGCGAGCTCCGCGCGCGTGAAGGACGCCCATTCGTGATCGAGCTCGAGCGCCGTGACGCGCGCGCCCGCGTCGAGCAGCGCCGCGGTGAGCCCGCCCGGCCCGGGCCCGACCTCGAGGACCTCGCGCCCCGCCACGTCGCCGGCGAACGCGACGATCCGCCGCAGCAGCGCCGCGTCGAGCAGGAAGTGCTGCGAGAGGCGCGGGTGGCCCGGCGCCGCGCGCCCCTTCAGCCGGGCGCGCGCGCTCGCGATCTGCCGCTCGAGCCGTCCGTCCACGTCAGCGCGGCTCGCCGCCCTGCACCGCCCCGACCGCGCGCTGGAAGTCGGCGTCGAGGCGCGCGAGCTCCGGATCGGCCGGCCGCAGGGCCACCAGCGAGCCGTCTTCGAGCAGCAGCACCGGGTCGAAGGTGCCCGCGGCCGTGAGGTCGGCGACGACCACCTCCTGCAGCGGCGGCCGGACCACACCGATCTCGTCGAGGAGCTCGAAGCGCCGCGCGTCGCGCACCCACGCCTCGGTGTTGCTCGTCTGCGCGCAGACGGCGGCGGCGCCGCCGGCGAGCCGCACGACGTGCGCGGCGATCGTCGACTGCTCGAGCGCGAGCGCGAAGCGGCGCTGCGGCTCGTCGAGGGCGACGCCGAACCATGAGGCGTCGTGCGTCGCTCGCGAATGGACGAGGAGTGGCCGATCGGGTGCGCGTAGTCGGCAGTTTTACGCGAGGTCGCCCGTCCAGGCGAGATCGCGCGCGCGCGTCACGAGCGTCGCGCTTCCCGGCCGCTCGTCGAGCACGATCTCGGCGAGCTCGTTCCCGTCGTCCGACAGCGCGAGTGGCTCGTACCAGTCGCCCTCCGACGGCACGACCCGCCAGTCACCGCGGGAGGATGCCGGCAGCGGCTGCGGCAGCAGCGGATCGGCGGGGCGGCCGCTCCAGCAGTGGAGGCGGCGGTCGCCGTCGACGACCAGGTAGGTAGCCGGGAGCGACGTCGGCAGCAGCCAGCGCTCGACCGGCTGGTCGATCACCTCGGTGCCGCCCGCGCCGAGGAACCAGGTGAAGCGCAGCTCGCCGGTCGCGAGCGCGAGCGAGCCGCCGCGCCGCTGCACCGGCAGCGGCGCGCGGCCGTCGGCGACCCACGTCGTGCCGGTCGTGGCGAGGGCGCGGTCGAGCCGGAGCGCGCTCCAGTGGGAACCGAGCAGGTAGGTCGGGACGCGCCGGCCCTGCGGCAGCGGCACCTCGAGCGGCTGGTCGAGCGGCAGGAAGAGGCCGTCGTCGGTCGCGCGCGCCGGCGCGACGACCGGCACGCCGACCAACACGCGCGAGCGCACGCCGTCGGCGCCGACGCGCGTCACGCGCGTGAGCGGCGGCGCGAACTCGCGCCGGTCGAGCTCGCCGCCGCGCGGGTCGAAGCGCTGCACGAACCAGGCGTCGCCGGCCGCCTCGGGATCGCTCGCGCACCACGTGGTCGGCGTGCCGTAGAGCGGGAGTCGGTCGCCGTCGAGGCCGGGCACGCGCACGACGCCGCCGCCGCGCCAGTCGACCAGCGCGAGCTCGCCGTCGTCGCACTCGATCCAGAGGCGCGCCGAGCCGTCGCCGACCTTGAGCAGGCCGTGGTGGGGATGCTTGCCGCAGCCGCGCACCTCGACGCGGCGCAACGGCGCGCCGCTGCGGCCGTCGAGCAGCGTGCAGGCGTCGTCGCCGACCAGCAGCAGGTCGTCGCCGCCGCCCGCGCGCTCCGACGCGACGCGCAGCAGGTCGCAGTTGGCGGCGCGCAGCGGGTCGGCGCGGCGGCCGTCGGAGTCGAGCTGCCAGCGCTCGCGCCGCTCGAGCAGCCGCTGTCGCACGAACGGCAGCAGGCCGTTCTCCCCGCTCGCGCGCACGCCGGCGCGCGCGAGCTCGGCGAGCGCGGCGCGCCGGTCCGCGCCCTCGAGCCGCTCCACCGTCGCGAGCGCCTCGGCGACGACCTTCGAAGCGTCGCGCAGGACGCAGCGGAAGCCGACGTTGTCGCCGCGCTCTTCGGGGGGGCGACCTTTCATCCACGGCTCGATCAACGCCTCGCGCTCCTCGCTCGAGCGCGGCAGGCCGGAGCCGGGCGAGCGCCCCTCGCCGGCGCGCCCCTCCCCCTGCAGGTCGCAGCGCTCGCGGAACGAGCCGCCCATGACGCAGCGCTTCTCCGGACCGAACGGCTCCGTCGTCGTCCACTCCGAGACGTTGCCGACCATGTCGTAGCAGCCGGCCGCCGTGATCCCGAGCTGGTACATGCCGACCGGCGTCGGCGCCTCGAGCCCGCTCGCCAGCGAGTTGCACGCGCCGGCGCGGCCGCGCCCCGACCACGGCAGCAGGCCCGACGCGACCGACGGACACGCCTCGAGCCACTCCGCGCGCGTCGGCAGCTCTTTGCCGCGCCAGCGGGCGTAGGCGAGCGCGTCGGCGTAGGAGACCCAGCGCACCGGCGCGTCGGGCTCGCGCGGCGCGAGGCGGCCGCCGGCGTCGCGCTGCCAGTGGAAGAGGAAGAGCGCCGGGTCGGCGGGGACGTAGCCGGTCGCGCGCAGGAACTCGTCGAACTCGCCGTCAGTGACCTCGAAGCGGTCGATGAAGAGGTCGCGCGGCGCGTCGTCCTCGGTGTCGCCGCCGACCGGCGCGACGTCGCCCGGGTCGACCTTGACGACCACCATGTCCTGCAGGAGCGGGAACCAGACGCGCGGCTCCGCGGCGGCCCGGCCTTCCGCCGCCGCCTCGCGCCGGCACGAATTCGTCGCGACGAGGAGCGCGAGGAGAAGGAAGAGGCCCCCGCACGCTCCGGCGTGGGCCGGAGCGCGCGGGAGCCGTGGCATCCTCTGGATCCGCGTTCGAATCGGCGGGGTGAGGCGCTTCCTCGGACGGAACGCCGCGAGGGGCTCAGCCCTTCTTCGGCACCGCGACGTGGATCTCGACGCGGCGGTTCTTGGACTTGGCCGCATCGTTCTTACCCGGGTCCAGCGGGCGGTTCGGTCCGAACGCCGCGAGCGAGAGCACCGTGGACGAGACGCCGTCGTCGTTCACCAGCGTCGCGTAGACCGCCAGCGCGCGCTCGACCGCGAGCTCGTGGTTGCCGAGCGGGAACTTGTCCTTGGTGCGCACGACCGGGTCGATGTCGGTGTGCCCCTCGATCCGGATGTCCGCGTACCTCTTCTCTTTGAGGTTCGCGGAGATCTTCTTCAGGGCCGCCTTGCCTCCCGACTTGATCTCCGTCGAGCCCGAGTCGAAGAGCAGCGACTCGGCGAGGCTGTAGCCAAATCCTTCCGCGGTGCGGAAGACCGTGACGCCGTCGCTCTCGCCGGCGGGACCCATGCCGACCCGAGCTTCTTCGAGCGCCTTCTGGAGCTGCGCGATGCGCTCCTTGTCCGCGGCCGAGAGCTTCTGCAACTCGTTGTACTGCGAGTCCTTCTCGTTGAACTGGCCGCGCAGGTCGGAGACCTCTCCGTCCTTGCGCTGGACCTCGTCCTCCAGCTGGCGCCGCGCCTGGTTTTCGGCGTGGTACTCGGTCTGGAGCCGGTCGTACCGCGACTGCGGCACGACGCAGGCCGACGCGAAGACGAGAGACGACAATGCGATCCACTTCGACATCTTCATCGGACACCTCCCCTTGCCGGATTCGGGACGGGAGCGTGCGGCCGCCCGGCGGTTGCCCGCCGGCGCACCGGACGTCCCTCCCTCCACTCTTCACGCTCGCCGCGCGAAGGAACCGCCACGGTCCCTCGCGTCGGCGTGGATACGTTCGCTCAGCCCTTCGCCTTGAACATGTCCGCGATGCTGCGCGTCAGCCCGCTCGGCTGGCTGCGCGTCGCGTCCATCGCGACGAAGGTCCCGACCACGAGCACGATCGAGGAGAGGAGGATCGCGATCTTCATCGCGATGCCCTCGCCCTTCGCCTCCTCGACCTGCACCGACGTCGCGCGCGGCTTGCGGCCCGACGCCGACGCGGCGGCCGGAGCGCGCGCGGCGCGCGGCGCCGACTTGGGCGCAGGCGCCGGCGCAGGAGCGGCCTTCGGCGCCTCCTCCTCCAGGAACGAGTCGTCGGAGATCGCCGCCGTCGCCATGCCGACGTCCTGGTTGGCGTCGTCCTCGTCGAATACGAGCTCCTCGGGCACCTCGGCGGCGCCCATCGTCTCGTCCTTCGGGCTCGAGTGCACCTTGCGGAAGCGCTCGACGTCCTCCTTCTTGAACTTCATCTTGTCCTGATCGCGGAACGCGCGGATCTCGCCTTCGGAGACCAGTCGCTTGAGCTCCTCCTCCTGCATCTGCAGCTCGCGGAGGACCTTGTCGAACGAGATGAATTCGTCAGCCACCGAAACCAGCCTCCAGGAAGAGATCAGGCGATACGGTTTTCCATTCGGGAGGGCGCGCAGTCTAGTGCTGCTCGCTGGCTCCCGCAGCTTTTTCGTTCGGAGTCTTGGGTGCCGACCCCTCGAGCTTCCGCGCCTTCAGGTCGTCGAAGGAGTACTCCGAGAGGTCGCGGTACTTCTTGAGCTCGAGATCATGCTCGATCTTGCGGGCGCCGAGAAGACGCAGGCCGCCGTTCTCGCCCGGCAGCGCCTCGTAGGCCGCGAGGTTCGAGGTCGAGGGGTCGAGGACGAAGAGGATCGCGCTCGTCGCCCCGAGCGACGAGGTGACCAGGAGCGGCTGCTTTTCCACCGATCCTTCACGGCTTTCGCGGAGCACGGGGACGCGGGCGAGGCCGAGCCCGAGCAGGCCGGCGCCGAGGGTCAACAGCAGGGTCTTTTCGCGGGGTGTCACGGCGGGACTCCTATGGCGCAGTCCCGGGGGCGGTAACCCGTCGGGCAGGGCGACCGGGCGCTCCCCGGAAGGGCGGACGTTCGCCGCAGACTATGCGGTCGCCTCCCCTTCCGACAGGCCCGCGCCCGCGATCGGGCGAGCGATCGGCGAACGGCTCTGGCCTCAACGCCCCTCGCCGGCGATCGGCAGGGAGACGGTGAACGTGGCGCCCGCGCCGGGCGGCGAGGCGACCGTCAGCTCGCCGCCGTGCTGCTCGACGATGTGGTGCGCGACCGAGAGGCCGAGCCCCGTCCCCTTCCCCGGCTCCTTGGTCGTGAAGAAGAGGTCGAAGCAGTGCTCGAGCTGCTCCGCCGACATGCCCGGCCCGTCGTCGGTGAAGTCGACGACCACCCGCCCCGCCTCCCGGCGCGAGACGACCCGCACATGGCCGCCCTCCCGCTCGCCGAACGCGTCGCACGCGTTCAGCAGGAGATTGAGGAAGACCTGCTGCATCTCGCCCGGCTCGGCGAGTACGGGCGCGTCGCTCCCCTCGATCGTGATCTGGACGCGCGCCTTCTTCGCGCGGTGCTCGGCGAAGGCCGCCGCCTTCCGGGCCAGCTCGAGCACCGGCACGACCGCCGGCTCGACGCGCCGCGGCGTGAACTGCAGCACGCGCTTCACGATCTCCTGGATGCGCGAGAGCCCGTCGATCAGCAGGCCGAGGTAGCGCACGCGCGCCGTGCTTCCGTCGGGCTTCGCGCGCCCCCCCTCCTCCTCCTGCTTCAGGCGCAGCGCGACGTTGAGCATCCCGCCGAGCGGGTTGTTGATCTCGTGCGCGATGCCCGACGCGAGCGTGCCGGTGGCGGCGAGGCGCTGCGCGATCACGAGCCCGCGCCCGCGCTCCTCGGCCTGCCGCGTCGCTTCCTCGACGCGCGCGGTGAGGCGGCGCTCCGCCTCGCCCACGTCCGACATCATCGAGTTGAAGCCGCCGACCACGCGGCCGATCTCGTCGGCGCCGCTGCCGGGCACCGGTCGGCCGTACTCGCGCCGCGCGACGCGCGCCGCTCCGGCCGCGAGCTCGGTCAGGGGGTGGAGCACCGAACGCTCGAGCAGGAGCCAGGTCAGCGCGAGCAGCACGAGCGTGCCCGCTTTCATCGCGACCACGATCGTGCTCGGCTGGAAGGTGGACGACGCCGCCGGCGCCTCCTCGGGCAGGTCGAGCAGGAAGTAGCCGCCGCCCCAGATCGGGGCGTCGGGGTCGTGCTCGCCGCGGCGCGCCAGGCGGATCGGCGCCGCGATCCAGCCGCGCCGCTGCGGATCGCGCTCGCTCGTGCTCTTGCGCACGGCCTCCAGGATCTGGAAGCGGGCGTGCGAGTCCTCGAAGCTCGGGGCGCGGTGCTTCGCGCCCATGAGGTTCACGTAGGTCGCGTTCGCCGGCAGGGCCGAGCCGTCGTACTCGCCGTGCTCCTTCAGCTTCGCCACGTCGATCTGCAGGATCACGCCGTCCTTCACCATCTGCCGCAGCGGGTGGAAGCGCAGCGCCTGGATCGCCTCGGCGACCTCGTTGCGCGGGTCGACCGAGAGGAAGCCGTCGAAGATCTTCTCGAACCTGCGGACGTAGTCCTGCTCGCGGGCGAGCGTCTGGTCGCGGCTGCGCTGGTCGCGCTGCTCGAGGTCCGTCAGGAGGTAGACGACGAGGAGGGCCGTGACGCCGACGTTCACGGCCAGGATCGAGAGCAGGATGCGGACGCGCAGCGACACTCCCGCTCCTTCAGCGCCCCTGCGACATCGTGTCCATCACCTTGAGGATCGGCAGGAAGAGGGCGAGGACGATCGTCCCGACCACGCCCGCCAGCCCGATGATCAGGATCGGCTCGATCACCTTGAAGAGGGTCGAGACGGCGTCGTCGACCTCGCGCTCGTAGGCGTCGGCGACCTTCATCAGCATGCGGTCGAGGTTGCCCGACTGCTCGCCGACGTCGACCATGTTCACCACGATGTCGTCGAAGACGCCCGACTCTTGCATAGGGCGCGTAATTGTCTCGCCCTGCTTGATGTTCTTGTGCACGCTCTCCAGCGCCTCGCCGACCACCAGGTTGGTGGTGGCGTCGCGGATGATCGCGAGCGCCTCGAGGATCGGCACGCCGGCGCCGAGCAGCGTCCCGAAGGTGCGCGCGAAGCGGGCCACGATGGTCTTCTTGATCAGCGGGCCGCTGACCGGGATGCGCAGCTGCAGGCGGTGCATGAGGCGGCGGAACGCGTAGCCGCGCTGCAGCACGCGGTAGAGCACGTAGAGCAGGCCGAACGAGAGGGCGATCGCCCACCACCAGTCCTTGATGAAGCGCGCGACGCCGAGCAGCACGAGCGTGAGCGGCGGCATCGTCACGTTCATCTGCTTGAACACCTCCTCGAACTTCGGAACGATGAAGACCATCACGAGCGCGACGATCAGCACCGCGAAGCAGATGACGACGACCGGGTAGGTGAGCGCGCCCTTGATCTTCCCGCGGATCGCCTCGGCCTTCTCGGCGAAACTCGCGAGCCTCTCCAGGATCTGGTCGAGGATGCCGCCCGCCTCCCCCGCCTTGACCATGTTGAGGTAGAGGTGGTCGAAGTAGTGCGGGTGCTTGCCGAAGGCGACGCTCAGCGAGTCGCCCCCCTCGACGTCGTCGGCCACCGCGGTGACGGCGTCGCGGAACGGCCCCTCGCGCTGCTGCGTGGCGAGGATGCGCAGGCAGCGCACGATCGGCAGGCCGGCGTTCTGCAGCGTCGCGAGCTGGGTCGTGAACTGCACCAGCACCTTCGACTTGACCGAAGGCTTCCGCCAGCGCTTTCGGGCCGGCGCCATCGACCCGACCGGCGTCGCCGGTTGGGGCCCCTTCTCGGGCTTCTGGGCCGCTCCCTTGCGCTGCAGCTTTTCTGGCACGTCGTTCTCCGCGTTCGCGCCGCGCGGTGCCGCGCGGCGGCGCCGTCCGCCTACTGCTCGAGGAAGGTCTCGCGCACGATCTCTTCGACGGTGGTCACGCCCTCGAACACGCGCGCCACGCCCGCCTGCCGCAGGTTGACCATCCCCTCCTCGACGGCGAGCTCGCGCAGCCGGCCCTGCGGCCAGTTCTCCAGGATCGCCTTGCGCAGCCGGTCGGTGATCACCATGAACTCGAAGAGGGCGACGCGGCCGCGGTAACCGGTGCGCGAGCACTCGTCGCAGCCCTCGCCGTACGCGAAGCGGCGCCCCCCCGTCGCGGCGGCGGTCAGCTCGAGCTGCGCGAGGACCTCGGGGCCCGGGTCGTACTCCTTGCGGCACGCCTTGCAGATGCGGCGCACGAGGCGCTGCGCGACGATGGCGTTCAGCGTCGCCGCCAGCAGGTAGGACTCGACGCCGAGGTCGATCAGGCGCACGATGGCGGAGGGCGCGTCGTTGGTGTGGAGCGTGGAGAAGACGAGGTGGCCGGTGAGCGACGCCTCGATCGCGATCTTCGCGGTGTCGAGGTCGCGCGTCTCGCCGACCAGGATGATGTCGGGGTCCTGGCGCAGGATGGTGCGCAGCACCGCCGCGTAGGTGACGCCGATCTCCTCGTTGATCGGCACCTGGACGATGCCGTCGAGGTCGTACTCGACCGGGTCCTCCGTCGTGATGATCTTCATCGACGGGTCGTTCGTCTTGTTCAGCATCGAGTAGAGCGTGGTCGTCTTGCCCGAGCCGGTCGGCCCGGTGACCAGCACGATGCCGTGCGGCTTGTCGAGCAGCCCCTCGATGGTGCGCTTGCCCTCCTCGGTCAGCCCGATGCGGTCGAGGTCGAGCGCGACCACGCTGCGGTCGAGCACGCGCATCACGCACGACTCGCCGTTCAGCGTCGGCAGCGTCGAGACGCGCAGGTCGACCGCCCGCCCGCCGATCGCGAGCTCGATACGGCCATCCTGGGGAACTCGCGTCTCGGCGATGTCGAGGTTCGCCATGACCTTGACGCGCGAGATGAGCGGGACCGCGAGCGCCAGCGGCGGCGGCTCCATCTCGTAGAGGATGCCGTCGACGCGGTAGCGCACCTTGAACTCGTGCTCGAACGGCTCGAGGTGGATGTCGGAGGCCTGGTCGCGCACCGCCTGGAACAGGATGAAGTTGAGGAGCTTCACGACCGGCGCCGCGTGCGCCATCGCCTCCTTGTCGTCGATGTCGCCGCCGCCGAGCCCGCCCCCCTTCTTCAGCTCGGCCAGCACGTTGTGCATGGAGCTGCCGGCGCCGGCGTCGCCGTAGAGCTGCTTCAGCTTCTTCTCGATCTGCTCGCCGTCGGCGATCAGCCCCTTCACCTCGCAACCGGCGAGGACCTCGAGCTCCTGCAGGAAGTGGGCGTTCAGCGGGTCGGCGAGCGCGACGAAGAGCGTCCCGCCCTCCTGCTTCACCGGCACCACCTTGAACACCGTGGCCGACGAGGCGTCGACGCGCTTGACCACGTCGGGCGGCACCTCGACCTGGTCGAGGTCGACCACCTCGAAGCCCTGCTGGACGCCGAGCGCGAGCTGCAGCTGCGCCGTCGTGAGCCGCCCGAGGTCGACCAGGATCTTCCCGATCAGCCCGCCCTTGGCGCGCTGGACCGACAGCGCCTCCTGGACGTGGCCCTCGTGGACGTGGCCGCGCTCCTTCAGGATCTGTCCGATCAGCTTGCGCCGCGTCTGGGCCATGGAGGGTCCTTCGCGAAGCTCAGACGAGCTTCGGCTCGAGGTCCTTCGGCTGCTGCGCGGCGCGCAGCGCGGTGTCGCGGTCGATCTTGCCCGCCTTGAAGAGCTCGAGCAGGTGGTCGTCGAGCAGCACCATCCCGAGCCGGCGCGAGGTCTGGAGCACGCTCGGGATCTTGAACGTCTCGTTCTTGCGGATGTGGTTCTCGACGGCCGGGTTCATGATCATGATCTCGAAGGCGGCGACGCGGCCGGGCTTGTCGCAGCGCGGCAGCAGGACCTGCGAGATCACGGCGATCAGCGAGACGGAGAGCTGCGCCCGGATCTGCTCCTGCGCCTCGGTCGGGAAGGCGTCGATGATGCGGTCGACGGTGCGCGCGGCGCCGGTCGTGTGCAGGGTCGCGAGCACGAGGTGGCCGGTCTCGGCGGCGGTGATCGCGGAGGAGATCGTCTCGAGGTCGCGCATCTCGCCGAGCAGGATGATGTTGGGGTCCTGGCGCAGCGCCCGCCGCATCCCCTCCGCGAAGCTCGGCACGTCGACGTGCAGCTCGCGCTGCATGATCATCGACTTGTCGTGCTGGTGGTAGTACTCGACCGGGTCCTCGATCGTGACGATGTGGCGGTCGAAGTTCTGGTTCAGGTAGTTGACCATCGTCGCCATCGTGGTCGTCTTGCCCGACCCGGTCGGCCCGGTGACGAGCACGAGCCCGCGCGGCCGCGTGATCAGCTCCTTCACGACGTCCGACAGCCCGATCTCCTCGAACGTGAGGAGCTGGCTCGGGATCAGGCGGCACGCCGTGCCCCAGAACCCCTTCTGCCGGTAGATGTTGACGCGGAAGCGCGCGTCCTTGCTGTGGGCGACCGCGAAGTCGGCCGAGCCGACCTCCTGCGCCTCTTTCCAGCTGCGCTCCGGCGCCATCTGCTTCACCAGCCCCTCGGTGTCCTCGGGCTTGAGCACGGCGCGGCCGGGGAGGTCCATCAGGCGGCCGTGCTTGCGCAGGATCGGCGGCCGGCCGACGGTGATGTGGAGGTCGGAGGCGTGCTCCTTCACGCACATCTCCATCAGCTCCTTGATGTCGAATCCGCCGGGGGTCGGCGCCATGTTCGTTCCTCCTCGCGTCGGCGCGCTCAGTCGGCGCCGGCGACGACGCGCAGCAGCTCGCGCACGCTCGTCAGTCCGCTGATCACCTTCTTGCGGCCGTCGTCGAGCAGCGTCGACATGCGGCCCGACGCGACCGCCTCCTCGCGGATCTTCAGGTGCGGCTCCTGCCGGAAGGTCATGTCGCGCAGCCGCGCGTCCATCTCCATCAGCTCGAAGACGCCCTTGCGGCCGCGGAAGCCGGTGTTCTCGCAATTCCCGCAGCCCCGCTCCTTCCAGAGCGGCCGGCCGGACAGCACGTCGCGCTTGAGCCCGATCGCGGCGAGCTCGACGTCGTCGGGCTCGTAGCTCATCCGGCAGTCGATGCAGAGCGCGCGCACCAGGCGCTGCGCCATCACCGCGGTCACCGACGCGCTCACCAGGAAGGGCGCGACGCCCATCTCGACCAGGCGCGTCAGCGCGGAGGGAGCGTCGTTGGTGTGCAGCGTCGAGAAGACGAGGTGGCCGGTGAGCGACGCCTGGATCGCGACCTCGGCGGTCTCCTTGTCGCGGATCTCGCCGACCAGGATCACGTTCGGCGCCTGGCGCAGCATCGCGCGCAGGATGCGCGCAAAGGTCAGCCCGATCTTCGCGTGGACCTGCGATTGGTTGATGCCGGTGATGTGGTACTCGACCGGGTCCTCGGCCGTGATCAGCTTGCGGTCGGGCCGGTTCAGGTCCTTCAGCGCGGCGTAGAGCGTGGTCGTCTTGCCGGAGCCGGTCGGCCCGGTGACGAGGACGATGCCGTTGGGGCGCGCGATGATCTTGGTGAAGCGCGCCTGGTCCTCCTCGCCGAAGCCGAGTTCGCTCAGCGAGACCAGCCCCTTCTCCCGGTCGAGGAGGCGCATCACGATCGACTCGCCGTGGCTGCTCGGCAGGTCGGAGACGCGCAGGTCGAGTGCGCGCCCCTCGACGGCGGTGAGGATGCGGCCGTCCTGGGGCTTGCGCCGCTCCGCGATGTCGAGGCCCGCCATGATCTTCAGGCGCGACACGAGCGGCGCGTGCAGGTGTTTGGGGTGCGAGGCGACCTCGCGCAGGATGCCGTCGATGCGGTAGCGCACGCGCAGCCGCTCCCCCTGCGGCTCGACGTGGATGTCGGAGGCGCGGCTCTTGAGCGCCGACTCGATCATCTGCTGCACGAGCCGGATGATCGGCGCGTCGTCGTCGCCGCCGGCGGCGGCCGGCGCGCGCTCGGCCGGCGCGGCGGCGGGCGCCGCGACGTCGGCGCCGTAGAGCTCCTTGATCTTCTTCGCGACCGCCGTCGCCGTCGCGAGCGCCGCCTGCACCGGCGCGTTGAGGACGAAGGAGAGGTCGTCGAGCTGCAGCGAGGTGGCCGGGTCGTCGACCGCGACCACGAACTTCCCGTCCTTCTCCATCAGCGGGACGGCGCGCAGCCGCACCGCCGTGTCCTTGGGGACGCGCTGTACTAATGCCGGCGCGATCTTGTTTTTGTCGAGGTCGACGAAGGGGAGCCCTGCCTGTTTGGCGAGCCCGCGGAAGAGCGTCGCCTCGTCGATCGCACCGGCCGCGATCAGCGCCTCGCCCACCTTGATCCGGCGCGCGCGCTGCTGCTGCAGCGCCTGGTTCAGCTGCACGTCGGTGATCGCGCCCTGAGCGACCAGGATCTCGCCGATCTTCAAGCGCGTCACGTTGGCCGGCCGTCCATGGGGCGGGAGGAAGCGGGCGTGAACCCAGGGATGGTAGTGGCGCCGGCAAACGCTTGCAACGCGCGCACGGGGGCGGGAACGTCGAGGTCTGGAATGGAACCGTCACGGAAGATCGGCGCGTCGCCGCGCCGCACGAATCGGGAGCCGCCGTGCGACTGCTTCTCGCGCTCGCCCTCTTCTCCTCGTCCGGTTGCATCGTTCCGAAGCACGAAAGCATGGCGACCGCGCCCGACGCGGTGCTGACGTTCCAGTCGAAGTTCGCGCGCGACGACGTCGAAGGCGAGCTCGCCTGCTTCTCGCAGCGCTTCCGCGAGCAGAGCGGCGGGCTCTCGCTGCAGGGCTACGCGACGCTGCGCGACCGCTTCCTCGCGCCGCTCGGCGGGTTCGGCCGCTGCGTGCTGCGCCGCAACTCGCTCGACGACAACCTCGTCGCCGTCGAGGGCGGCGACGGCCTGCACCTACGGCTGGTGTATTCGCTGTTCGGCAACGCCTTCGAGGTCGCCGCGGCGGCCGAGGCGCGCTTCACCTTTCCCGACCCCGACGGCGTCGCGACCGGCGCCCCGTTCACGCCGCGCGACGTCTCGCTCGAGCCGCGTGGCGCTTCGCCGCCGCGGCGCCTGGTCGTCCATTGGAACATGCCGGCCGAAGCGGCGCGCCGCCTGGTCGCGACCGGGCTCGCCTGGGCCGAAGTCGGCAACGAGTGGCGGCTCGAGGGCCTGACGCCGCTGGAGGAGACGCCGAAGGAGGGCGAGCCGGCGGCGGTTCCCGCCGCCGCAGGCGCGGTGCGCGTCGTGAGCCGGGCGCTGCTGCCGGTCCGCGAGATCGGCTCCTCGTTCGGCTCGGTGCGGTTGCGCGTCGAGCTCGAGCTCAGCGACGCCGCCGCGTGCATGCGCGCGCTGCCCGACGGCACGCTCCTCGTCGCCGGCGGAGCGGACGCGCCGCGCTTGCGCTGGGAGTCGGGCGAAAGTTCGAGCACCGGCGCCGCCGACCCGCGCTGACGCCGCCGCCGCCCGCGGTATCCTCCCGCGCCGTTTTCAGGGGACCTCGGGAACAAGGAAGGCGGGCCGTGGCAAAGAAGAAGGTGGGCGGAGGGGGCGGCAAGGTCGCGGGTCGGGACGTCTGGTCGTTCGGCGGCGGGAGCGCGGACGGCGACGGGACGATGAAGGACGTGCTCGGCGGCAAGGGGGCCGGGCTCGCCGAGATGGCGCGCATCGGGCTGCCGGTGCCGGCCGGCTTCACCATCTCGACCGGCGTCTGCGCGTGGGTCACGGCGCACCGCGGCAAGTACCCGCCCGGGCTCGAGGCGCGGGTCGCCAAGGCGATGACGCGCGTCGAGCGCGAGATGGGCGCGAAGTTCGGCGACCGGAAGAACCCGCTGCTCGTGAGCGTGCGCAGCGGCGCGAAGATCTCGATGCCCGGGATGATGGACACCGTCCTCAACCTCGGGATGAACGACGTCACGGTCGAGGGGCTCGCCGCGCAGAGCGGCAACCCGCGCTTCGCGTGGGACTGCTATCGCCGCTTCGTCCAGATGTACGGCGACGTGGTGCTCGGCATGAAGCCGACCTCGAGCGCCGAGCGCGACCCCTTCGAGCTCCTGCTCGAGGCGAAGAAGCACGCGCGCGGCGTCAAGTCGGATCACGAGCTCGCCGTCGAGGATCTCCGAGAGCTGGTCGCCACCTTCAAGGCGGAGATCCTGAAGCGGACCGGCCACGCCTTCCCCGAGGACCCGCGCAAGCAGCTGTGGGCCGCGGTCGGCGCCGTCTTCGGCTCGTGGAACAACGAGCGCGCCGTCGTCTACCGCCGCCTGAATCGCATCGCGAGCGACATGGGCACTGCGGTCAACGTCTGCTCGATGGTCTACGGCAACCTCGGCGAGGACTCGGGCACCGGCGTCGCGTTCACGCGCAACCCGTCGACCGGCGAGAAGGAGTTCTACGGCGAGTTCCTCACCAACGCGCAAGGCGAGGACGTCGTGGCCGGCATCCGGACGCCGCGCCCGATCGCCGAGATGCCGCAATGGAACGCGCGCGTCTACAAGCAGCTCGACCAGGTCCGCCGCACGCTCGAGAAGCACTACCGCGAGATGCAGGACATCGAGTTCACCATCCAGAAGGGGCGCCTCTGGATGCTGCAGACGCGCACCGGCAAGCGGACCGGCTTCGCGGCCGTGCGCATCGCGGTCGACATGGTCGAGGAGAAGCTGATCAAGGACGTCGACGCGCTGAAGCGCATCGACCCCGAGTCGCTGAACCAGCTGCTGCGGCCGGTCTTCGACGGCGACGCCAAGACGCAGGCCCTGAAGGAGCACCGACTGCTCGGCAAGGGGCTGCCGGCCGGGCCGGGCGCCGCGTGCGGCCGGATCTCGTTCTCGGCCGAGGACGCGCTCGCGCGGCGGCGCGCCGGCGAGGACGTGATCCTGGTGCGCGTCGAGACGTCGCCCGAGGACATCGAGGGGATGAACGCCGCGCTCGGCATCCTCACCAGCCGCGGCGGCATGACGTCGCACGCCGCGCTGGTCGGGCGCCAGATGGGCAAGGTCTGCGTGGTCGGCGCGGGCGAGCTCGCGATCGACTACGCGGCGGCGACCCTCTCCGGCAACGGCATCACGCTGCGCGCCGGCGACCCGATCTCGATCGACGGCAACACCGGCGAGGTGATCGCCAACGCGATCCCGACCCGCCCCTCCGAAGTGCAGCGCGTCTTGATCGAGAAGACGCTCCCGCCCTCCGAGTCGCCCACCTACCAGCGCTACGCGAAGCTGCTCGGCTGGGCCGACAAGCACCGCCGGATGCGCGTGCGCGCCAACGCCGACCAGGGCGACCAGTGCATGAACGCCGTCGCGTTCGGCGCCGAGGGCGTCGGCCTCTGCCGCACCGAGCACATGTTCTTCGGCGCCGGCAAGATCGAGCACGTGCAGCACATGATCCTGGCGACGTCCGCCGACGATCGCCGCGCCGCGCTCGCGCGCCTGCTGCCGATCCAGCGCAACGACTTCGTCGCGATCTTCAAGGCGATGAACGGCCGGCCGGTGACGATCCGGACGCTCGACCCGCCGCTGCACGAGTTCCTCCCCCACACCGAGGAGGACCAGAAGGAGCTCGGCGCGACGCTCGGCGTCGACTGGCGGCGCATCGCCGGCAAGGTGCTCGACCTGCACGAGTTCAACCCGATGCTGGGCTTCCGCGGCTGCCGGCTCGGCATCACCTACCCCGAGATCACCGAGATGCAGGCGCGCGCCATCTTCGAGGCGGCGTGCGAGGTGCAGGCGGCCGGCGTCCCGGTCCGGCCCGAAGTGATGATCCCGCTGATCGGCTCGGTGAAGGAGCTGCAGCTGCAGGCCGCGCTGGTGCGCCAGGTCGCGGCCGCGGTCGTCAAGGAGAAGGGCGCGAAGCTCGCCTACCAGGTCGGGACGATGATCGAGGTGCCGCGCGCGGCGCTCACCGCCGGCGACGTCGCCCTCGAGGCGGAGTTCTTCAGCTTCGGCACCAACGACCTCACGCAGACCACGATGGGCCTGTCGCGCGACGACTCGGGCCGCTTCCTCGACCCCTACCTGAAGCACGAGATCTACGCGGTCGACCCGTTCCAGAGCCTCGACGTCGCCGGCGTCGGCCAGCTCGTGACGATGGCGACGGAGCGCGGGCGCGCGGCGCGGCCGGGCCTCAAGGTCGGGATCTGCGGCGAGCACGGCGGCGACCCGGCCTCGATCGAGTTCTTCCACGGGGCCGGGCTCGACTACGTCTCCTGCTCGCCCTTCCGCCTCCCGATCGCCCGCGTCGCGGCGGCGCAGGCGGCACTGAAGGAAGCGGCGGCGAACGGCGCCGAGAAACGCGGCGCCGCGCCGAAGCGGGCCGGCCGGTCGGCGAAGAAGGCGAAGACGGCGAAGCGGCGGCGCTGACTCGCGCGCCGCTCCGCCCTGCCCTCTACGGGACCGTGACCGACTTCGCGAGCGCGCGCGGGCGGTCGATGTCGCGGCCGAGGGCGCAGGCCGTGTAGTAGGCGAAGTACTGGCCGGCGACGATCTGGAGGAAGACGTCGGTCAGCTCGCCTTCGCCCGGCGTCGCGATCACGGCGTCGACGTGGGTCCGCTCCGACTCCTTCATGGCGCCGAACGCGAGGATCGGCCCGCCGCGGCTGCGCACCTCTTCCAACGCATAGATGGTGAGAGCGCGCAGCTCGCCGCTCTCCGCGGGCGGGACGAAGATCGCCGTGCCCATCGCAGAGTCGATCAGGCTGATGGTGCCGTGCTTCAGGAAGCCGGCCGCCATGCCTTCGGCGTGGCGGTAGGTGACCTCCTTGAACTTGAGCGCGCCCTCCTGCGCGATCGGCGCGAAGACGCCGCGGCCGAGGAAGAACCACTTCTCGAGGCCGAGGAAGCGCGCCGCGGCTTCCCGCGCGTCCTGCTCGATCTTCGGCCGCCACGTCTCGAGCACCGCCGGCAGCCGCGCGAGCTCGGCCTCGAACACAGCGAGCCGTTTGGCGTCAAGCGCGCCCGACAGCCACCCCATCTCGAGCGCGATGCGCGCGACGAAGACCGCTTGCGAGAACGCGCTCTTGGTCGCGAGCACCGCGACCTCGGGCCCGGCGCCCTGCAGCACGACCTGGTCGACCTCGCGCGCCATCGACGAGCCGGCGACGTTCACGATGCCGACCAGGCTCGCGCCCGCCGCCTTCGCGCCGCGCAGCGCGCGCAGCGTGTCGTAGGTCTCGCCCGACTGCGAGATGCCGAGCACGACGTCGCCCGGCGCCGAGTGGACGACCGACGGCATCTCGTCGGCCGTGACGAGCGGGCAGAAGCGCTTCGCGAAGCTCGCGAAGAGGTGCTGGCCGACGCTCGCCATGTGGAACGCGCTGCCCATGCCGGTCAGGAAGGCGCGCTTCGCGGCGAGGAGTTTTTCGGCAGCGCGTGTAATCGCGGCGGCGTCGCCGCCGAGCGCGGTGCGCGCGGCCTGCGGGCACTCCGCCATCTCCTTCTGCATGAAGTGCTGGTAGGCGCCGCGCTCCGGCGAGGAGAAGTCGCCGTCGAGCTTGCGGCGCGGCCGCGCGACGTGCTCGCCATTGTCGAGGCGGGTGATCACGCAGTCGTTCGCGGTCACCTCGGCCATCTCGCCGTCGTCGAGGTAGACGATCTCCGGGCAGACCGACGCGAGCGCGAGCGGATCGGACGCGACGATCGTGCGGTCGGCGCCGAAGCCGACGACGAGCGGGCTCTCCTTGCGCAGCGCGAAGATGCGGCCCGGCTCCGACTCGAACATCACGGCGAAGCCGAAGGTGCCGGTGAGCTCGCGCACGGCGGCGCGGATCGCGTCGGCGGGCGCGCGGCCCCCCTTGCGGTGCTCCTCGATCAGGTGCGCGAAGACCTCGCTGTCGGTCTCCGACGCGAAGGCGTGGCCGCGCGCGGCGAGGCGGTCGCGCAGCTCGCGGTAGTTGGCAAGGACGCCGTTGTGGACGATCGCGATGTCGCCGTCGCACGAGAGGTGCGGGTGGGCGTTGCGGCGCGTGACGCCGCCGTGCGTCGCCCAGCGCGTGTGCGCGATGCCGATCGCGCCGTGCAGTCCGCCGAAGGTGTCGCGGCCGTCGAGGTCGCTCGGCCCGCCGACGTCCTTCGCGACGACGATCCCCTTGCCGTTCAGGACCGCGACGCCGCACGAGTCGTAGCCGCGGTACTCGAGGCGGCGGATTCCGCGGACGAGGTCGCCCGCCGAGTCCTTGCCGACGGTGACGATGCCGACGATCCCGCACATGGACGTGTCTCCGATCGCGCGCTTGGAGCGCGCGGACCGGCGCGGGGCGGAACGGAGACGATGGACCGGGCGCCGCCGCGACGGATCGAGCCGTCGCGCTCGCGCATGTCCGATGAGAGGACGATCGCTCGATCGTCCAGCGGGTCCGCAGGCGTTTGTCCCCGGGATCTCTCCCGGTCTTTGGCGCTCTGCGTCACGAACCCAGCCGGGTCCGGAGGCCCATCCGCCGAGTCTTTCGATGAGGCCTCGCCTCGTCACCCGCCGCGCGATCACACTTCCTCGCGGCGGGCCTGGCGCTTGGAGATTCGTCTCGTCCGCTCTACGCGGTCGCTGCCTGGGTGCCCTTTCCTGCCCGCTCCATCACCGAGGAGCCCGCGGCGCATCACGCGATGCGAGGCGCAATCCATAACTCGTGATCGCCGCCTGTCAAAGACGGGATGCGATTGCGTCGAATCTTCCCGGACGATCGTTCCACCCTCACGCGGGGCGGGGGCGGGCTCCGGCCACGACGCGCAGGATCTCGTCGCCGTATTCCCGCACCCGGAAGGGTGACATGCCGGGCACCGTGGCGAGCCGCTCGAGCGAGAGGGCGTCGGCCCGCGCGATGTTGCGGAGCGTCCCCGAGGTCGCGACGCGCGACTCGTCGACGTCGCGCTCGGCGGCGCGCCGAGTCCGCCACTCGCGCAGCGCCTCGAAGATCCGCTTCTCGTCGTCGCGCAGCGGCGCCTCGCCGTCGGCGTGGCGCGTTCGCACGCGCCGCTCGCGCTCGAGCGGCCCCGCGGCGAGCGCGGACGCGATCGTCCCGAGCAGCGCGCGCTCGTCGCGTTCGACCTGCCAGCGCGGCAGCCCCGGGACGTCGCGCAGCTGCACGGACGAGTGCGGCCGCAGGTGCGCCAGCTCGACCAGGGCGCGGTCGGGGAAGACCCGGTGCGGCGAGCGGTCGCGCTGCGCCGCGATCTTGTCGCGCAGCAGGAAGAGGTCGTGCAGCACGCGCAGCCCGGCGCCGTCGAGGCGTTCGGCGCCCGGCGCGCGCCGGAACGAGTCGGGGTCGAACTCGCGCTCGGTGTGCTGCACGAAGGCGAGCTTCTCGAACTCCTCGCGCGCCTCGTCGGCGCGCCCCTTCGCCGCGAGCTCGCGCTCGAACTGGTCGCGCAGCTCGAGCAGGTAGCGCGTGTCGCCCGCCGCGTACTCGAGCTGTCCTTCGGTGAGCGGCCGCTTGCTCCAGTCGGAGGTCTGGTAGGTCTTCTTCTGCTCGACGCCGAAGCGCTCCTGCAGCAGCGACGCGAGCCCCGGCCGGCGCAACCCGAGCACCTGCGCCGCGAGCATCGTGTCGAAGAGGTTCGCGAAGCGGAAGCCGTGGCGGTGGCTCAGCAGCGCGACGTCGTTCGAGCCGGCGTGGAAGACCTTTCGCACGTCGGCGTCGGCGGCGAGCTCGGCGAGCGGCGCGAAGTCGAGGCCCGCGAGCGGGTCGATCAGGTAGTCGTGCTCGCGCGTCGAGATCTGCAGCAGGCAGACCTTCACGTGGTACGCGTAGTACGAATCGGCTTCCGTGTCGATCGCGAGGTCGCGCGCCTGCCGCAAATCGGGAAGTGCTTCAGCCAGCGCTCGCGCGGTGTCGATCCAGTGCACGCCGGGAGGCAGGTGGAGGGGCGAGACACTCATCGGGGGCGGGATTGTACGGGCCGTCTCCGAGGGTTCCGAGAGCCGTGATGCATCCGTTCGGCGGAGCGTCGCGGACTGTGGGGCCGTGCTCACGCACGGTGGGTGGAGGACCACGTCGGACCCAGCTCGCGGGCCGGGAGGCACGCGAGACCCACTGGAGGGACGAATGACGATCGAGCGGGTCCTGGTCCTGGAACGCGAAGGGGCACCGGGAGAGTCGCTGGAGCAGTTGCTGGCGCAGGAGGGTTTCCAGGTTTTGCGTGCACGCGACGTCGCCCAGGCGGCGCGGCTGCTGCGCGCGGGACCGGTCCACCTGTGCCTCTTCGAGATCCATCCGACGATGGTGGACGTGCGCGACCTCTTGGAGAAGTCGCGGGCGTTCCTGCCGAAGGTGCCGCGCATCCTCTACGTCGCGCCGCGCGACCTGGAGCGCATGCAGTCGTTCCTCGACAACGGCGACGAGCTGCTGCTCAAGCCGGCGGCGAAGGCCCACGTGATGTCGGTGATCGCGCGCTATCGCGAGCGGGCGCGCCTGCAGGCCGAGGCCGACCACCTCCGCCACCAGATCCACGGCAGCGAGACGGCCGAGGCGCTCCTGAACGAGCCGCGCGGCATGCGCGAGGTGCTCGACCGCGGCGCCAAGGTCGCGGGCGAGCGCGGCACGGTCCTGATCCAGGGGCCGCGCGGCGCCGGCAAGTCGCTCTTCGCGCGCTTCCTCCACGAGAAGGGTCCGTCCAAGGCGGGCCCGTTCCTGACCGTGCGCTGCGCGCGGATCCAGGGATCGCTGCAGGAGAGCGAACTGTTCGGCCACGAGCCGGGCGCGTTCCCCGGCGCGAACGAGACGGTGCCCGGCACGATCGAGCTCGCGAACGGCGGGACGCTCGTGCTCGAGGAGGTCTGGGCGCTCTCGCTCGACGTCCAGCACCGCCTCTACCGCTACCTGCAGAGCGGACAGCTGCGCCGCATGGGCGGCCAGCGGTCGCTCCACTGCCCGGTGCGCGTCATCGCGACGTCGAGCCGCAACCTGCAGGCGGAGGCGACCGCCAACCGCTTCGCCCCCGACCTGCTGCGCCGGCTCGCGACGCACGTGCTGACCGTCCCGTCGCTGGTCGAGCGCAAGCACGACATCGGCATCCTCGTCAAGCGCTTCGTGCGCGAGGCGCCGGCGTACGGCTCGACCTCCGTGCGGCAGGTCACTCCCGAGGCGATCTCGGCGCTGGCCGTCTACGACTGGCCGGGCAACGTCGAGGAGCTGCGCGGCGTGGTCGACCGCATGGTCCTCCAGGATCCCGGCGAGTCGCTCGCCCCGGAGCACATCGCGATCGTCAACCCGGGCCAGCGCGAGCGCGCCCTCGAGCAGGCGGTCGGCATGACCGTCGCCGACATGGAGCGCGAGATGATCCTGCGCACGCTCGAGAAGACCAAGGGCAACCGCACCGCCGCGAGCAAGCTGCTCGGCCTGACCACGCGCACGCTCAGCAACAAGATCCGCATCTACCGCGCGCAGGGCTTCACGATCATCGGCGGCCGCAAGAAGAAGGTCGCGCCGGCGCCCATGCCGACGCACACGCCGGCGCCGACTCCGACGCCGACGCCTCACTACGCTCCGACGCCGACGACCTGAACGGACGGACGGCAAAGGTTCGCATCGAAGCCGGAGCGGGCCCTGGCAGGGGCCCGCTCCGGCGCTTTCAGGCCGAGGCGAAGCGGTTCAGCGCTCCGCGGTCGCGCTCCCGAGCGCGAACTCCGTCCGCTTCCGCCATCTCCCGTCGCGCTTGACGATCAGCTCGACGGCGCGGACGGCCGCCTCGATCGGGAGCGCGCCGCGCGCGACGCGGGCGAACTCGGCGGCGATCGCTTCGAGCCGCTCCGGCTCCTCGGCGTGCGCCACGGTGAGATGCGGGATGACGTCGGCGAACCGGCCTTCGTAGGGCGGCGTCTCGGGGAAGCGCGCGAAGACGCGCTCGGTCATCCGCCGGATCGGCTCCGCCGGTTCGGGCGCGAGGTAGAGCGCCTCCGGGAAGCGCCGCACTTCGGTGAACGAAAAGCGCAGCCCCGGCAGCGCGGCGAACAGCTCCGCGAGCGACAGCACGATCGACGGCGTGATCCTCGCCGGTGCCACGAACGGGTAGAGCACCGTCACGTGCGCCGGCACGCCCTTGGCCGCGGCGGGATCGTGGCGAGCGCGGAACGGCGCGACCAGGGCCTCGACCTCGGGCACGCGGACGATCAGCGCCGACTCCTCGTGCGCGTCCTCGGTCACGCCTTCACGAGCCCCGCCGCGTCGAGCCGCGCGAGCGTCCGCTGGAACGCCGCGACGGTCGCGTCGAGGTCGGCGTCGGTGTGGGCGAGCGACACCGCCCCCACTCCGTGGCGCGCGCTCACGCCTTCGAGCAGCAGCACCGCGCGCAGCAGCGAATCGTCGATGATCGGGTGCTCGCCATCGGGGCCGGTGAGCTGCTCGGGGCGCTGCGGCGGCGGCGAGTCATGTGCGGCCACGTGCAGCATCACGATCGAGCTGCCGGGCACGACCTCGTTGGGACGGCCGGTCACGTGGACGGGGAGGTGCGCGTCGGCGAACACCTGCGTCAGCTCGCGGCGCAGCCTTTCGCCGGAGCGCGCGAGGCGCGGGTAGATCTCCCCCTCCTGCGCGGCGAGATGCTCGAGCATCACCTTCGCCGCGACGAGCGAGAGCTCGTGGGCCGAGTAGGTCCCCCCCTCGAACTTCACGCGGCCGACCTCGCGCGTGCACAGCCGCATCACGTCGCGCCGCCCGCTGACCGCCGCGACCGGCATGCCGCCGCCGAGCACCTTGCCGAGGATCAGGAGGTCGGGCTGCACGCCGTACATCTGCGACACGTCGCCGGCGCGGAAGCGGAAGCCGGCGATGATCTCGTCGCACAGGAGCAGCGCGCCGCGCTCCTGCGTGAGGCGGCGCGCCGCGCGCAGGAACTCGGGCGTCGCGGCGATGCCGCCGCCCGAGCCGATCCACGGCTCGAGCAGCAGGCAGGCGATGCGGTCGCCGCGGCTCGCGAAGGCGCGTTCGAGCCCCGCGACGTCGTTGAACGAGACGAGCAGCAGGTCGTCCTGCGTCGAGCCCGGCAGCCCCTCCGATTCGAGGTGCTCGAACTCACCACCGCGGGATGAAACGCCCTTCAGCCCGAACGGCTGGCTGCCGTGCCAGCCGCCGGCGACCTTGAGGACGAGGCTGCGCTTCGTGAACGCGCGCGCCAGCAGGACGGCGTAGAAGGTCCCGAGCGCGCCGCTCGTCGTGAAGCGGACCACGTCGGTGGCGGTGCGCGCCGCGATGAGCTCGGCGACCTCGCCCTCGATCGCGTGCACCATCCCGCTCTGCAGCCCGCGCCCGCCGCGCAGCGCGTCGATCAACGCTTCGCGCACGAATCCGGGATTGTGGCCGAGCAGGTTGGCGTAGTGGCCCTGCCAGTAGTCGACGATGCGGTGGCCGTCGAGGTCGTGGACCGCCGCCCCCTCGGCCTTCGCGACGGTGACCTGGAACGGCTCGTTCCAGCGCACCGCGTGGCTGCACTGGTCGAGCAGCGTCCTCCCCCGCGTCTCGCACAGCGCCGCGGAACGGGGGAACTTCGCGCGGAACTCCTTCTCGAGCTCCGCGCGGAACTTCGCGACCTTGGGCGAAGCGGACGACGGCGACGACGTGGGCGGCGACATGGTCGCGCGAGTTTATCCCGCGCACACGCGGCCGCTCCGCCGCGGCTCCGTCAGTAATCCCCGCTGCAGGCTGAGGGGTGGCCGTGCGCGTCGCGCGGGATCACCTTCGCCACCTTGCGTCCGATCGGCATCAGGAGCCCGGCCCAGCAGTGGCAGTCCTGCTGCTGGTTGCGCTTGAGGTGCGGCTGGTGGACGCAGCCGTCGCAGCCCTTCCAGAACTCCGGGTCCTTGGTGAGATCGCAGTAGGGCACCGTCTCGAAGCCGAGCTGCTGGTTCATGCGCTCGACGTGGTGGGAGAGCGTGAGGCTCATCACCGCTGCGTCCGGCCAGCGCTTGTGCGTCAGGTCGAGCAGCATGCGCTTGATCCGGCGTGCGAGGCGGCGCCCGCGGAACTCGGGCGCGACGACGAGGGCGGAGTGGCTGACGAACTTCCCCTCCTCCCACGCGTGCGCCGCCGCGAACCCGACCAGCGTCGCGCCCTGCACCGCGACCACGGCGCGCCGCTCGCGGATCGCGCCTTCGAGGTAGTCGGTCGGCCGGATCGCGATGATCGCCCCGCCGCGCTGCGCCTCCTCGAGCAGCGCCGTGATGCGCGGCACGAAGCGGAGGTCGGCCGACTTCGCGACGCGCACCTCGATCGGCACCGGCGGCGGTTCGGGCGGCGCCGTCGGCTCCGGCGGGAAGCGCATCACGCGCCCGACCTTGCGCTTCTCCGCCGGCGCGTGGCCGTTCCGTGCATGGCCGTTGCGCGCCGCGCCGTGGCGCGCGTGGTCGTTCCCCGCCGGGCTCCCCTTCGCGACGCCGTTCCGCTCCGGAACGTGCGCCGCGCCATTCCGAGGCACGGGAGGAGCACGTTTCCGTGCCGCCTTTCTCCCCCTCCCTGCACCGGAACTCGAGTTCCTCATGACATCCGCCACTCCTCGAAAAGGCGCGCCAATACGGCGACCTGCGCCCACATCCGGTTCTCGGCCTGGTCGACCACGACGCTGCGCGGTCCGTCGAGCACGGCGTCGGTCGCCTTGACGTTGCGACGGATCGGCAGGCAGTGCATGAAGATCGCGTCGTCGGTCCGCCCCATCTTCCCGGCGTCGACGATCCAGCGCGCGCGCAGCGGCTCCTTGTCGCGCTTCTCCTGCTCGAAGCGCCCGTAGTAGGCGATGCTGCCGTACGACTTGGCGCAGACGGCGTGGGCGCCGCGGTAGGCCGCCTCCACGTCGTCGGTCACCTCGACCGAGCCGCCGCTCTCCGCGGCGCGCGCGCGCGCCGTCGCGACGACCTCCTCGTCGAGGTCGTACCCGGGCGGCCGCAGGTGGACCACCTTCATCCCCATGCTCGCGGCCGAGAGCAGCTGGCTGTGCGGCGTCGCGAGCGGCAGCGACTTCGGGTGCCACGCCCACGTGAGGACGTACTTCTTCCCGCGCGGGTCGCCGAGCTTCTCCTTGAGCGTGAGGCGGTCGGCGAGCTCCTGGCACGGGTGCTCGAAGTTGCTCTCGAGGTTCACGACCGGCACCGAGGCGTGGCGCGCGAAGGCGCGCAGGAAGTCGTCGCCGCGCAGCTCCTTCCACGCGCCGGTGACCGGGGCGGTCGTCGCGGCGGTCGTGACGAGGTCGGACTTCCGGATGCCGATCGCCTGCACGTAGCGCGACAGGACCGGCGCGACCTCCTTCACATGCTCCTGCGTCGGGCCGTCCATCACGGCGCCGTCCTTGTGCTCGAAGACGTAGGCGTCGTGCCCCGGCTGCACCGTCGTCGCGTGGCCGCCGAAGCGGTTGAGGCCGGCCTCGAACGAGACGCGCGTGCGCAGCGACGGGTTGAAGAAGAGCAGCGCCATCGTCTTGCCGCGGAAGTCGGGGCGCTCGCGGCCGTGCTTGATGCGGAGCGCGCGGACGAGCAATTCGTCGAGCTCCGGGACCGACCAGTCGCGCGTCGACAGGAAGTGGCGCTTCGAGACTTGGGGCTTCAAGGCTTCCTCACGCCGGTTCGGCCCGGCAAAAAGAGGTAGCGCGGTCCCCGGGGCGGCGCCATCGCCGCGGCCGTGGGATCGGCAGGGCTTTCCCGTTCACGGGCCGGGCGGCGGCGCCTGCGCCTCGACCGGCGGCAGGCGGTCGGGGTGGATCAGCGTCCCCGAGCGCGGCGCGCGCGTCCCCTCGATCTGCCCGGCGACCTGCGCCGCGCGCAGGAACAGCGAATAGGCCCAGTTGGCGAGCTTCTCCCGCCACGACCGCGACGTCGCAGCGACAAAGCACAGGTCGCGGCCAACCTCACAGCGCCACTTCGTAAAGCCTTCGCGAAGACCACCACAGACGTACAAATCGAAAAGGCGCCGCATAAAACGCACATCGGCGACGTGGCGCGCGCGATCGGCCGCGAGCGAGCTCGCGTGCGAATGGATCACGACCGACTCGGGCTCGTAG
>DAINBU010000071.1:0-25604 GCA_036732755.1 Planctomycetota bacterium
CGCCGCCATGCGCCGGCAGGACGGCCGCGAGGTTAGCGGCGAGGGGTCGCGCGCGGGCTGTCGTTCGCGCGCCGCGGATCGGGGCATCTCGAGGGGTTTCATCGTGCGACTCCCGCTTTTCTCCCGTCTCTTCTCGCGCAAATCCCACGAAGCGAATCCGGCCAACGGAACGCGTCTGCGCACCGCGAACGGCGGATCGCCGCAGAAGCCGCGTTTCCCGGTCGCGGGAATCGACGGAGAGGACGCCTCGCGCCGCGCTCCGACGCTCGCGGTCGACACCCAGACGGTGGTCGGCGGCGGCGAAAGGCTCCCGCCACCGGAGAAAGCCGCGATGAGCGTCGTGCCCGTGAAGTCGGCGATGGGCCGCTCCTCCCTCGAGGAGGAGCCGGTCAAGGCGACCAAGATGGCGCCTCAAGAGGAGCTCTCGATCAAGATCTCGGAGGGGCTGAAGAGCCTCTCCACCGTCCTCGGAGCGATCGACGAGAAGCTCGCCGCGCAGTCGCGCACGGCCGAGATGGTCGCCGACCGGCTGCAGGCGCTGCCGCGAGTCCTCGAGGGGCTCGTCGATGCCGAGCGCAACAACCTCGAGACGATGCAGGCGCTGCGCACGTCGCTGGAGAAGCAGGGCGAGGCGGCGCGCGGCACGTCGGAGCGGCTCGACAAGCTGCCCGGCGTGGTCGAAGGACTCGGGACCCGGATCGTCCAGCAGACCGAGGCGTCGGCGGCCGTGAAGACCTCGGTCGAGTCGATCGGCCAGTCGGTGCGCGGCCTCGTCGACGGCGCCCAGCGCTCGCAGAACAGCCTCATCACCGAGTTCCGGCGCGGCCAGGACGAACAGCGCCAGAAGCTCGAGGGGCTGATCGAGCGTCAGCGCCGCACCACACAGCTGATCTTCGGCGTCCTGATCGCCGTCTTCATCGGCCTGGTCTTCGTGCTGGCCAAGCTGCCCCGCTGACGGGGGCGCGCCCTCATTAATGGTGGGGGGGGCGGCGGCGCGGAGTCGCGCCGTGGTCGGCGTCCGACCTGTCATTTCGATGACTGTGCGATGCCGCTCTAAAAGTTGTTACAGAATCGCCCGCGCCGGCATAGAACCTCGACGATCGTTCCCGGGGGCGGCGCCGGAGACCCACCGCGCTCCGCACCCGGTCTGAACGGGCCCGCGCCAGGGCTCTCGCTCCCTTCGGTCCGCCCGCGAGATCCAGCGCGCCTTGAGGGAGAGCGAGGATGCCGCGACTGAGGATCGCCGCCGGAGCGGGGGGATCGGCCGCTCCGCGTGAGATCGCGCTCGGCGAGAAGCTGACGATCGGGCGAGTCGAAGGGGTCGATCTCGTCCTCGATGACAAGGGCTGCTCGCGCCGTCACTGCGAGATCGTGAAGGGGGCGGCGGGCTACGTCCTGCGCGACCTCGGCAGCTCGAACGGGACGCAGGTCAACGGGGAGAAGGTCACCGAGCGCGCGCTCGCCGACGGCGACACGATCCGCATCGGCAACGCGAGCCTCTCCTACCTCGCGCGCGACGCCGACTTCGTGCTGCGCTTCGAATCGGGAGAGCACGCCGGCCGCGAGGTCGCCCTCACCGCCGAGCGCACCACGCTCGGACGGCGGCCCGACAACGCGCTCGCCTTCAACGACGTCAAGGTCTCCGGCGTCCACGTCGAGATCGTGCGCGACGGCGACGGCTTCGTGCTCCGGGACCTCGGCAGCACCAACGGGACGCTGCTCGACGGCCGCAAGATCACCGAGGTCGCGCTCGGCCACGGCGACCGCGTGCGGATCGGCGCCAACGACTTCCAGTTCGTCGACCTGCACAAAGGGATGAACAGCGAGACGTCGGCCGCGGCGCTGCCCGACCGCGCGCACGAGCTGCCGCCCCGCAAGGGCAAGGCGGCCGCGGTGGTCGGCCTGCTCGCGACGGTGCTCGCGCTGGGCGGCGGCGCCGCCTGGTACTTCCTCTTCGCGCGCGGCGAGGTCGGGCCCGCCAAGGGGCGGCGCGCGACGCCGCCTCCGGAAGGCACGCTGCTCGACGAGGACTGGTCGTTCGAGGACGCCTCCTCCGCCGCGATCTGGAGCGCCGAGGTCGGCGACGGCTTCTCCGTCCGGCGCGGCAAGGCGGCGAACGGCAGCTCGGCGTTCGGCGCGACGTTCGACAGCGAGGGCGTGGTCGTGTCGCGCCGCCAGGCCGAGGAGGTCTCGGGCGGCCGCACGCTGCGCTTCACCGGACAGCTCTCGGCCGAGGGCGGCGCGCTGGTCGGCGCGGGGCTGCGCTTCCTGCGCAGCGGCGACGACGCCGGCCGCGCGAGCGCGCTCACGCTGGTCGCCGCGCGCGCCGTCGACGCCGACGGCTTCACCCCTTTCGACGTCGTGATCACGGCGCCGGTCTGGGCCAAGCTCGCCGAGGTCGTCGTGGTCGGTCGCGGCAAGGGCACGGTGCTGGTCGACGACCTCGCGCTCGTGCCGGGCGGGAGCCCACCGCCGGCCGCGAAGCTCGGCGAGCTGCAGGTGCTCGCGCGCGGGCCCGGGGTGGTCGGGCTCGATCATCGCGCCTCGCTCGCGGAGCTCTTCGAGTCGGGCGGTTCGATCGCGGGCGAAGGCGGCGCGCACGTCGAGCTGCTGGCGCCGGCCTTCGCTGCGGAGGTCCGCGTCGACGGCACGAGCTTCACGCTCGAGCCGGGCGCCGCGCCGTTCGCGGCGGAGTGGTTCACCGCGCAGATCGCGCCCGAGGTGGCCGCCGCCGGCTCGGTGCTGATGACGGCGACCGCGAGCGAGGAGCGCTTCGGCGCGTTCTCTCCGGTCGAGGCGAAGGCCGTCCTGCTCGGCAGCGCCGCCGAGCGCTTCGAGATCGAGCTCGACCCGCCGGCGCCCGTCTCGGCGGTGGCGCGCGGCGACGTCCTCGAGCTGCGCGTCGCCCCCAAGGCGACCACCAAGGTCCGGCTGCGCGCCGGCTTCGAGGCGGAGCGCAAGGAGGCGAGCGACCTCTTCGCCGCCGCGAAGGAGGAGTGGCGCGCGGGCCGCGGCGGCGCGGCGCTCGCCAAGCTGAAGGACCTGCGCAACCGCCTCCCGTTCGACGAGCAGACGCTCGAGCTCGCGCGCAAGCTCGACGCGGAGATCGTCCCGACCGTCGCCGCCGAGCTCAACGCGATCGACAGCGAGGCGGAGGCGGCCGAGTTCCTCGGCAGCCTCGAGCGCTGGCAGAAGACGCTGACGCGCGCCGAGGCGCTGCTCGCGCAGGTCGGCCCCGTCGGCCAGCTCGCCGACCTCCAGCCGCGCGTCGAGAAGATGCGCGCGACGGTCGCCACGATGCGGCAGAAGCGCCGCGAGGAGGAGGCGCGCCGCCTCCTCAAGCTCGCGCGCGCCTACCAGTCCTACGGCGGTGCCGATCGCAAGCTGACCGCGACCGAGTTGCTCGCCGAACTGCAGAAGAACTACGCCGACACCGCCGCCGCCAAAGAGGCGGCAGGAGGCAAGTGAGATGGCCGCGCGAGGACTCGGCGTCGACGAGGGGACCGCGACCGTCAAGGCGGTCGAGGTCGAGAAGCGCGGCGAGACGTTCGTGCCGGTCAAGGCCGTCGCGGTCGCCGCCGCCGACGACGGGAGCTGGGAGCCCGCGGCGTTCGCCGCCGCGCTGAAGCAGGCCGGCGTGAAGTCGGGCGACGCGGTGCTCGGCCTCACCGGCAAGGACCTCGTCATCAAGTACCAGCAGGTCCCGGCCGTCCCCGACTTCCAGCTGCGCAAGATCGTCCAGTTCGAGCTCGAGGAGATCAAACGCCAGTCGGGCGACGACCTCGCCGCCGACTACAACGTGATGCAGGTCTCGGCCGATTTGACGAGCGACGACATCGTGATGCTCGCGCTGACGCGCGAGGCGCGCCTCGCCGAGCGCGGCGCCGCGGTCGCCGCCGCGAAGATCAAGGCGCGCCACTACGCCCCCAACGCCATCGCGCTCTACCACGCCTTCCGCGTGTTCGGGCCGGCGACGACCGGCGACGCGCTGCTGGTCTCGTTCGGGCGCGGCTCGACCGACTTCGCCGTCACGCGCGACGGCGACCTGCTCTACGCGCGCAGCGTCAACACCGGCGGCGAGATCCTCACCGACGCGCTGGCCGAGCAGTTCAACGTCGGGAAGCCGAAGGCCGAGTCGCTCAAGCGCGAGCTCGGCGACCTGCGGCCGCGCGACCGCCGCAGCGGGCTCTCCGCGCAGCAGGAGAAGGTGAGCTACGCGCTCGAGGGCGCCGCCGGCCGCCTCTTCTCGCTGGTGCAGTCGACGCTGCAGCTCGCCAAGGGGCAGATGCAGCTGAACCAGCTGAACGTCGCCAAAGTCTGGATCACCGGCGGCACGGCGCAGATGAAGGGGCTCGACGACTACCTCGCCGCGAGCCTCGGCGTGCCGGTCGAGAAGTTCGACCCGATCGGCGACGCCGCCGTCGCGGTCGAGGGGCCGGCGCACTCGACCGACCTCACCGTCGCGCTCGGGCTCGCGATCCTCGCCGCCGACGCCGACTGCTTCTCGGTCGAGGTCGTGCCGGCCGCCGAGCGCAAGAAGCGCGAGTTCGCGCGCAAGCACGCCTTCACGCTCGCCGCGCTCGTGCTGGTCGTCGCCTACCTCGGCGTCGCGTGGTGGAGGATGAGCGGCGAGCACGCGCGCGCTGAAACCGAGGGGCGCAAGCTCTCCGCGCAGAAGAAGAAGCGCGACGCCAACGAGCAGAGGCTCGCCGAGCTCAAGGCGGCGCGCTCCGACCTCGCGCTGCGCGTCGACCAGCTCGAGAAGAGGAAGGCGGCCGGCGACGGCGTGGTGCGCGCGCTCGAGCTGCTCGTCGGCCACCTCCCCGACGACCTCTGGATCAACGAGGTCGAGCTGCGCTACCCCGACGCGTCGGGCGCCGACAAGGAGAAGCTCGCCAAGACGCCGCGCGTCTTCGTGAACGGCGCCGGCAAGTCGCTCGGCACGCGCGCGGTCGACGAGTCCTACACCAAGTTCCTCGGCGACGTGCAGGCGCTCGCGCCCGACGCCGAGGAGCGCCCCTTCGACCTCGTGAACACCCAGAACTCCGGTCGCGACCGCCTCTTCGAGTTCCAGCTGACGCTCTCCTACCTCGCCGGCCAGAAGCCGCCGCCCGCGGGTGAAGCGAAGGACGAGGCGCCGCCGAAACCGGCGGACAAGAAGCCGGACAAGTCGGGCAAGAAACCGGACAGGAAGCCGGACGATCCGGAAAAGAAGCCGGGGGGCCCCTGATGGACCTCACCGATCTCTGGCAGCAGCACAAGAAGTTCATCCTCGCGGTGGCCGGGGCGCTGCTGCTGCTGCTCGTCGGGCGCGGCGTGCTGCAGGGCTACTTCCCGGTCGATGAGGAGCGCCGGAAGGCGAAGGCGAACGCGGACGCGATGCGCAAGAAGCCCGAGATCGCCGACTCCATGGTGCGCGACCTGCAGGCCGAGGTCGACGCCTTGAAGGCGCGCCACGCGGAGCTCGCCGGCGCGATGCGCTTCAAGGCGGGTGAGGACTTCGTGCTGCCGCCCGGCGAGAGCGAGCCGCGCATGTTCTTCTTCCGGCGGCTGCGCACGCTGCAGACGGCGCTCGTCGACGCGGCGGCGAAGCAGGACATCCGCGTCCCCGACGGGCTCGGGCTGAAGGAGTTGACGCCCACCGACCCCGAGGAGATCCGCCGTACGCTCCTCGCGCTGAACGTGATCCAGGACGTGCTCGTGCAGGCGATCGGCAGCGGCGTGCGCCGCATCGACACGATCCACATCGAGGAGGCGCAGCGCGGCCGCACGAAGAGCTCCGGCCACCTGAAGGAGCTGCGGCTCGACTTCGACGTCGTCGGTGGCGAGCGGTCGCTGCGCACGATGGTCGCGGGCCTCGTCGACGGCGCGGCCGCCGGCAGCTCCCCCTACGTCGCGGTCGACAAGGCGCGCCTCAAGCCGGTGAAGGGGGAGCCGTCGATGCTCGAGCTGCAGCTCTCGATCGCCGCGCTCGAGATCGAAAGGGTCGACGGCGAGGAGTCGCGCTGATGGCCCGGCCCGGCAAGGAGCAGGTCTTCTTCATCGCCACCGTCGCGGTGACGGGCCTCTTCTCGTTTTTCCTCCTGACCGACGACTGGAAGGGCCCCGGCCAGACGAAGGGGCAACCGCTCGAGGCGCTCGCCGCCGTCGACGTGGCGAAGGCGCCGCGCGGCGCGCTCAAGAACGGCGACTGGGCGGGCGGCGGGCGCGAGACGTTCCGCGAGCCGCGCGACTGGAACCCGCTGCCGCCCGCCGACCTCGAGCGGCCGCCGCTGCGCGAGCCGAGCTACGTCCCGCCGCCGCCGCGCCCGAGCGTCGGCCTCGACCGCTTCGGCCTCTACCGCACGACCGCCAAGGTCACGCCGCACGCCTTCGCCGACGAGAGCGCGGGCGACGCGGCCGCGGCCGCGCCCGAAGAGCCGGCCCCCGCGAGCGCGGCGTCCCCGTCGCCGACGCCGAAGGGCGGCGCGACGGCGAAGCCGGCGGCCGCCGGCTCGCCCCAAGCGGGAACCGGCGCCGGCAAGTCGGCGGCGCCCTACGCCGCGCCGCTCGACGACGCCGAGCTGCGCCGCCGCTACGACTGGCTCGACGTGGCCGGCAGCGCGCGGCCGATCTACGGCGTGATCGAGAGCAAGGACCGCTTCACGCTCGCCGAGCGGCCGGCCGAGCCGATCCAGTTCCGGCAGATCGACCCGAAGACCAACCGTCCGCTCGTCTCGGGCGCGATCCCGCGCGACCGCGTCAAGGAGGGCGGGATCCATTTCGCGGAGACGCCGCTCAACCTGACCGAGCTCGCGCTGCGCAAGACCCCCGAGTCGCAGTGGAGCGCGACCACGCTGCCGACGCTGCTCGACCAGGTCGCGGGCGTCTTCGAGCTCGGCCGCGCCGACCGCGCGGCGTGGCGGCGGATGCGCGAGAACCTCGTCAAGTACGTCGCGCTCGACCCGAAGAGCGCGCGCGCCTGGGAGATGCTCGCCGACGTCGACGCGGCGCTGCTCGATTTCGAGGACGAGCTCAAGGCGCTGCAGCAGGCCGAGGCCGCGGGCGCGACCGGCGGCGGCCTCGTCGAGCGCCACGCGCGCTGGCTGGTGCAGATCGGCGCGCGCGAAGGCGCGCTCGCCCGCCTGAAGGACGGCGTCGTCAAGTTCCCCGCCGACCGCGGGCTGCGGCTCGCGTACGGCCGCCTCCTCCTCGCCGAGGGGCGCGGCGCCGAGGCGCTCGAGCAGTTCGCGCAGGCGGAGGGATCCTCGACCACCGCCGAGGAGCGCATGCAGGTGACGGCGCAGGTCGGCTCGGCGTGGCTCGAGCGCGGCGAGTGCGACAAGGCGCTCGCCGAGGCGCGCCGCATCCTCGGCGTCGACAAGGACGCGCCGCTCGGCCATCGGCTCGAGGGCGCGGCGCTGCTCGCGCTCGGCAAGCGCGACGAGGCGGCGCAGTCGTTCGCGAAGCTCGCCGCCGCCGCCAAGACCCCCGACTGGCAGGGCGAGGCGCTGCTCGCGCAGGGGATCGTCCACACGCGCGCCGGCGAGTTCGAGCAGGCGCTCGGCGAGCTGAAGCAGGTGGTGCAGGTGAACCCGCTGCTCGGCGCGTGGGCGGCGGTCGCCGAGGCCGACCTCCTGGCGACGACGGGCCATCTCGACGAGGCGATCGCGCGCGCGCGCGACGCGACCCTGCGCGCCCCCGACGATCCCTACCTCCACTACTTCCTCGGCCGCCTGCTGCGGGAGAGCGACGACCTCGACGGCGCGCGCGCCGAGCTGCGCCGCGCGCTCGATCTCGGCGCCACCTTCGCCGACCTCTTCAACGAGCTCGGCTACCTCGCGCTGATCGAGGGCAAGGCGGTCGACGCGCGCCGCTACTTCGACGAGTCGCTCGCGCGCGAGGACCGGCCCGAGACGCGCCTCTACCAGGCGCACGCGCAGCTCCTCGCCGACGACCTCCTGCCGGCGCGCGCCACCTTCGAGTCCCTGAATTCGCGCAAGCCGTCGGGCGAGTCGATGCTCGGCCTCGCCTACGTCGCCTACCGCCGCGGCGAGAGCCCCGACGCGCAGGCGAAGTGGCAGCAGGTGAAGGAGGAGTTCGCCTCGGCGCACGCCGACGACAAGGCGTACGCGGCGAAGTGGCTCGCGAACGTCGTCGACCTCGAGTCGAAGCAGCAGTGGGACGACCCGATCCAGTGGCGCGAGGTCGGGAACGAGTGGGTGGACGAGGCCCACTTCGGCCCCGACTTCAAGATGCCGGGTGGCGCGTGCCGCGCCGAGGGGACGCAGCGGCAGGGCAGGTCGACCGACGACTGGACCTACATCAAGCGCGACCTGAACCTCGCGCTCTTCGTCGACCTCGAGTTCGAGGTCGCGCTCAACCCCGGCAACCAGGGGCGCACCGGTTTCGGCCTGGTCCACTTCAGCGCGCAGAGCGCCGGCCAGGCGCCGAACGTCCGGCTCGCGCTGATGCTCGCGGTCGACCAGGACGGGACGCTGCGCGTGCTGCACAAGAACGCGGCCGACTACAACGAATGGGTCGCGATCAAGGACGCGTCAGGCGCGGACGCGAAGATCCCGACGCCGGCCGGCGAGACGATCCGGCTCACGCTGCGGCGCAAGGAGCGCTTCAGCTCGCAGTTCCAGTTCCTGGTCGACGGCGCGCCGGTCGGCGAGCCGCTCGAGATGACGTCGTGGCGCGGCAAGTCGAGCCAGACGCTCTCCGCGGTCTGGTTCGGCTCGGCGCCCGGCGGCAAGAAGCTCGACGTCGAGCTGCGCCACGCGCGCCGCTCGCAGTTCCTGCCGCAATGAGAATTGGAGACCCCATGCACGCGCGCAGGAACCACGTGATCAAGGACGGCGGCTTCACGCTGATCGAGATCCTCGCCGTGATCGCGATCCTCGGCCTGCTGATGACGCTCGCGATCGTCAACTTCTCCAAGCAGCGCGAGCGCGGCGTGGAGGCGGCGACCAAGGCGCGCATCATCACGCTCCAGAACGAGATCCAGAAGTACAACACGAGCAAGGGCGGCCCGCCCTACGACAAGCTCGCCAAGATCAACGTGCAGGCGAACAACCAGACGAACGAGGGGGTCGAAGCGCTCTACGCCGCGCTGCAGAACAAGGACTTCCCGGAGGGTTCGATCCTCGACGAGACGTGGCTCTCCAACACCGACGGCGACGTGACGTCGACCGCGTTCCACCGCATCGCCGGCTTCAAGAACGAGCTCTTCGAGATCACCGACGATTGGGGCAACCCGCTGGCGTACTTCCACTACACCGGCTACGGCGGGAAGCAGATGGTGCTGATGGCCGAGGCGGCGGAGGGCGAGGATGCCGAGCAGGCGGTGACGCCGTGGCAGTCGAAGAAGACCGGGACCTTCGCGAACCCCGACTCCTGCCAGATCATCTCGGCCGGCACCGACCGGATCTTCGGCACCAAAGACGACGTGACCAACTTCGACCACGACTGACGGGAAGTGCCATGGACGAGGCGAGGACGAGCGGCGGGAGCGGGCGGCGCGAGGCGGCCGCGGCCGGCTTCACGCTGATCGAGATGCTGGTCGTCCTCTCGATCATCGCGATCCTGATGGGCATCTCGGTCGGCGCGCTGCGCCACAGCACGCCGGCGCGCGTGCTCGCCCGCCACGCGCTCCTCGACGCGCTGCGCCAGGCGAAGCTCTTCTCCCAGCAGGAGAACGCGCCGGCCACCGTCCGCCTCGAAGCCCTCCCCGACCTGCCGCCGACCGTGACCGCGATCGGCAAGAAGACGGTCGGCACCTGGCACCTCGAGGGGACCGACCTCACCGGCTTCCCGCAGGGCGCGCGCGGCGAAGGCGTGGTCGAGGTCGAGGACGGCGTGATCGGGAAGGCGGTCGAGCTCGCCGCGAACGCGGCGTCCTGGATCGACTTCGGCAAGTCGCCGAGCTTCGCGACCCCGTACGGCGTCGCGTGCGAGATGTTCGTCCGTGTCGTCGAGCCGCGCGGCCAGTCGCTCCTCGCGCAGGGCAAGAGCTTCGTGCTGAAGTGCGAGGGCGACGGCGAGGTCACGCTGCAGGTGCGCCTGCAGGACAAGGACGAGAAGGGCGGGCCGCGCGACGCGTTCGCGTCGGTCGGCTCGGAGCGGCCGGTCCTCGTCCCGCACCGCTGGGTCAAGATCGCGGGGAGCTTCGACGGCCTCTCGCTGCGCCTCACGGTCGACGACGCCGTCGTCGGCGAGCGGCTGCTGCAGAAGCCGCTGCCCTACGCCCTCGACCAGGACGCGACGCTCGTGCTCGGCACCTTCGACCAGCCGGGGGGCTTCGCCGTCGACGAGGTGAAGTGGGCGATCTTCATGGGGGAGACGCAGGAGCTGTACGACGTCGAGCTCACGGCGCCGCGCTCGCTGGTCCGCTTCGGGCCGGACGGCGCCCTCGACCCGCAGTTCCACCAAGGTCCGGCCGAGCTCAAGTTCCAGATCCCGGGCGACTCGCCCGAGGCCCCGCCGCTCGTCACCACCGTCCGCATCGGGGTGCTGGGCGACGTCCACTGAACCGCACGACCGCCGCGCCGCAGGAAACCAGCAGCAAGGAGTTCACGATGGAATCGGAAGGCGGGACGAAGGCCGCGCAGCGCGGCATCGCGCTGCCGCTGGTCCTGGCGGTGCTGGTCTGCCTGCTCGCGATCGCGGTCCCCTTCGCGCTCTCGATGCGCCACGAGCAGGGCGGCGCCGCGTGGCGCGGCGCCGACGCCGACGTGCGCCGCGAGGCGGCGTCCGTCCGCGACCTCGCCCTCGCGAAATTCGCGGCGGCGTCGGAGAGCGACACGACGCGCTGGTCCGACCCGCCCGACCGCATGAAGGTCGATGTCGAGGCGGCGGCGCGCTCGCTCGGCATCGCCGACCTCGGACCGCGCGCGCGCCTCCTCTCCGGCTCGCTCGACGACCAGGCGGGCCGCGTCGACCTGAACCGCGCGCCGCTCTTCCTGATGGCGAAGGTGCTCGGGCTGGAGTCGCACCTCGCGCGCAAGCTCACCCCCGACGACAAGGAGATCCACCTCGTCGACGGCGACTTCCTGCAGGACGAGGGGTTCCTCTGGATCGACGGCGAGGTGACCTACTACAAGCACCGCGAGGGCGCGACGGTCCGCGACTTCACGCGTCCGGCGATCGTTCCCGGCGTCTGGGAACCCGCCAAGATGTCGGGCGACCCGAGCGAGTTCGAGGCGGGGACGGCGGTCGTCGACATGCGCGCCTGGATGGCGGCGGCGTGGGTCTGGAAGTCGCCCGAGATCGCCCGGCCGGGCGCCGAGGCGCGCTTCGAGTCGCCCACGCACGCATTCGCGATTGCCAGCTTCGGACGTGGCGCATTCGGCGAGATCCAGCGCGAGCGGATCGAGCGGTACGCGACGATCTTCAGCGCCGACGCCGACCGCAAGCGGTTCGGGAACCCGCAGCGCGTCCTCTCGCCCCTCGTCGGCGGCACGACCGCCGAGCTGCGCATCGAGCAGGGGCAGTTCGCGGGGCCCGGCTCGCTCTGCCGCGTGACCACCTTCGAGCGCAAGGTCGACTACGGCTTCGTGCGCAAGGTCGACCTGCAGGACGACGGCGCCAAGCTCACGCTCGAGATGCCGCTGCTCGTCACGGCCGATCCGGGGCAGGCGGTCGCCGAGTTCCTGGCGGCGCGTCCGGTCAACGTGAACAGCTGCAGCCCGGAGCTGCTCCGGCTGCTGCTCACCGGGCTCAAGCTGCGCGGCCGGCAGATCGAGGTCGAAGAGAAGACGGCCGACCTGGTCGCGACGCGCATGGTCGGCGCCCGTCCCTTCAACGGCATGAAGGAGTTCATGGCGCTGCTCGACGTGCTCGTCGAGAAGGAGAAGGTCCTCAAGGACGAGCAGCGCCTCGCGATCCTGCTCAACGCCGAGAACTCCGCGTCGGCGCAGATCGAGGGCGGCACCGCGCCCTTCTGCTGGGCGAGCGACGGAGTCGTCGAGGTGCGCGCGGCGGCCAGCCGCAACTACCCGCTGACCGGCAAGGAGAAGGCGCGCGCCTTCGTGCGCGACGTCGTCGACGTGGGCGGCGTCGGCCGCACCACCCGGCTCTTCGCGACGCAGCGCGACTTCGAGCAGCCGTGGTGGTCGAGCCGCATGGCGCGCGGCTGGACCTCGTTCCCCGAGAACCTCGACGTCATGGACGGGCCCTACGGCGCCGGCGCGGCGCTGCCGCCGGGCCGCCTGCCGGCGATGCTCGCGCCGCACAGCCGCTTCCCGGCCGAGGACCTGAACTCGACCGGCGCGCGCCTCGCGGCGTCGCGCATGTACGGCTTCGGCGTCGGGAACGGCATCCAGTTCGACAAGACGTGGCACTTCGCCGGCGGCCGCGGCGACTGGGACTCGACGGACCCCGACGGCTGGCGCGTGTCGGACGGGCCGCAGCACGTCGCGCCGAACGGCGACGAGAACGGCGTGCAGATCTCGATCAACGTCAACCCCTACGGCGTCGAGCGGCCGCGGCCGTTCGGCGTCTCGATGTGGTGGACGCCCGGGAAGTCGCTCGGCACCGACCAGACGCTCTTCGACTGGCGCTGCAACGGGGGCTCCAGCAATCCCGACGCGATCGACCGCGTCCACCTCCAATTCAAGGCCAGCAAACTGGTCTTCGAGGTCGACGACGCGTTCCGCCGCGACTCCTCCGACGACAAGTACTCCTCGCGCATCGTCTACGACTTCAGCGACGGCCTCGCGCTCGAGGGCGACACCTGGTACCACGTGACCGCGTTCTGCCGCGGCGACCGCGGCGGCCAGATGTGCCTGTGGGTCGACGGGCGGCCGCGTGGCAAGTGGTCGCACCTCACGCGCACGACCAGCGCCTTCGACGCCGCGGCGAAGAGCATCGCCAACATCGCGATCGACGGGAAGCGCCTCGCGGACGGCACGACGAAGTTCCCGTCGCAGGGTGCCGTGATCGTCGGCGGCCAGGTCGTCGAGTACACCGGCATCTCCGGCAACTCGCTCACGACCGAGCGCGACGTGGCCAAGCGCTTCGGCGGCGTGCGACCGGCGCCGCCGCCCGACCAGAGCCAGGTCGGCGGCGTCAGCGTGAAGAAGGCGAACCAGGCGATCACCAACGCGCAGAAGGCGCAGACGCAGCACCCCGCGCAGTCGGTGGTCGAGCTCTACGGGTACTCGGGCCGACTTGCGTCCGACATCCCAGCGGGATCGGCGACGCTCGACACCGACGGCCTCGGCAAGTTCGGCGTCGCGATGATCGACCCGAAGTCGGCGAAGGTGCAGCTCACGCTGAAGGGCGACCAGGGTCCGCCGATCCCGCTCGGACAGGGGATCGAGAACGACGCGCAGGAGATCGAGCTGCTGCAGCTCGACTCGAACAAGCTGCAGGCGAGCGACAAGGCGTTCCAGAAGAACGGCGGGTACGCGCTGGTCGTGAGCTACGAATGGACGCTCGTCAACGTCCAGGATCCGAACGACAAGAAGAACGACGCGAACATGAAGGACCTCACGCCGCTCGGGAGCATCGTCGGCGGCGCCGAGGTGATCTTCTACGAGGGCTTCAACGGAACGAAGCTCACCGGCGTCACTCGTGGTCAGGGGCTGGCGCAGGAGCTCGGCAAGACCGAGTTCGGAAGCAAGGGGTCGGGTGACGGCGCGCAACAGGGCGGGGAGGTGCATTACCTCGAGAAGCACGCGTGGCTGCTCACGCCGTCCGGGATCTGGACCAACTACAAGCCGAAGTTCTTCACGGTCCTCGTGATCCCGATCGGCGTGCGCGTCCCGGGTTCGAACCAGAAGGACCACTTCCTCGACCCGATCGTGAGGGGCGACACGCACTTTCCCGAGCTGTTGCAGATCGACGTCGAATTCGACGGCAGCTTCAAGAACGAGACGGAGTGGGTGCGGTACAACGCGATCATCGTCGATCGCAAGCAGGGCACGAACTTCCTGCGCACCGCGCTCGGTCCGATCGGCGCGACGCGCTGGTGGCTGCAGCTCTCCCCGCCGTCCGGCGACTCCTCCCAGTTCAACGGCAACCAGGGCAGCCCGCTGTACGAGATCGCCAACGCCGGCGCGAACGGCAGCGGCTGGGCCCCGAACGGCACCGAGTACAAGAAGCTGATCGAGGGCATCAACTACGAGCAGCTCGATCCCCTGACCACCGACCCCAACCGCCTCGCGTTCCGCGGCGTGCTCGGCACGGTGAACAGCGAGCACGCCGGCAGCGCGAAGCTGCTCCCCGTCTTCCGCTTGAACCGCCGCAGCGGCCGCGTTGTCCACGACGCGCTGCCCGGCCGCTACGACGAGATCACGGTCGTGTCGTCGCCCGACCTCCCCACGCCGTCCGAGCGCTTCATCGTCAACTACGCGTGGTGCGGCCAGTACTGCGAGGGCTGGCAGATCGACCAGTTCTCGCACGTCGCCCTGCTCGACCAGGCGCCGAGCAAGCGCGTGCTGTTCACGAAGCGTCTCGACCTGGACTTCTCCGATCCGAAGCAGGCGGCGGCGCAGGTGACGAACCTCGCCGACTCGCGCAACTTCGCCCGCATCCTGAAGCACCCGTCCGGCGAGCTGCCGAACCAGTGGGACGGCGCGAGCTCGCTCGCGATCGGCGGCGACGCGAACGCCTCGGGGAAGTCCGGCGGCGGCGCGGCGACGCCCGGCGGAGGCGGCGGCGACGGCGGCGGCAAGGTCGACGAGGTGCGCGTATTCGGCTGCGCCGACCCCGAGTCGACCTATCCGCAGTCGACCTACTTCCTCTCGAGCGCGCTCGAGGCGGGCGAGGAGAGCCGGATGCTGCTCGCCGGCGACGCGCTGCGCGTCGCGCACGGCACGCTCGCCTTCGGCATCCCGAACGGCGTCGGCCTCCACGGCGACGCGTGCGTGGTCCAGCTCGGCGACGACTTCGTCGAGTGCGGCGACCGGCAGGCGGGCCTGCCCATGACGCAGAACATCGCGGAGAACGGCCGCCACGTCTTCGTGACCGACCCCGCGTACCACTCGGCGGGCGAGCCGCTGCAGGTGCTGCCGTGGCTGGTCCAGTCGCGTCTGTCGTCGCCGATCTCCGCGACCGAGTCGCGCCTCTCGATCGCCGACGGCATGGGCTTTCCGCACCGCGGCTACGTGATGATCGACCAGGAGATCCTGGCCTACACCGACCTCGCCTCGGGCGACGGCGGCGTGCAGCTCTACTGCCCGTCGACGATGCACGCGCCCGGCACCGGCTCGACCCAGCGCCAGCGCGGCGAGGCGGTCTTCCGCGGCCGCTTCGGCACCGGCGCGCAGCCGCACGCGGCCGACGCGATCGTGACGTGGTGGCCCAATCGCTACGACGACGGCTACGCGCCGCGCTGCGACATCCCGGAGATGGCGTCGCTCGAGCTGCCGGTCGCCGCGCGCCGCGCCCTCTTCCACTCGGTGGTCTGGCGCACGCAGCCCGGCGACGCCGGCCCCGACCTCGTGCTCACCGCGCGCGTGATGGGGCGCGGCCACTTCGCTGCGGACACGGACACCGACCCCGACCTTTTCTTCTTCGAGCAGTCGGGCACGCCCGAGAAGCCCAACCTGATCGATCGCCAGGGCGACCTGCTGCTGCTGCGCTTCAACGTCCGCTACCGCGCGGGCGTCCTGAACCTGACCGACTTCACCGGCAACGGCTGGAAGCGCGCGCCGCTGCTGCAGACCGTCGGTGTCGACTTCATCGCCGACCGCGTCACCGAGCTCCACGAGGAGTCGCGCTGATGCCGCCGCGCGCGACACGCGGAATGACGCCACCGCCCGTCTCGACGGGCGGGATGACATTGGTCGAGCTGATCGCGGCGCTCGCGATCTTCATCGGCATCGCCGGGCTGATCATCCAGGTGCTCGGCGGCGGCCTCGACCTCTGGAGCACCGGCGAGCGGACGCGCGACGAGTCGGAGCAGGCGACCGCGCTGCTCGACCGCGTCGAGCTCGAGCTGCGCCACGCCGTGAGCTGCGACCGCGGCGAAGGCGAGCCGCGCATCCAGCTGCTCTGCGACGTCCTCACGATGGACACCAACGGCGACGGCACCCACGACTGCCGGGCGCAGCGGCTCCTCTTCGTGCGCCGCCTCTTCGAGGAGCGCACGATGGTCGCGCTGCGCGAGGCGGGGACGACGCCGGGCGCCACGCAGACGTGGTTCGGCGAGGCGAGCGCGAAGGGCCCCGATCTCTTGGCGACCGAGGGGCTCGTCGAGTGCGCGCTCGTCCCGCAGTACGACAGGCGCACGGGCTACGAGGGGCGGCTCGTCCTGTGGCGCGGGCTCAAGAGCCCGATCGGCGGCAAGCAGAGCCTCTTCGAGCGCGCGCGCCGCGACGGCAGCGGGCTCGAGGGCGCGCTGCTCGAGCCGCTCGCCGAGGACGTCCTCTACTTCGGGCTCTCCTTCGTCGATCCATCGGTTCAAGACTCGACGGCGTCGGCCGACGGCGCCGGCGCGGTGGTCGTGTGGGACTCGACGCGCGGGATCCTGCCGCCGGGCGAGGGCTACCAGGGGTTCCGCCACGCGCGCGGGCCGGCCTCGCTCGAAGATCCCGACGACGACGTCTTCCCGCAGGCGATCCGCGTGACGGTGATCCTGGCGCAGCCGCCGGGCGAGGCGCCGCAGGCGGCGCTCCAGAACGAGCTGCAGGCGTCGACCGGGACGGTGCGCGTCGACGTGCGCAACGGCCAGCACCTACGCAAGCTCGGCTCGGCGCTCACGCTGATGAAGGTCGGCCACGAGTGGGTCGAGGGGGGCGACAGCGACGGCGCGCTGCTCACGCTCGGCCGGCGCGGTCTGCTCGGGACGGCCGCGACGCAGCATCCGCCCGGGACGCCGATCCTGACCGGCCGCCGTTTCGAACGGGTCGTGCCGCTCCCGTCGCCGCGCAGCGACCTGATGAGCCGCGAGGTGCAGGAGCGCAAGCGATGAGCCCGCCGTGCGACGTCCGCCGCGCGACGCAGCGCGGCTTCACGCTCCTGGAAGTGATGGCGGCGATCGCCGTCTTCCTGGTCGGCGTGGTCGGCGTGCTCGGGCTGCTCACGTCGGGCACGCGCCTCCATCAGGAGTCGCAGAACCTCGTCGTCACGAGCGACGTGGCGGAGGAGGTGCTGCTGCTGGCGCAGCGCGACGTGAGTTCGCGGGTGAAGCACGCGTCCGATCCGCTGCCCGAGGCGCCGCCGCCCGCGCCGGTGCCGAGCCGGCCGGAGCTCAAGTACTCCTGGCGGATCACCGCCGCCCCCGACGAGGGGCTCTTCCTGCTCTCCGTCGACGTCGTCTGGCTGGAGAACGGCCAGCCCCGCAAGACGACCTTCGAGCGCGTGCTGCCGCGGCTGACCACGGCCGACGTCGAGGCGCGCCGCCTGCTCGGCGGGGGTGGGCCGTGAACCTGGAAACTAAGATCGCAGCGCGGGCCGCCGTCGCACACGGCGTCCCGCCGGGAGTCGCGCCATGACGCACGTTTCGAAGCTGCTCGCGGGCCTGCTCCTCGCCGGCTCGATCGCCGCGTTGCCGGCGCGCGCCGCGCCTGGCGAAAGCGACGGCGACGAGGTCCAGGTGATCCGGCTGCGCGTCGGGACCGAGATCGTCGGCGTCATCACGCCCGACGGCTTCGACGAGGCGCGCGGCGTGCGCGTGCGCCGCGTCGACGACGACGCGCTGCTCGACATCGGCTTCGACCAGATGCTGCCGGAGGACGCGCGGCGGATCCGGGCCGCGCACGGCTACATGCCCGACGACCCCGACCCGATCCTGGTCGACGCGATGCGGATCAAGTTCCTCGACGGCAGCGTGATGACCGGCGTGATCCTGGAGCAGGACAGCGACACCATCAAGTTCAAGCACGGAGCCGGCGCGCCGACCGTGCTCAAGCGGTCGGGCGTGCGCAGCGTCGAGCCGGTGAAGGTCGACGCGCTCGAGGTCTACGACCCCGAGGAGCTCTACGGACGCGAGCTCGCCGCGCGCAACCCGGCGACGGCGCTCGACCACTACAACGTCGCGCTCTACTGCGAGAGCCTGCAGCTCTGGGCGCACGCCAAGGAGCACCTCGCGAAGGCGGCCGAGCTCGACGCGTCGTTCAAGGCCGACCTCGTCGGGCAGAAGCAGAAGCAGTACGAGCGGCGCATCGAGGCGGGCGAGGACTCGGAGCTGATCGCGAAGGCGCAGCGCATGGCGCGCAGCGACCAGTACGACGCCGCGCTCGCGAAGCTCGACGAGTTCCTCAAGGCCAAGCCCGGCTCGGCGCTGCGCCCCGACGCGGAGAAGGTGCGCGGGCGGATCGCCAAGGCGCGCGAGCACTGGCTCGGCGAGCAGACCATCGTCTACTTCTTCACCCACGTCGACCGCGCGATCCGCAAGATCGCGGCGGAGCCCAAGGCGACGGCCAAGGAGTGCCGCAAGCGGGTCGAGACGGAGGTGACCAAGGCCGCGATCGACACGACGGCGAAGTACCTGAAGGTCGCCCCTTCCGACGTGCAGCGCGTCTGGGAGGACGCCAAGCGGCAGACCGCGTCGCCGCACTTCGGCTCCTACGGCTCGGGCACCTGGACCCTCGGCCTCGAGGGCGCGATGAAGGGGCTCACCCCCGAGGATCCGAACAAGAAGGCCGATGCCGCGGCCAAGCCCGCCAAGGACGAGTCGCTCGAGGATCGCATCAAGAAGCTCCTCGAGGAGAAGAAGAAGGCGCAGGAGGAGGCGCAGAAGAAGGGCAAGAAGGGCGGCCCGCAGCAGCCCAACAAGAAGATGGCGTCGGGCCCGCAGATCGCCGACATCCCGCCCACGGAAGAGGAGTGGTGGGTCACCCTCACCATCGACGAGAAGACCGGGTACCTCACTGCGTGGTGGGCCGAGCACGAGGCGAACGCGAAGCTCTACCGCGTCGACCAGCAGCCGTGCGTGACGTGCAGCGGGCTCGGCTCGCTGCGGTACGTGAATCCGGACGGCCAGGAGATGGCGAAGCCGTGCCCGCGCTGCAAGGGGCTCCAGTTCGACCGCGTCGTCCGCTTTCACTGAAAAGGCGCGGGGCGCGGCGGGCCGGGCGTGCGCGCCGGGCTCGTTCCCTTGCCGGAGGGCGGCCGGTATCCTGCCCGCCCAATCGTCCGGGCGCCGCGCCGCGGCGCGATCCGGGCGGGAGTCGGCGGTCCTGGCGGTCCGCCGGAGAATGTCTTGGGAGGGGAGTCGTGCTCGGAGGGCTCGCGCGCCCACGCGGGAGCGGTGCGCTCGCGGCCGGTGCGCTCGCGGCGTTCGTCGCCGCGGGCTGCGTCGGCGAGGGCGCGACGCCGCTGCGTCCCGACGACGCGGCGGCGAGCGCCGCCGATCCCGCCCGCTCCTCGAAGAGGGACGGCCCGCGCACTTCGCCCGAGCTCGTGCCCCCGGGCGCGTCGACTGGCGGCGACCTGACCGTCGCCGTGGTCGACGGCGCCCCGGTGCACGCGGCCGACGCCTACCGCCTGCTCCTGCTCTCGCTCCCCGACGAGACGCAGAACGCGGCGCGGCAGCTGGTGGTCGACCGCATCGCGGCGGCGGAGGCGGCCTCCGAGTCGATCAACGTGCCGCCGGCGGTCGTCGACCGCGAGCTCGAGCGGGTGCTCGGCGAACAGGACCGCAAGGTGCGCGAGTCGTCGAAGGGGAAGCAGGACCTCGCGAGCTACGTCCAGACGACCTACGCGCTCGACAAGGCGCACTATGCCGAGCTGGTCCGGCAGACGGTCGCGCGCTCGCTGCTGCTCGAGCGCGTCGTGCTGCTGGAGCTGGCGAGGCACCCGCGCACGCAGCTGCGCCTGATCCGCGTGAAGGAGAAGTCGCTCGCCGAGGAGATCCGGCGCAAGATCACGCAGGGCGCCGATTTCGCGACGCTGGCGCGCCAGCACTCCGAGGACGGCAGCGCGCGCGAAGGCGGCCTCTACCCGCCCCTCCCGAGCGACCTTCCGTCGCAGCTCTTCGCCCGCACCGAGGGGTTGAAGGGCGGCGACGTGGGCGAAGTCGAAGAGGTCTCGACGAACGATGGTCCCCGCTTTCGAATCGTGCAGGTGCTGACGCGGCTCCCGGCCGAGACCGGCACCTGGGCCGAGCGCGGTTCGGGCATCGACAAGGTGCTCGAAGGGCGACCGCTCTCGCCGCTGGAACTCGAGGCGTGGATGCACGTGATGGAAACGCGACACCCGATCCGCATCCTTCCGTTGGGGGCGCTCGACCATGGCCCGTGATGCAACGACCCGCGACCGGCTCCGCCGGAAGACCGCGACCGACACGCAGGTGCCGGCGCCCGCCCCGGCCCCGGTCGCCGTGACCGCACCGGCCGATGCGGAAGACGATCTGCCGCGCGTCGTCGAGGCGATGCTCTTCGCGGCGCACGAGTCGCTGCCGGCGCGCCGCATCGCGCGCGCAATCGGCTACGTCACCGAGCAGCGCATCGACGCGGCGCTCGCGGGCCTCGCGCGCCGCTACGACGAGCAGCGCTCGCCGCTGATGCTGGCGGAGATCGCCGGCGGCTGGCGGCTGGTCACGCGGCCCGAGTACGCGCCCTTCCTGGCGCGCCTCTTCAACAAGGCGGAGAAGGAGCGCCTCTCGCAGGCGGCGCTCGAGACGCTGGCGATCATCGCCTACCGGCAGCCGACGACGCGCGCGGAGGTCGAGGCGGTGCGCGGCGTCCTGGTCGGGCCGGTGCTGCGGCTGCTGCAGGAGCGCCGCCTGATCAAGGTCACCGGGCGGGCCGAGGTGGTGGGGCGGGCGCTCCAGTACGGGACGACGCGCCGCTTCCTCGACCACTTCGGCCTCGCGAGGATCGAGGACCTCCCCAAGGTCTTCCCCTCGGGGAAGGCGCCGCCGCCCGAGGCGGACCGCGCGCCGCCGCCGGACCGCGCCGAGGGCTCGAACGGGACCGCGCCCGACCCCGAGACGGCGAACGGGACGGTCGCGACGAACGGGACGGCCGCCACGAACGGGAGCGCTCCCCATATGGAGTCGGCGCCGGAGGAGACGGCGCCGAGCGAGGACGCGCTCGCCGCGTCGGCCTGACGACCCGATCGCGCCCGCCGACCGCGGCCCGGGGCCGCGCCTGTAGCGGCAAGCGCCGGGCGGATACACTTCGCCGCTCTTTTTCCCTCGAAAGGTCGCGTCGCGCCCGGCAGTCGCCGGCCCCGGCGCGCCCCGGGACGGACCCATGGCCTTCTCTCACTTCCACCGCCACAGCAGGACCTACATGCTGATCTTCCTGGTGGCGACGCTCTTCTCGCTCTTCACCTTCAACGTCACCGGCGCGATCCTGCAGTCCTTCGCCAGCATCTTCGGCGGGGCCCACGGCTCGGCGATGCGCTTCAAGGCCGCGAACGGCGCGCTGATCGGCCTGAGCCAGGAGGAGATGGAGGCCGCGAAGCGGCAGGTCAGCGGGATCACGCGCTTCGGCTTCGACAACGGCATCGCCCGCGAGCCGCGCGACGCCTGGATCCCGCACCTGATGCTGCAGGCCGACGCGCACGCCGCGGGGATCCACATCCCCGACGAGGTGGTCGACCAGCAGATCGAGTCGCTCAAGTGGAAGATCCAGCTGCAGTACTTCCAGCTCAATCCCGACCCGGCGATGAAGAAGCACGTCCTCACGCAGGCCGAGTTCGAGATGCTGATCGGCCAGGCCGGCCTCACGCTCGAGACGCTGACCCATCGGATCCGCGAGGCGCTCGAGAACGACGCCTACGTCCGCTCGCTCGCCGGCCCCGACGTCCCCGACCCCGAGCAGGTGATCGAGCGCTTCCAGACGAAGAACGAGCTCGTCACGCTCGAATACGTCGCCTTCTCCTTCGACCACTTCGTGCAGCAGCTGCACCAGAGCCCGCCACCCGACGCCGAGCTCGAGGAGTGGTACAAGAAGCTGCCCGCCGCGACCATCAACCTCGAGTTCACGCGCGACGAGCGCTTCAGCATCGACCTCGCGACCATCGACGCCGACGCGTGGGATCCGGCCAAGGCCGATCCGGCGCTCTTCGCGAACGTCGCCGAGCCGACCGACGACCAGTACCGCCAGGAGGCGGTCCGCGACCCGATCCGCTACGCCGGCGGCAAGGCGCCGGAGAAGGCGGCCGACCTCGACGCCGCCGCGCGCGCGAAGATCGCCAAGGACCGCAAGCTGAAGGTCCTCGTCGACAAGGCGCGCGCCGAGTTCGAGGAGGCCGCGAAGAAGCTGCCGGCGCCGCCCGAGCTCAAGCCCGAGGCGACCGACGAGGAGAAGAAGGCGGCCGAGGCCGCGAAGGCGGCGAACAACGCCGAGGAGCACCGCCTCTTCGGCGAGATCGCCGCGAAGTACGGCTTCGAGGTGGCGCACCGCGACGACCTCGAGCCCAAGCAGCTCGACGAGGTCGACCCGCCCAAGACCTCGACCCTGCAGTTCCTGGTGCGCGGCCTGCCGACGACGTCGACGATCCGCGCTTCCTCGGCCTTGCCTTCGCGCGACGTGAAGCACGCCTTCCTGGTCCGCGTCGACGCCCACAAGGCGCGCGAGACCCGGCCGTTCGCCGAGGTGAAGGAGAAGGTGCTCGGCAAGTGGATCGACGAGCACGCGCGCGAGAAGGCGATCGCCGCCGCGACGGGTTTCCTCGACGGCGTCGTCGCCGAGGGGCGCAAGGCGGTGCCGGCCGACCGCTTCTCCGCGGTCGATGCCGAGCGCGACGCGAATCTCAAGAAGATCGCCGACGACCAGGAGCTCGCCGAGGAGTCGCGCAAGACGCGCGTCGCCGCTGAGCACGAGAGCTGGACCGACCTCGTGCAGTCGGTCGTCGGCCCGACCGTCTCGACGACCTACGCCGACGCCGCCAAGGCGCAGGGGCTGACCGTCACGACGCTCGGCCCGCAGCGGCGCAGCGTCAAGGACACGCCCTGGTTCCGCGACCGCTTCCAGGGCGCGGAGCGCTTCCTCTGGAGCCAGGGCTCCGGCCCCAATGACGGCACGCGGCGGCTGCTCGGCTACGCGCCGGGCATGCTGAGCAACGTCCTCGTCGACGACGACGGCAAAGCGTGCTACGTGGCGCGCGTCGTGGCGCGCGCGCGGCCGAAGGCGGAGGAGATGACGCCGGCCGACCGCGACGACGCGGAGCGCGAGAACCAGGCGTGGCTGCGGCAGCGCCGCTCGATCCCGTACCAGAACCCCTTCTCGTACTCGGCGCTGATCCGCTCGCACGAGCCGGAGTACATGGTCGTGGAGAGCCGCGGCCCTCCGCCCGGCTACGACTACTGAGCCGCGCGCCGCGAAGCAGCGCGCCGCTCCGATTCAGGGCACCGGGTCGTAGCCGCTGCCGCCGAACGGATGGCAGCGCAGCAGGCGCCGCACGCCGAGCCACGTCCCCTTCCACGCGCCGTGGCGCTCGACCGCCTCCGTGAAGTATTGCGAGCAGGAGGGATGGAAGCGGCACTGGACCGGGACGATCCAGGCGAAGGTGCGCTGGTAGAAACGCACCAGCGCGATCAGCAGCGCCTTCACGGCGCGCGCCCCTTGCCGCCTCCCCGCGCGATGCGCGCCAGCGCCTCCTGCAGCGCCGCGCGCACGCCGTCGAGCTGGTCGGGGAAGCTGCCGCGCTGCGGCAGGACGACGAGGTCGAGAGGCGGCAGTCCGGCCTGGTCGAGCCGGAACGCCTCGCGCAGCAGCCGGCGCGCGCGGTTGCGGCGGACGGCGTCGCCGAAGCGGCGCGACGTGACCAGCCCGAGGCGCGCCTGACCGGTCGGCGAGGGGAGCGCGTGCAGGACGAGCCCGCGCGCGAAGACGCGGCGTCCCGTCGCGAAGACGCGGTCGAAGTCCGCCTTGTGCAGCAGCCTCTGCTCGCGGCGGAAACGCAGCCGCGGCGCGTCCGTCATCGGCTGGCGGCCGCCGGCGTCGAGGTGCGCAGCTCCGCGAGCTTCGCGCGCAGCTTCTGCAGGCTGCTGACGGCGCGCGTCACGTTCTCGTCGGCGACGTCGGCCGAGAGCGAGAGGAACTTCTCGTAGTCGGAGACGGCGCCCTCGAGGTCGCCGGTCGCCTCGAGGATGCGCCCGCGGTTGAAGTAGTCGGCGCGCTGGAGCGGGCCGAAATCCTCGAGCGTCTTCATCATCTTCGCCGCCGCCGGCAGGTCCTTCGGATCGCGACCCCACTCGATGCGCGCCAGCTCCTTGATGAGGAGGCGCGCCCGCTCGGCGTTGACCGCGCGCGACCCCTCGAGGTGCGCGCGCCTCTTCTCGTCGGCCTGCTGGCGGACCTGCACCTCGAGGAACTTGTCGGAGGTGCGCATCAGCGCGATCGCCTCCTCCGCGTGGGGGCGGAACAGGTCGTAGCGCTCCTCGTCGAGGTCGAGCAGCGAGAGGTGGTAGTACAGTTCGGGCGGGGCGTTGTTCTGGCTCGCCTCGCCGGCGTCGTCGAGGCGGCTCCGCGCCGACTCGCGCAGCTCGGCGGCGCGCTCCGTCAGCTTCTCCGCCTTCTCCTGGTCGGTCTCCTTGGCGGCGTCGGCGGCGAGCAGGCGGGCGCGCTTCTGGTCGGTCATCCCGGCGCCGAGCGAGAGCTGCCAGTCGGGCGAGCCGAAGAGGCCGAGCCGCTGCTCGAAGAGCTCCGCGGCCTCGTCGAGCTTCTGCGGAGTCGCCTGCATCAGCAGGCTGTAGCCGAGCTGCTTCGAGAGGACCTCGTCGGCGTCGTCGATCTCGAGGCCGGCGCGGCACTGCTCCTCCGCCCGCTCGTAGTCGCCGGCGTCGTAGTAGAGGTTCGCCTCGACGCGGTGGATCTCGATCCTCTCCTTCTCGGCCTGCGACAGGCAGGCCGTCGCCAGCGCGAGGGGGGCGAGGAGGAGGGCGGCGCGCGGCAGGCGGCGCGCTCCCGCGTCAGCTCGTGGCGCGGCGGTCCTCTTCGCTGCACGTCCAGGGGGAGTTCTGCAGCTCATAGTTCATGAGCTCCTCGGGCTTGAAGAAGAGGGCGACCTCGCGCGCCGCCGACTCGGGGCTGTCGGAGCCGTGCACGAGGTTCATCCCCTTGGACGCGGTGAAGTCGCCGCGGATCGTGCCGGCCTCGGCCTTGTACCCGAAGGTCGCGCCCATCAGCTTGCGCGACGCCTCGATGCAGAAGGGGCCCTCGAAGCAGAGCACGAGCACCGGCCCCTTCGTCATGTAGGCGACGAGGCCGGGGTAGAAGGGCTTGGACTTGTGGGGCTCGTAGTGGCGCTCGACCAGGGCCCACGGAAGTTGCGTGAACTTCGCGCCGACGACCTTGAGGCCCTTCTCCTCGAACCGCGTGAGGATGCGGCCCATGAGGCCGCGCTGGATCGCGTCGGGCTTGAGGATGATGAGAGTGCGCTCGATCATGGTCTGCCGTGTCCCGGCGGATGCGCCGGAGCTCCTGCGATGCCAGGGATGCGCCTGCGTGGCAGGCTCGCCCGAAAAACGGGCGCGGCAGCATAGCGAGCGTGCCCGGGTAGCATCGCGGTCCGCCCGCGGCAACGCCGGGGCCGTCCCTCCGAGGAGCCCGCGATGCGCCGGCCATCGTTCCGATGGATCTCCGCGCTCGGCCTGGCGGTGTGCATCGCCGCCGCCTGCACGTCTCCGGCGCCGGAGAACCCGCCCGCCCCGCCGGCCGACGTCGAGCCCGACGTCTTCGACGTGATCCGCGCCTCGAACTCGCGCGAGCAGGTCGCGC
>DAINBU010000072.1:0-24470 GCA_036732755.1 Planctomycetota bacterium
GATGGCGTAGTCGCGTCGTCCCAGTGGCGTCCGTCGATCGCACTGCGCAAGGATCCGCTCCACCTGCTCACGCGGGATCGACTTGGGCAAGGTCGAGAGGCGCCAGTTGGGGACGGTCAGCGCCGAGCTCATCAGTTCGCCCGTGACGTCACCGCGGACGCGAAGGAAACGGACAAACGCGCGCAACGCCGTCACCGACAGCTTGATCCGCCGGGGAGCCACGTGTTGCGCGCGCGAGAGCACGAAGGAGAAGCCCGACGCGAGCGCGCGCTCGTCGGTCTCGAGCAGACGCTCCGAGGGATCCGGCGCCGGACGCGCGCGCCAGCGCGCCCACCGTTCGCGCAGGCCGACCGCCGGTGCGAAGGGCGCGTAGTAGTCGTACCCGCCGAAGAGCTCGTCGGCGCCTTCGCCCGACAGGACGACCGTCGCCGTCTTCCTCGCTTCCCGACAAAGCCACAGCAGCGGCAGCTGCGCCGGATCGCCGACCGGCTCGTCGAGCGCGGCCGCGACGTCGGCGAAGAGCGGCAGGAAGCTGGCCGAGTCGAAACGGAAGGCGTGGTGGCGGCTGCCGACGTGGCGCGCGACGAGCTCGGCGAAACGGGACTCGTCGTGCTCACCGCCGCTGGCGTCCCCGTCGGTCGGACCGGAGAACCCCATCGAGAAGGTGTCGATGCCGGGCCGCGCCTTCGCCGCGAGCGCCGCGACCAGCGAGCTGTCGAGGCCGCTCGAGAGGAAGACGCCGACCGGCACGTCGGAGACGAGGCGCGAGCGAACCGCCGCGTTGAGCGCGGCGCGCAGCAGCTCGTCGTCCGCGGGAGCGGGCGCGCCGCGCGGCGGCGGCAGCGGCAGCTCGAAGAAGCGTCTGCGCTCGATCGCTCCCGAGTCGAGGTCGACCCTCCAGCGCTCGCCCGGCAGCACCCGCTCGACGCCGCGGAAGAGCGTGCGGCGGCCCGGCACGAAGTGGAGCGCGAGGTAGGCGTCGAGCCCGGCCGGGTCGATCTCGAAAGCGCGGCCGACCAGCTGGCCGAGCGCCTTGATCGAGGAGGCGAACGCGATCTTCGGATCGTCGTGGCGGCCGCCGTCGCCGTCGGCGCGCTGGACGAAGAGCGGCTTCTCTCCGAAGCGGTCGCGCGCGAGCCAGAGCGTGCGCGCTTTGCGGTCGAGCAGCGCGATCGCGTGCATCCCGTCGATGCGCTGCAGCAACCCGTCCATGCCCCACGCGACGAAGCCGTGGGCGAGGACCTCGGTGTCGCTCTTCGTCTTGAACGCGAAGCCCTTCGCTTCCAATTCACGGCGGAGCTCGGCGTGGTTGTAGATCTCGCCGTTCTGGAAGGCGACCACCTCGCCGTCGCGCGCGAAGAGCGGCTGGTTCCCGCCCGCGACGTCGATCACCGCGAGGCGGCGCATCGCGAGCGCGACGTCGCGCTCGACGAACTCGCCGATGCCGTCGGGGCCACGCGCGTGCATCCGCTCGTTGGCGGCAAGCAGGCGCGCGCGGGACGCCGGACGCCCGTCGTTCGCGACGAAACCGAGGATGCCGCACATGCGGCGCCATCGTACGGCGCGCACATTTGCGTCGTGCGAGGTTCCTCGACCGCTTCGGCGCCGCGAAAAAGAAGTCGAACGACGTCGTCGCCCACCTGCAGGACGACCACGGCGTCCCGCGCTACTGGGCGCGCACGCTGACGACGCGGTACTTGAAGTCGAAAGAGAAGTGAGCGGCGTCGGCGTAAGGGTGCATCCGGGTATCGCGACTCCGGCCCCGGTCAGGCCGCGCGTCTCCTTCCCGCGTTGCGAATCACCGAAGCGAGGTCGGTGAGCGACGCTCCCATCGCGAGCAAGGCGTGCACGAGCAGGTCGATCGAGACCGACTCATTGCCCGCCTCCATGAAGGCGACGCGCGGCTGGCTCGAGCCGACCCGCTTCGCGAGCTGCGCCTGCGTCATCTCCTTCGCCTCACGACGCCGCCGGAGTTCCCGCGACAGCGCAACCTTCAACTCGACGAAGGCGCGGTCCTCCTTCGTGAGTCCGAGGAATTGCGCGACGGTGCCGACCTCCCATCCGGCGGCCTTCAGCTTCTTCTTCGTACTCGTCTTCATGATCCGATTCCTCCTCGAAACCTGGCCAGACGCCGCCTGCAAGTGTCGATCACGTGCGCCGGCGTGTCCTGCGACGACTTCGCGAAGACAGCGGCGCGCCGTCCTGCAGCATCCAGAGCAGATGACCCGCTTCACGCCGCGCCCGAACGCTGAACGGCGGCGTCCGGATCACTCCTTTCAGCCACACGATCGGCTTCGACACGTCCGCGACTTCCGGAGAATATCGGATCGGAGATGGAGCGTCTCGAGACTTCCACTTCCGAGCTGCGACCGCGGGACTCACGGAGTGAGACGCGCGATCTCCGTGGTGGTGACCCCCCTTCGCTCGGGATCGGACGCGAACGATCTCGCGGCGGTCTGCGCGGCGGTCTGCGCGCCATGCGTGCTGCCGGTCGCGGTGCTCGCCGGCGCGTTCGTGCTCGACGTCGCGATGTTCCCGATCCAGATCGGCTTCGGCCTCTATCCGTACTGCGATCGAGACGAGCCCGGCCGACCGATGCGGAAATGACCGCCGCCGAGGTCGAACGCGAGGCGTTCCAGCGGGAAGTGAAGCACCGCTCGCGCTCGATCGCCGCGACCCGTTCTCCGCATTCCAATCGGGAGATAGAGTGAATCGCCCCGTGGTGAGCATTCCGAGGAGGCTGCCGTGAAGTTCCGCGTTCTGATCGAAGAGGACGAAGATGGCGCGTTCGTAGCGCAGGTTCCCTCCTTGCCCGGGTGCATCTCGCAAGGCAAGACGCGCGACGAGGCAATGCGAAACATCAAGGAAGCCATCTCCGGCTATCTCGAGAGCTTGCAGGCGCACGACGAGCCGATTCCTCCATCGATCGGCGAAGAGGTCGTGGACGTCGCAGTGTGAGCGCATTGCCGAGAGTCTCCGGACGCGAGGTCGTCGCTGCGCTCGCGAAGTGCGGATATCAGTTCGACCGGCAGAAGGGCAGCCACATCATCCTCAGGAATCCCAATCCTCCATTCCGAAGGATGGTCGTTCCGGATCACAAGGAACTTCACACTGGGACGCTGCGCGCAATCATTCGCGAGGCCGGACTGACCGTAACGGAGTTCATCGCGCTCTTGCAGAGGTGACTTGTAGTCTTCTTCACTGCTGGAGTCTTCGCTCGCGCCTCGTCACGACCCCGTGCTCTCGTACCTCCGCACGCCGAGCTTCCAGCAGAAGGCCGAGAGGAGCCCGAAGCCGATCGCGACCAGCGGCGACATCGCGGCGAGCGAGCGCCAGCCTTCGCGCTGCAGCAGGAACGTCGCGGGATAGAAGGCGACGAAGCCGAAGGGGATGACCCAGCGCAGCAGGAAGCGGATCGGCGCCGGGAAGATCTGCTGCGGCCAGCGGCCCGACGGGATCAGGTTGAAGACGGGCGGCGCGACGCCGATGCGGTCCTCGAAGTGGAACGAGACCGACGCGAGCATCGAGAAGACGAAGACGTAGATCAGCGCCCCGCACACCGCCGTGGTCGCGACGAAGAGCCAGTCGACGGGCGTGAAGTCGAAGTGGAGGCGGTTCACGGCGTAGACCACGACGCCGAGCCCGATCGCCGTCTCCACCAGCACCGGGATCCGGAACACGTCGAACATCACCTGCGCCCAGGTCGAGAGCGGCCGCAGCAGCACGCGGTCGAAGCGTCCGTCGATGATGTAGCGGTCGCCGAATTCGAAGAGGTTCCAGCTCACCGTCGCGAACAGGCCGTAGCTCATGCTCGCCAGCCCGACGATCAGGAATACCTCGGGCTGCGCCCAGCCCGCGATCGCACCGACGCGATGCAGGATGAGCCACGCCGAGACGATCGACGACACCCCGCCGAGCGACGTCGCGAACAGATCGGCCAGGAAGTCGCCCCGGTAGGCGAGCCGCACCTTGAGCATCTGCGCGAAGAGGGCGAGGTAGATCCGCAGCGTCCGCATCGCGCGTCTACCCGCCCTGAACCGTGAGCCGCTTCGTCACGCGCCGCCACACGAACGCGCAGAGCAGCGTGAAGAGGACGACCCACCCCGCCTGCCGCGCCAGCGCGAGTGCGAGTTCCTGCCCGCGCAGCTTCCCGAGCCAGATCGACGTCGGGACGTAGCTGATCTGCTGGAACGGCAGCCAGCTCGTCACGGCCGCGAGCCACGACGGGAACATCGCGACCGGGAGCACGAGCCCCGACAGGATCTCGAGCAGGTAGTGCTTGGCGCGCATCACGCCGTCGATCGACTTCAGCGGGAACGCGCACATCCCGACCAGGAAGTTGAGCTGCGTCAGGATCAGCAGCGCGAGCCAGATCGAGACGACGAAGGCGCAGCCGTTCAGGAACGACGCCGGCAGCGCGACCGGGAAGCAGAGGAAGATCACGATCCCGACCGGCAGCGAGAAGCAGAGGAAGCGGAACGTCCCCTCGCCGATCGCGCCGGCGAGCACCGTCCCCTGGTAGGAGACCGGCCGCGCCAGCGCGAGCGCGATCTCGCCCTTCTGCACCTGGTCGCCGATCTCGCGGTCGACGTTGTTGAAGTAGAAGCTGCGCGCGATCCAGCCGACCGCCACGTAGGTCGTCATACCTGCGAGGTCGTAGCCGTCGATCAAGGCGCCGGGCGCGCGATCGGCGAAGACCGCCTTCCAGATGTAGTAGTTGATCGCGACGTAGATGAGGTAGGAGACGATGCCGGTGTAGTACCGCAGCCGGTACGCGAGCATCTTCTGGAACGTGCCGCTCACGAAGCCGAGGTAGGGCGCGACCCGCAGCACGCTCACGACCGGCCCGCCGCCTTCGCCGCGCGCGCGCCGTCCGGCGTCCCGGCCGGGAGCAGCCCCTTCGGCGCGACGCCCTTCTTCTCGTAGATCTTCCGGATCACGACCTCGATCGACGGCTCGGGCAGCGCGATGTCGGCCACCTTCGCCGCGCCGACGATGCGCGCGAGCACCTCGGCGGCCGGGATCTCGCTCTTCTTGAAGCGCGCCGACCAGCGCACGTCCGACGTGCGCGTGAACGCGACGCCCGGCAGCAGCCGCTGGAGCGTCCCGTCGGCGACCGGCTCGGCGAGCTCGATCTCGGCCGTGGACTCCTCCCCCGCCTCGTCCTTCAGCCGCTCGAGGCTGCCGTCGTAGACGATCTTGCCGCCGTCGATCACCATCACCCGCTCGGCGAGCAGCTCGATGTCGCGCAGGTCGTGCGTCGTGAGCAGGATGGTCGTCCCGAACTTCTCGTTCACGCTGCGCAGGAACGCGCGGATCGCGTCCTTGGCGACCAGGTCGAGCCCGATGGTCGGCTCGTCCAGGAAGAGCAGCTCCGGCCCGTGCAGCAGGCTCGCCGCCAGGTCGGCGCGCATGCGCTGCCCGAGCGAGAGCTTGCGCACGGGCGTGTGGAGGAATTCGTCGAGGTCGAGGATCCCGCGCAGCTGCTTCAGCCGCTCCTCGCCGAGGTTCTTCTCGACCTCGTAGATCCGCAGCAGCAGCCGGAAGGACTCGATGACGGCGAGGTCCCACCAGAGCTGCGTGCGCTGCCCGAAGACGACGCCGATGCGGCGGACGTACCGCTTGCGATCGCGCCAGGGCACGAGCCCCATCGACGCGATCTCGCCGGAGGTCGGCGTGAGGATGCCGGTCAGCATCTTGATCGTCGTCGACTTGCCGGCGCCGTTCGGCCCGATGTAGCCGATCCGCTCGCCCGCCTCGATCGAGAAGCTCACGCCGTCCACCGCGCGCACCGACTCGTAGCGGCGCGAGACGAGGTCCTTCAGGGCTCCCCCCAGGCCCTCCCGGCGCCGGAAGCGGCGGAACTCCTTCACCAGATCGCGGACGGCGACGACGGCGGCCATGGATGCGTCGGATCCCTGTTCGATCGTTGCGGCGAGCCGCGGGACATTATCGTCGCCGCCCTCTTCCGTCCCTGCTGCGTGGAGACGCGACGCCGTGGCCGAACTCTTCACCGCCGAGAACCTCTTCGCGCTGCTGACGCTGACGTCGCTCGAAGTGGTGCTCGGCATCGACAACATCGTCTTCATCGCGATCCTGTGCGCCCGCCTGCCGCCGGAGCGGCGCGAGTCGGCGCGGCGCATCGGCCTCTTCCTCGCGATGTTCGCGCGCATCGCGCTGCTGCTCATGATGGGCTGGCTCGCGGGCCTCACCTCTCCGCTCGTGCCGGCGATCGAGATCGGCCAGTTCTCCCACGCCTTCAGCGGGCGCGACCTGATCCTCGCCCTCGGCGGCCTCTTCCTGGTCGGGAAGGCGACGCTCGAGATCCACCACAAGCTCGAGGGGCCGGCCGGCGACGACCGGCACGCCGTGAAGCCGAAGCACGCGGACTTCGGCGGCATCCTGACCCAGATCGTCCTGCTCGACCTCGTCTTCTCGCTCGACTCGGTCATCACGGCGGTCGGGATGGCGCGCTCGCGCTACGTGATGGTCACCGCCGTGATCCTGGCGGTCGTCGTGATGATGGTCTTCTCGGGGAGGATCGCCGACTACATCGAGCGGCGGCCGACGATCAAGATCCTCGCCCTGTCGTTCCTGCTGTTGATCGGCGTGACGCTCGTCGTCGAGGGCTGCGGCGGCCACGTCTCGAAGGGGTACATCTACTTCGCCATGGCGTTTTCGCTCGGCGTCGAGATGCTGAACCTGCGGATGCGCAAGCACGAGCCGGTGCTCCTGCGCGACTCCCACCTCCCGCGCGACGAGGAATCCCCCCATGCGTCGTCGTGAGCTCGCCTCCGTCCTCGCGCTCTGCTCCGTCCTCGCGCTTCGCCCGGCCCCGAACGCGGGCGACGACGTCGCCGTCCAGCTGCGCTCCGCGAAGGTCGACGAGCGGCTCGCGGCCGTCGAGTCGATCCGCAAGGACGGCGCGAAGGACGCCGAGTCGCTCCTGCGAGGAGCCCTGAAAGACGCCGACTGGGAGGTGGTGGAGAAGGCGGCGGGCGCGCTCGCGGAGCGCGGCACCGCAGCGAGCGCCGACGCGCTCGGCAAGATCGCGCTCGACGCGCCGGCGCGGCGCCTGCGCCTCGCGGCGGCGCGCGCGATGGCGAAGCTCGACCCCGCGGCGGCGGCGGCCGCGTTCGTGCGCGGCGCGAAGCTCGACTCGCCCGGCGCGATCGCGACCTTCGCGAAGGGGACGCGCCAGCCGGCGCAGATCCTCGCCATCGACGCGATGGCGAACACGGTCGACCTCTGCGGCGACCCGGTGCGCACCGCGATGGCGGCGGCGGTCTCCGACAAGGAGGACGCCTACATCCGCTCGCTCGCGGCGGTCGGCCTGAGCGTCTTCCCCGCCGACGAGCGCGCGAAGCGGCTGAAGGCGTGCCTCGAGGACGAGTATTCCGAGGTCGCGTGCACGGCGCTCGACGCAGTGCGCGCGCGGCCCGAAGCGGCGCTGCTGCCGGTGCTGGTCGAGGCGCTGGTACGCAAGGATCTGCGGCGCGTCGTCGAGCGCCACTTGCTCGACGCGCTGGTCGCGCAGCTCGCGGCGGCGCCGGCGGACGGCCGCGCGGAGCTCGCGAAGCCGCTGCTCGACACGCTGAAGAGCGCGAAGGGGCCGGCGCGCGTGCGCGCGGTGCGGGCGGTCGGGCGCTGCGCGGCGAAGCCGGCGGGCGACGCGCCCGCGGGGCTCGCGGCCGACGCGGCGACGGAGGCGCTCGCGCCGCTCGCGAAGGAAACCGACGAGGCGACGCGCGCGGCGGCGCTGCACGCGCTCGCGCAGGTCGGGAGCGACGCGTCTCTCGCGGCGGTCGCTACGGCGGCGCGCGAGGACAAGGTCGCGCGCGTGCGCGACGTAGCGCTGCGCGGGCTGCTCTCGGCGCGCGGAATCCAGGACCCGGCGACACGCGAGGTGGTGAACGCGCTCGCGAACGACGCTGTCGCCGAGGTGCGCGAGGACGCGCTGGTCGCGCTCGGCTCGCCCGATGCCAAGGGCGCAGTCGAGCTCCTCGCGGAGAAGCTGAAGGACCCGGCGTGGGAGGTCGTCGTAGCGGCGGCGGTCGCGCTCGGCCGCACGCGCGACCCCGCGGCGCAGGTGCCGCTCGAGACGCTGCTCGCGAGCAAGGACTGGAAGGTCGCGAGCGCCGGGCTCGCCGGGCTGGGGCAGTTGCGGCAGAAGGCGGCGGTCGCGCGCCTGATCGAGGGGCTGCGCTCGAAGAGCGCGACGGCGCGCATGACGTCGCTCGACCAGCTGCGCCGCCTCACCCCCGACAAGGTCGGCGCCAAGGAACAGTCCTGGAAGGACTGGTGGCAGAAGAAGTCGGCGACCTTCGAATTCCCCGCGCCTCCGAAGAAGGGCGACGCCGAGCGCGACGACGACCTCGCCTCGGCGTGGGCCGACCTCGACGTCCTTTGCTTCCAGGGCCGCTTCGAGAAGGTGGAGAAGCTGCTCGACGCGCTGAAGATCGTCCACCGCGACACGAAGACCGGCGCGCTCGAGGACGCGGGCGTGACGCCGTTCGGGGTGGTCGTCGTCAGCTGCGCCGGCGACGCGCTCCCGCCCGACCTCGAGCAGCTGCGCTGGTTCGTGCACGCCGGCGGGCTGCTGGTCTGCTCGTGCAAGGCGTTCGTGAACCAGGCGGCCGAGATCCGGCACGGCTTCGTGCGGCAGCTGACGAACAAGGGGGACGCGCTCGACCTGGTCGCCGTCGACGCCTGCCGAGTCGACGAGGTTTCTGCGACCGTGTTCCGGGAGGCGACGCGGCCGCGCTTCGCGCTCGTCGACGCCCCGATGATCGACGTGGTCGACGCGGAGCGGGTCGACGCGTTGGTCGACAGCGCGGAGTGCGAGTCGGAGTGGGACGGCGGCACCCTCCTCGCCACCTGGACGATCGGCCACGGCCGCGTCGTCGCCTGCGCGAGCCACCTCGACGCGCCCGGCCTCGTCTGCCAGCAGGCGCCCCCCATGAAGGACACGCCCGATCGCATGGGCTTCGCGCTCGACTCGATGGACTACGGCTACGCCGACCTGCGCGCGATCCCGGCCGAGATCTGGAAGAGCGGCAACAAGAGCGCCGACGAGGCGCGCGACCTCGGACCGATCCGCTACGTGAGTGGCCTCGTCCGCCGCCACCGCCGCGCGCAGGAGTGAGCGCACGCGCCTCGCGCCTCGCGCCTCATGTCTCGCGCCTGGCGGCTACTGGATCACGAGGTGCGCGCAGTTGGTCCAGGCGCCCGACTTGCCCGCGCCGACGAGCTGCGGGCCGGCGAGCGACTGGAACAGGACCTCGACGCTGACGAGCGCGGGGTCATTGGGGATCGTGAAGTCGAGGTCGAACTCGTCCGTCCCCTGGTGGACGATGAACTCGACCACGAACGGGCTCACCGCGAGCACGCCCTCGAACGGGTGGATCGGGATCGAGACTTCGGGCGCCTGGCCGAGCACGCCGAGCAGCCAGTCGTTCTGCGCGCAGAACGTCCGCTGCGTGAAGCTCCCGCCCAGGAAGTCGTCGCCCTCGAGGAGCGTCGCCGGCGTCGCCGCGAACGCGCCCGCCGCCGCCGTGCTCCCCGCGTCGTGGCTCACGCCGACGTCGAGCGGGCCGCTCGCCGTCGCCGGCGTCACGCAAGTGATCGTCGCGTCGTCGACGACCACGACGCCCGTCGCCGCGGCGCCGCCGAACGTCACCTGCAGCGAGTTCGCGAGCGCGAAGCCGCTGCCGAGCAGCGTGACCGCGGTCCCGCCGTGGTGGTCGCCGCGCACCGGCGCGACCGACGCGAGCGTCGGCGGAGAGCGGAACGCGTAGACGATCGCGGCGCCGGCGCCATTCTCGTTGGGCAGTCCGACCACGAGATCGGTGAAGCCGTCGAGGTCGAGGTCGCCCGCGACGGAGAGGCCGTTGTAGTCGGCGGCGCCGCCGCCGCCGCGAATGTCGACGAGCTTCTGGTCCGAGCGCACGTCGAAGAGGCTCAACTTCTCGACGAGCGACGAGTCGTAGCGCGCGAGCGCCATGTCGGGATCGCCGTCGCCGTCCGCGTCGAATCCGGGGCCGAACCGGTAGCCGAACTGCGCGGAGGCCCAGTCGCCGTGGATCGCGCCGAGCTTCGCACCGTCGACGGCGGAGAAGAACTGCACCTGCCCCGCGACGTTCGGTCCCGCCCCCGGCGCTCCGACCGCGACGTCGTCGAAGCCGTCGCCGTCGTAGTCGCCGCCGTTCGCGATCCAGACGGCGAACACGTCGCCCACGTCACCCATCACGCTCCAGAGCTCGCTGCCCGTGCGGCACGAGAGGAGCGTCACGCGGCCGTACTTCCCGGCGGCGCTTTCATGCGGTGACGAAACGGCGACCTCGCGGATGCCGTCGCCGTCGACGTCGGGCATGCGCACGACCTGGAGGCCGAGGTCGAAGCCTTTCACCGGCGCGTCGAAGACCCAGAAGGTGGTCCCGTCGGCGCCGCTGGTGAGCTCGACGCGGCCGCCCTGCACGAGGCCGCCCTTCACCTTGTTCACGATGAAATCGCCGATCCCGTCGCCGTCGACGTCGTCGACGTGAGCGAGTTGCGAGCCCCACGACTTGCCCGAGCCGAAGCCCAGCTTCGACCAGATCAGCGCACCGGTCGCGCCCGAGTGGACGTAGAGCTTGCCGCAGTCGATCTGCTGGACGGAATCGAAGTAGCCCGGCGAGCCCACCACGTAGTCGTCGATCCCGTCGCCGTCGACGTCACCGAGCCGCTCGACCGCCATCCCCATGAAGGCCTGGACCGACTCGCCGTCGTGGCGGCGCAGCTCGCTGCCATCGAGGCCCGAGTGGATCGTCGCCGAGCCGACGGTCTGGTCGTAGTGGGCACCGATCAGGAGGTCGTCGCGCCCGTCGCCGTCGACGTCGCCGACGACGACCGAGGCGCCGCCGAAGAAGCTGTTCAGCGGGCCGTCGGCCCGGACGATCTCGCGCACCTGCGCGGACGCGGACGCGGGCGCGGCCGCGGCGAGCCACAGGGCCGTGCACGCGGAGGCGACGACGGGCGAAGGGTCGGCGACGCGGGCCATCGCGGACTGCTCCTGCGCGGTACCTCGGTCCGGGCCTCGACCGGACGGACGGCCCCTGGCAGTAGCACACCCCGCCGAAATGAGCAATGCTCCGCGGAGTGGAGCCCCGCTTGCCCGTCCGCGCGCCGATCCGAATCTTCACCGTCCTCGCCGCCGTCGCCGCTCTTGCCGCCGGATCCGCGCGCGCGGGTGACGACGTCGCGGCGCAACTGCGCTCGTCCAAGATCGACGAGCGGCTCGGCGCCGTCGAGACGCTCCGGAAGAACGGCGCGAAGGACGCCGAGTCGCTGTTGCGAAGAGCGCTCAAGGACGCCGACTGGGAGGTGGTCGAGCGCGCCGCCGCGGCGCTCGGCGAGCGCGGGACGGCGGCGAGCGCCGAAGCGCTCGTGAAGGTCGCGTTGGACGGCCCGGTGCGCCGCCTGCGGATCGCCGCGGCACGCTCGACGGCGAAGCTCGATCCGGCGGCGGCCGTGGCCGCGTTCGCGAAGGCGGCGAAGACGAGCGGGCCACCGGAGGTGCGCGCGGTCGATGCGCTCGCCTCGTCGGTCGACTTCCTCGGCGAAGCGGCGCGCGCGCCGCTGGCGGCGATGCTCGCGACCGAGAACGTCGCGGCGCGCGCGGCCGGCGCCGCGGGCCTGCACGCCTTCGCGAGCGACGAGCGGATCAAGCGGCTGAAGGCGTGCCTCGAGGACGCGCACAGCGAGGTCGCCACCGCGGCGCTCGACTCGACGCGCGACCACCCCGACGCGGCGCTGCTGCCGCTGCTGCTGGGGGCGCTGGCCGGCAAGAACCGGCGCGAGGTCGTCGAGCGGCGCATCGACGCCGCGCTCGTCGCGCTGCTGCAGGCGACGCCCGCCGACGGACGTGCCGCGCTCGCGGCTGCGATGTTCGACGCGCTCAAGGGCACGAGCGGGCAGGAGCGCGCGCGCGTGGTGCGCATGCTCGGCCGGTGCGCGGCGAAGCCGCCGACCGCGGCGCCGTGCATCCCCGCCGAGACGGCGGTCTCCGCCTTCACGATGCTGCTCGCCTCGGCGAGCGACGACGTGCGCGCCGCGACGGTGCGCGCTCTCTCTCAGGTCGGCAGCGACGCGGCGCTCGACGCGGTCGCCGGCGTGGCACGGGGCGACCGCTCCGGCCGCGTGCGCGACGTCGCGCTGCGCGACCTCCTGGCGGCGCGCGGAGTCGGGCACGCGGCGACGCGCGAGCTCGTGAACGCGCTCGCAGAGGACCCCGACGTCGACGTGCGCGAGGACGCGCTCGTCGCGCTCGGCTCGCCCGACGCGAAGGGCGCCGTCGAGCTGCTCACGACGCATCTGAAGGACCCGACCTGGGAGGTCGCGGTCGCGGCGGCCGTCTCGCTCGGCAAGACGCATGATCCCGCGGCGCTGGCGCCGCTCGAGGCGCTGCTCGCCCACAAGGACTGGAGGTACTCCAGCGCGGCGCTGGTCGGCCTCGGCCACCTGCAGCAGAAGGCGGCGGTCGCACGGCTCATCGAGGGGCTGCACTCCCGCAGCGCGACCGCGAAGCTCACGGCGTACGAGTTCCTGCGCCGGCTCACCAACGACAAGGTCGGCAACAAGGAAGCGGCCTGGAAGGAGTGGTGGCAGAAGCACGCGGCCGCCTACCAGTTCGTCGACGCGGCGGCGCTCGCGAAGAACGCGCAGAAGTACGGCTACGCCGCCGACCCCGCCGGCTACGGGCGGATGTACCAGGACCTCGACGTCCTCTGCTTCCAGAGCCGCGGCGACCACATCGAGAAGCTGCTCGACGCGCTCAAGATCGCGCATCGCGACACGCGTTCGGGCGTGGTCGAGGAGGCGGGCGTGTCGCCGTTCGGCGTCTACGTCGCGAACTGCACCGGCGAGGCGCAGCCGCCCGACCTCGACCAGGTGCGCTGGTTCGTCCACACCGGCGGCTACCTGTTCTGCTCGTGCTGGGCGCTGACCTATCACGCCGCCGAGGTGCGGCCCGGCTTCGCGCGCCAGCTCCCGACGCGCGTGCAGGTGCTCGACCTCGTCACCGCCGAGCCGTGCCGCGAGAGCCCCTACCTCACCGGCGTCTTCGAGCCGGGGACGCGTCCGCGCTACTCGCTCTCCGGAGCGCACCTGATCGACGTGCTCGACCCGGAGCGGGTCGAGGTGCTGATCGACAGCCCCGAGTGCGAGTCGCGCTGGGGTGGCGGCAACCTCGCAGCGTGGTGGTCCGTCGGCCACGGACTGATCCTCGACAGCGCCAACCACTTCGACCTGCAGGGGCTGGGCTACGAGCTCGCCCCGAAGATGAAGGACGCCGCCGACCGGATCGCCTACGCGATCGACACCATGGGGCTCCGCTACGCCGACGTGCGCGCGATCCCGAACGACGTCTGGAAGAGCGGCACCAAGAGCGCCGAGGACGTGCGCGACCTCTCGATGTTCCGCTTCCTCACGAACTTCGTCCGCCGCAAGCGGATCGCGGGGGCCTGAGTGCCCGCGCGCGCGCCGATCCGGAACCTGCGCTTCTGGATCCTCGCGCTGCTCTTCGCGTCGACGCTGGTCAACTACGTCGACCGCCAGGTCCTCTCGCTGCTGAAGCCGACGCTGTCGAAGGAGTTCGACTGGAACGAGAAGACCTACGCCGCGATCGTCATGGCCTTCCAGGTGGCCTATGCGATCGCGCAGACCGGCTCGGGCTGGGTCATCGACCGGATCGGCACGCGGCTCGGGATGGCGCTGACCGTCACGGTCTGGTCGCTCGCCGGGATCGCGACGGCCTTCGCGCGCGGCGTCGTCTCGTTCGGCGTCTGCCGCTTCTTCCTCGGGCTCGGCGAGGCGGGCAACTGGCCCGGATCGACCAAGGCGACGCGCGAGTGGTTCGAGCCCAGGGACCGCGCCTTCGCGACCGGCGTCTGGAACACCGGTTCGGCGACCGGCGCCATCGTCGCCGGCTTCATGGTCCCGCCGCTGGCGAACCGGTACGGCTGGCCGTCGGCCTTCGTCGCGACCGGCGTGCTCGGCTTCGTCTGGCTGGCCGCGTGGCTCGCCTTCTATCGCCGCCCGGCCGACGCCGACGCGCGCGACCTCGCGGAAGAGGCGGGCACCGACGCGGTCGCCGCGGCGCGCTGGTCGTCGCTGCTGAAGCAGCGCGAAGTCTGGGCGCTGATCGTCGCCCGCTTCGTCTCCGACCCGGTCTGGTGGTTCTACATCTTCTGGCTGCCGGGCTACCTGGCCGACCAGCGCGGCATGACGCTCCTGAAAGTGGGCGCGCTCACGTCGATCCCGTGGATCGCGGCCGACCTCGGCAGCGTCGCGGGCGGCTGCCTCTCGAGCTGGCTGATCCGTCGCGGCTTCGAGGTCGTGCGCGCGCGCAAGGTCGTGATGGTGATCGCCGCCTGCCTCATGCCGTGCGGCCTCTTCGCGGTGCGCGCGGAGGCGTCGTGGCTGCTGATGACGCTGGTCAGCGTCGCGACCTTCGGCCACCAGTTCTGGGCGAGCAGCATCCTGACCCTCCCCGCCGACCTCTTCCGCGGCCGCGTGGTCGCGTCGTGCTCGGGGCTCACCGGCACCGGCGCGACCATCGGCGGCATCCTCGCGACGAGCCTGACCGGCCGCTTCGTCGACGCGCACCACAGTTACACTGCCATCTTCACGTGGGCCGGGCTGATGCACCCGCTCGCGGCGGTGGTGATCCTGCTATTGATCCGGCGCCGCCCCGACGCGACCCCTTCGACATCGGGATCCGCATGAAGATCACGTCGGTCAAGCTGACGCCGATCGCCGTGAAGCGGCGCACCGGCTTCGCCTCGCGCCACGTCGTCGTCGAGCTCGCGACCGACGAGGAGCTGACCGGGCTCGGCGAAATGTCGGACTTCGGCCACCTGCCGCTCTACATGCCCGACCTGCGCGACCTCGAGAAGAGCTTGAACCGCCTCCTGGTCGGCCGCGACCCGCTCCAGTTGAACGCGCTCGTGCAGCTCCTCCTCGAGATGTACCCCGAGGAGATGTTCATGTACGACATGAGCGCGGTGATCCGCTGCGGCGTCGACGTCGCGCTGCACGATCTCGCCGGCAAGAAGCTCGGCGTGCCGGTCGCGCAGCTCCTCGGCGGCGCCGTCCGCGACCGGCTGCGCATCTGCTACCCGATCTTCCGCCACCGCTCGAAGGCCGAGGTCGAATACAACGTCGCGAACGTCGGCGAGCGCCTGAAGGAAGGCTTCGACATGATCCGCCTCTACGCGGGGCTGGATCTCGACGCCGACGAGGCGTTCTTGCAGGGGGTGCGTGAAAGGCACGGCAAGAAGGTCAAGGTCAAGTCGCTCGACTTCAGCAACCTCGTGCCGTGGCGCCGCGCGGTCGAGGCGACGCGCCGGCTCGCGCAGTACGGCGTCGAGCTGATCGAGAGCCCGGCGCCGCGCAACGACCTCGACGGCATGGTCGAGGTGCGTCGTAGGGTCGACCTGCCGGTGAGCGAGCACTGCAACAGCTTCTTCCAGGCGCGCCTGCTGCTGGAGAAGGGCTGCGTCGACATCTTCAACATCTGCACGGTCTTCATCGGCGGCATCGCGCCGGCGCGCCAGCTCTTCGCGCTCGCCGAGACGTTCGGGGTGCAGTGCCTGATCGGGACCACGCAGGAGCTCTCGATCGGGACGGCCGCGCAGGCGCATCTCGGCGCGAGCTTCCCGCGCCTCGACCATCCGGGCGACCCGGTCGGGCCGCGCCTCTACTCCGACGACGTCGTGAAGAAGCGTGTCGACTACGTCGACGGCCACCTGATCGTCCCGCGCGGACCCGGGCTCGGCATGGAGCTCGACCCGGAGCGCGTGCGCCGGCTCGAGGCGCCGCTGCAGTGGGGCGAGGAGTCGCTCCCGTCGATCCAGGATCGCACGACCCCGGCGGCCGGCCCGGCGCCGCGCCGCCGCACGCGCAAGTGACCGCGTCTTGGGCGCGCTCGCCGGCATCTTCCCCGTCCTCTGTACGCCGTTCGACGAGCGCGGCGCCGTCGACTGGAAGAGCCTCGACCGTCTCGTCGAGTGGACGCTCGCGCGCGGCGGCGACGGCCTCGCGCTCGGCGGCATCGCGAGCGAGGTGATGAAGCTCGACGACGAGGAGCGCCGCACGCTCGTCGCGCGCGTGCTTCGCCGCGTCGGGCGCGCCGGCGTCCGCGGCGGGCGTGTCCCGGTCTGGGTCGGGACGGGCCACCAGGCGAGCGTCCCGGCGCTCGCCCACGCTCGCCACGCGCAGGAGCACGGCGCCGCCGGCGTGATGGTGATGCCGCCGTACGTGAACAAGCCCTCGCTCGGCGCGCTGCACGGCTTCTTCGGCGACCTCGACGGCGCGCTCTCGATCCCGATCATGGTGCAGGACGCGCCGCTCGCGTCGGGGCTCGCGTTGCCGGTCGACTGGCTCGTGACGGTCGCGCGCGACTTCCGGCGCGTCCGTGCCGTCAAGGTCGAAGCTCCCCCCACCGCGGCCAAAATGGCCGACCTCGCGGCGGCGGCGCGTGCGAAGCGGACGAAGCTCGCGCTCTTCGGCGGGCTCGGCGGCGCGAACTTCGTCGGCGAGCTGCGGCGCGGCGCGGCCGGCACGCTGCCCGGCACCGCGTTCCCGGAGGTCTACGTGAAGATCGACGCGGCGTGGCGCAGCGGCGACGAGGCGGCCGCGCAGGCCGAGCACGACCGCGCGCTGCCGCTGATCCGCTTCGTCTCGCAGTCGGTCGAGTGGAGCTGGCACGCCTACAAGCGGATCCTCGTGCGGCGCGGCGTGCTGGCGTCGGCGCAAGTGCGCCGGCCGACGTGCCGCTTCGACGAAGTGGCGCAGCGCGAGCTCGACGCGCTCTGCGACGCGGCGGGGATGGAGCGACGTACGTGACGGCGAGCACGGGCCACTCGATCTGGATCCATCCGACCGACGTCGCGGCCGAGGGCGCCGACGCGGTCGTGGCGGCGGTGAAGGAGATGGGGCTCGGCGCGATCTCGCTCGCCGCGACCTACCACGCCGGCCGCTTCCTCCTGCCGCACGACCCGAAGAGCTCGGTCAAGCTGCTCGAGGGCGGCGTCGCCTGGTATCAGCCCGACGCAGCGCGATGGAAAGGGCAGAAGCTCCTGCCGAAGGCGGCGGCGGAGGGCGACGGGAAGGACCTCGCGCGCGCGGCGCGCGACGCGGCAGTGAAGGCGGGGCTCGCGGTGAACGCGTGGGTCGTCGCGCTCCATAACTCCCGCCTCGGCGAGGCGCACCCCGACTGCACGCTGCGCAACGCCTTCGGCGACCCCTATCCGTGGGCGCTCTGCCCGAGCCACCCCGACGTGCGGCAGTACGCGGCCACGCTCGCGGCCGACGTCGCGGCGCAGCTCGAGCCGGCGGCGCTCGAGCTCGAGTCGTTCGGCTTCATGGGCTGGGCGCACCAGAGCCACCACGACAAGGCGGGCGTGCAGCTCGACGGCGCGCACGAGTTCCTCCTGTCGGTCTGCTTCTGCAAGGAGTGCGCGAAGCGGATGGCGGCGCGCAAGGTCGACGCGGAGCGCATCGCGGCGCGCGCGCGCACGCTGGTCAAGTCGCACCTCGACGGCGGCGGGGCGCCGCCCGGCGCCCTCCCCATGAAGGCGGAAGAGATCGGGCCGTGGCTCGCGAAGGAGATCGGCGCGCTCGAGGCGGCCAACGTGATGTCGGCGCGGCGCGAGACGGTCGTGTCGCTGATCGGCGAGGTGCGCAAGCGCGTGCCGCGGAACGTCGCGCTCCACGCGATGGCCCATCCGTCCCCGTTCGTGACCGGCGCGGCGATCGGCGGCGGCCTGCTCGCTCTCGGCGAGTGGGTCGACGCCTTCATCCTGAACCTCTTCCGCGAGGAGCCGGCGCAGGTGCGCGCCGACGTGAAGAGCGCGCGCACCGCCGCGACGCCGGCCACGCGCTTCCTCGCCAACCTGCGCGCCTTCGCGCCCGACAGCGCGACCGCCGAGTCGTTCCGCTCGAAGGCCGCCGCGGCGCTCGAGGAGGGGGCGGTCGCGCTGCGCGTCTACCACTACGGACTCATGCCGCGCGCCCACTTCGCGTGGGTGAAGCCGGCGCTCGCGGCGAAGAAGGCGGGAGCGGAGAAGCGATGAGCGGCGCGCCGCGCACGACGGGGCGGGCGGCGGGCGGACGGCTCGCCGGCAAGGTCGCGCTCGTGACGGGCGCCGGCGCGGGCATCGGCGCCGCGATCGCGGCGCGCTTCGCCGCCGAGGGGGCCGCGGTCGCGCTCGTCGACGTCGACGCGCCGGCGGCGCGCGCGCGGGCGCGCGAGATCGAGCGCGCCGGCGGGCGGGCGCTCGCGCTGCGCGGCGACGTCTCCCGCGAAAGTGACGCGCGCCGGACCATTCGCGCCGCCGTCGCGGAGTTCGGCGCGCTGCACGTCCTGGTCAACAACGCCGGCGTGAACGTCATGTCGACGGTCGAGCGCGCGACCGCGCGCGAGGTCGAGCGCTGCCTCGGCGTCGACTTGAAGGGCGTGTGGCACTTCGCGAAGCACGCGCTCCCCCACCTGCGCCGCGCCGGCGGCGGCAGCATCGTGAACGTCGCGTCGATGCACGCATTCCGAACGGTGCCGCGCGCGTTCCCCTACGCCGCGGCGAAGGGCGGCGTGGTCGCGCTCACGAAGAGCCTCGCGCTCGACGCGGGGCCCGACGGCGTGCGCGTCAACGCGATCTGCCCCGGCACGATCGCGACGAAGCTCACCCGAGGCTGGTTCTCGGCGCAGCGCGACCCGGCGGCGGCGCGACGGCGCTTCCTCGCGGCGATCCCGGTCGGGCGACTCGGCACCCCCGACGACGTGGCCGCGCTGGCGCTCTTCCTCGCGAGCGACGAGTCGTCGTTCGTGAGCGGCACGGCGATCCCGATCGACGGCGGCCGCGACGCGCTCTCGGCCGCCGGCACGGTCTCCTGAACGGAGCAGCACCATGATCCCGACTTCCAAGATCACCGCCTTTGTCCTGACGAGCCTCGCGCTCGCCGTCGCGACCCGCGCCGCGCAGGAGAAGCCGCCCGCGCCCGCCGCGCCACCCGCGCCGGCCGCGCCGCAAAAAGCCGAGCTCCCGCCGCCGCTGAAGGCGAAGGTGCTGCAGCTCATCTTCGATCCGCCGATCGCGAGCGAGGGCGGCAAGCGGCTGCACGAAGTGATGGAGTGGAACGACCCGGAGAAGAACTCGAAGGAGTACGCGGCCGATCTCAAGGAGTCGAGCGGCGGCTACGCCGACTACCAGATCGTCGAGTCGCTGCACCTCGACGAGTTCCCGCTCCTGCACGACGGCTTCCGCTACGACTTCGCGACGCTGCGCGACGTCCTGCAGGGGAAGACGCAGCCGCACCAGCCCGAAGGCTTCGGCTACCTCGCGCTGCTGGAGCGTTTCAAGGTCGCGGAGAGAGTCGACAAGGGGGAGATCGACGAGGTCTGGCTCCAGGCGATGCCCTACGCCGGCTTGTACGAGTCGACGATGACGGGCGAGGGCGCCTACGACTGCAACTCCGGCCCGCTCGAGGGCGTGAAGTGCAAACGCCTCTTCGTCGTGATGGGCTTCAACTACGAGCGCGGCGTCGGCGAGATGCTCGAGGACTACGGCCATCGCACGGAGGCGATCCTCACGCACGTGTTCGGGAGCTGGGACCCGCCCAAGAAGGCGCATGCGTGGGACCGCTTCACGCTCTACGACTTGCTCGCACCCGGCGAGGCGGCGTGCGGCAACGTCCACTTCGCGCCGAACAGCACGCGCGACTACGAGTGGGGCAACGAGACGCCGGTCGCGAGCACGTGCGACGACTGGCTCGCCTACCCCGACCTGAAGGGGACGAAGCGCACGGTCACCTGCGCCGACTGGGGCGACGGCGACATCCGGCTCCATCACAAGTGGTGGCTCGCGCATCTGCCGCGCGCGGCCGGCCGCAGCGACGGGAAGCTCAACCACTGGTGGGCCTACACGGCCGACTTCAACCGCTGGCCGGAGAGCGGCGGCCGCGGAGCCGCGCCCGCCGCGAAGTGACCTCGGGCGGCGCGCAGCGACTGCCCGCGCGCGCGCGCCCGCCGGCTATCCTCGCGCGGCCATGAACCGCTCCCCCGATGCCGCGGGCACCGCCAACGTCGGCGACGTCGTGCTCTGCCCCGACGCGCGCTACCGCGCCGATCTCAAGATCCCGGGAGAGCTCGGCCTCGTGCTCGAGACGACGAAGGAGCGCGCGCGCGTCCACTTCCCCACCGCGGGCGGCGAGCCGTGGATCGCGGTCGAGCAGCTGGCGCGCGCGAAGGACCCGGGCGCGGCGGGCGTCCCGTCCTGGATGGCGCGCGCCTGCTTCCTCGCGCGCACGCTCGAGGCGATCCGCATCGAGATCGCGCAGCGCGACGCGGAGACGTGCGCGCTCAAGATCTTCCACGGCGAGGTCGACCTGGCGCGGCTCGACTCGATCCGCACCGAGCTCGGCGACGCGCTGCGCTGGTTCACGCTGAGCCCGGCCGGCCTGCACAAGATCGAGGCGGCGGTCGCGTTCGCGCCGGCTCCCGCTCCGGCGCCGCGCTGACCATGGGCGCGCGCCTGCGCCTCGCGTGGGTCGACGCGCGCGGCGGCCTCAAGGCCGTCGAAGTGAGCGCCAAAGTGCGCATCGGCCGTGCGCCCGAGTGCGAGCTGCTCCTGGACGAGGACGGCGTCTCGCGCATCCACTGCGAGGTGAAGCCGTGCAGCGAGGGGCTCGAGCTCGCCGACCTGCGCTCGACCAACGGCACCTTCGTGAACGGGACGCGCGTGCAGGAGGCGACGCTGCGCGCCGGCGACCGCGTCACGGTCGGCCGCCGGCTGCTCTGCGTCGAGGACGCGGCAGCGGCGACCGCGGCGTTGCCGCACGAACGCACGACGCTCGCGCCGGGCGGGGAGGTCGAGGTCGCGCTCGACGCGGGCGCCGCCTATCCGCCCGCGAGCCTCTCGCTCGAGAGCCAGCGCCGCCACCTCGAGTCGCTCTACGGGATCCTGCGCACGATCGGCGAGGCGCCGTCGGTGCCGGAGATGTTCGGCGGGATCCTGCGCACCATCCTCGACACGCTGCCGTTCGACTCGGGACACGTATTGATCGGCGCGCTGCGCGCGCCGGAGTTGATCGGCGCGCGCGACGGCGGCGCCGAGCCGGAGCTGGTCGCGATCGCTTCACACGCCAAGGTGGGCCGCGCGCCTCCGGCCAGCCGCACGGTCGTGCGGCGCGTCGTGAAGACGGGGCAGGCGGTGCTCGCGAACGACGTCCTCGCCGACGCCGGCCTCGCGGCGGCGAAGAGCATCGCGGCGGCGCGCACGCTGCGCATCGCGTGCGCCCCGATCCCGCTGCGCGGACGCGCCGGCGTCCTCTACGTCGCGGCGAGCGGGCTCGCCGCGCCGGTCGGCGCCGAGGACGTGGCGTTCCTGAACGCGGCCGCGCGCCAGATCGGGCTCGCTGCCGACGCGCTCACCGAGCGCGAGCTCCTCGTGCGCGAGAACGAGCTCCTCAAGCGCGGTGCGCCGTCGCACCAGCTGGTCGGGAGTTCGGAGACGATGCGCAAGCTGCGCGAGATGGTCGAGCGCGCGGCCGCGGTCGAGGCCACCGTCCTCATCACCGGGGAGAGCGGCACCGGCAAGGAGCTCGTCGCACGCGGCGTGCACGACGCGAGCCCGCGCGCCGGGAAGCCCTTCGTCGCGCTCAACTGCGGAGTGCTGCCCGGCAACGTCGTGCAGAGCGAGCTCTTCGGCCACGAGAAGGGCGCCTTCACCGGCGCGACCGCGCGCCGCCGCGGACTGGTCGAGCTGGCCCACGGCGGCACCCTCTTCCTCGACGAGATCGGCGAGCTCGTGCCCGAGATCCAGGTCATGCTGCTGCGCCTCCTCGAGGAGAAGCGCTTCTTCCGCGTCGGCGGCCAGGAGGAGGTGCGCGCCGACGTCCGCTTCGTCGCCGCGACCAACCGCGACCTCGAGGCCGCCTGCCGCCAGGGATCCTTCCGCAGCGACCTCCTCTTCCGGCTCAAGGTCGTCGAGATCCGGACCCCGGCGCTGCGGGAGCACGCCGAGGACCTCGAGGAGATCGCCCGCTTCGTCTCGGATGAACTCGCGCGGTCGACCGGCCGTAGCAGGCGCGCGCTCGGGGAATCGGCGCTGGAGCGGCTGCGCCGCCACTCCTGGCCGGGGAACGTCCGGGAGCTCCGCAACACCCTGGAGCGGGCGCTCCTGCTCTCGCGGGGACCGCAGATCGAAGCGGACGACCTGGGATTGATCGAGACGGCCGGCCCGTCCGTGGGGAGCTCTTCGCCCGCGGCCGGAGCGCCGCGCCTCGTCAAGCTCGACGAAGTCGAGCGCGAGCACATCCGCCACGTCCTCGCGGCGACCGGCTGGAACAAGACGAAGGCGGCCGAGATCCTGGGGATGGCGCGCATCACCCTCTACGAGAAGATCCGCGCCTTCGACCTCCAACCTTGAGCAGCACGCCGACGCGCTTCTTCTGCCGGTGCGGTCGCCTCATCACGGTCGATGCGACGACGCGGGAGATCGTCTGCCCGACCTGCAAGACGCGCAACCAGGTGCCGGGCCTCGACGCCGCGCTCGTGCCGCCGCCCATCCCGTCGATCCCGTCCGTGGCACCGGCGGCCCCCTCGCCGGCGTCGGCCTCGCCGGCGTCGGCCGCGGTAGCGGCCGTCTCGCCGGCGAACGGCGCCGCCACCGCCATCCTCGACCTGCGCATCGGCGCGCGGCTCGGCCGCTTCGAGCTGGTGCGCGTCGTCGGCCACGGCGGCATGGGGACGGTCTATCACGCCCGTGAAGAGCCGACGGGCCGCGACGTCGCGCTCAAGGTCCTCCATCCCGTGCTGCAGAGCCGGCCCGACTTCGTCTCGCGCTTCCAGCGCGAGGCGCGCGCCGCGTCGGCGCTGAACCATGAAAACATCGTCCGCGTCCTCGACTCCGGCATCGAGCGCGGGACCCCCTGGATCGCGATGGAGCTGCTCGAGGGCGAGGACCTGCTCGCGTCGGCACAGCGCGGCATCGTGAACCCGGTCAACGCGCCGCTCTACATGCTGCAGGCGGCGCGCGGGCTCGCGGCCGCCGCCGCGGTCGGCATCACCCACCGCGACGTCAAGCCGGGCAACCTCGTGCTGCGGCGCGACGGCGTGCTGAAGATCGCCGACTTCGGGCTGGCGAAGGAGGTCGATTCGACCTCCCACCTGACCGTGACGGGCGAGGTGCTCGGCACGCCGCACTACATGTCGCCCGAGCAGGGCCGCGGCGAGCGCGCCGACCACCGCTCCGACCTCTACTCGCTGGGCGCGACCTTCTATCACGTGCTGTGCGGCTCGCCGCCGCACGAGGCCGAGACGCCGGTCGGCGTGATCATGAAGCACCTGCGCGAGGAGCCGGTGGCGCTGCGCGCCCGCAATCCCAACGTCTCGCCCGGCCTCGAGCGCGTCGTCCACCGCCTGCTGCAGAAGAATCCCGACCAGCGCTACCAGTCGTACCAGGCGCTGACCGAGGACGTCGACCGCGTGGCGCGCGGCGTCGATCCGATCGCGGGCGCCGATCCGCCCGGCCGCCGCGTCCAGCAGGGCGACACGACGTATCTCATCTCCGACCAGCTCCCCAACGAGCTCGTGCTCAAGCCGGCGGGCGGGCTGCGACGCCTCTTCGCGCTGCTCGTCGACGTCGTCGCGGTCGACCTCGTGCTGAAGCTCGGCTTCTTCCTGGCGCTCGCCTTCGTCAAGACGGACGGCAAGCACCCGGGCGCGCAGGGCACCGGGCTCGAGGGCTTCCTGCTGCCGACGCGCGACTTCCTCGCGCTCACGCACTCGCAGGGGAACCTGCTCACGCTCGCGCTCCTGCTGGCGGCGTTCGTCTACTTCGTCTCGTCCGACGCGCGGGGCGGACGCAGCCTCGGCAAGCGCTGGTTCAACCTGCGCATCTGCCGGCGCGACGGCGGCGACCTCGGCGTGGTGCGCGCGTTCGTGCGCACACTGGTCGTCTTCCCCGGCGTCGCGCTGCTCGTCCCGATGAGCACCTGCGCGATCGTCTGCACGATGAACCCGGTCCGCTCGCCCGCCGAAGTGCCCTACTGGAGCGGCGTCCTGCTCGGGCTCGAATGGATCTTCGCACTGCACATGGCGGGCAACGCGACCGCGGGGCGGCCGCTGCAGGACGCGCTGGTCGGCGCGCAGGCCTTCCGCGCCGAGCGGCGCAAGTTCGAGAGCGTGCTCGTCTCGGGACGGCGCGATGTGATTTTGTCGCGCGCGCTCAAACTCTCGCTCGTACCAAACCTCAGCATCATGTACACCAACCACATCCTCTTCAACATCCTCTTCCTCCTGTCGGGGATGGCCGCCTTCTCGGCGACCCAGAAGAACGAGCAGGGGTTCACCGCCCTGTTCCGCTTCGGGTTGACCCCGATGTTCCTGTTCAGCGGCACGTTCTTCCCGATCGAGCGGCTTCCGGCGCCGCTCC
>DAINBU010000073.1:0-6444 GCA_036732755.1 Planctomycetota bacterium
GATCACCGAAGCGGAAACGGGCGTCCGGTACGACTACGCCGCCTGCGAGGACGTCGAGTGGTGGCTGCGCTGCGGCCGGCCGCGGCGCGCGCGCATGCTGCTCGAGCGGACGCTCGCGGCGGTGCCGGAAGGCGACGCCGACCTCGTTGCCTACGCGGCGGAGTTCCGGCTCGGCCACGCCGCGCTGGCCGGGGGGCGCGCCCGCATCCGCGCCGCGCTCGCCGCGATGCCGCCCCCGGCGTCGGCGGTGAAGCGGCGCGCGCAGCGCAACGAGGTGGTGCTGCAGGCGTGGATGCGCCTGAACGACCTCGCGCAGGCGCGCGCCGTCGCCGACGAGCAAGTCGCGCTGCTCGAGCCGACCGACCTGATCGCGTTGCGCGCGCAGGCCCTCGCCGCGCGCTGCGCCTGCGCGCCCCCCTCGCAGCGCGACACGCGCGAGTTCGCCGACGCGGCGCGCGCCGCCATCCGCGCCGCCGCGGCGCCCGGCCGGACCGCGCGCCGCGCCGAGGCGGCGCTCTGGCTCGGGACGGTCCTGCGCGACCGCGAGCTGCTCGACCAGGCTTGCGACCTCGCCGCCCGGCTGCGCCACGTGCCGCTGCTGCGGCGCGCGCGCCGCATCCGGCGCACGCTGCTGCCGGCCGGCGCGGGCGAACCGTCGCCCCTCCTCGACCGGATGCTGCGCCTGAAGGAGGTCGCGAAGACGATCAGCGCGCAGACCGATGGCGAGGAGCTGCTGCGCCTCGTCCTCGACCACGCCATCGAGCACACGCGCGCGCGGCGCGGCTTCCTGATCCTCGACCGCGACGGCGTGATGACGGTCCGGGCCGCCCGCAACATCGACGAGCGCGACATCGCCCACCCCGAGTCGTCGGTCAGCTCGTCGGTGGCGCGCTCGGTCGCGGCGGACGGGCGCGCCGTGCTGCTCTCCGACGTCACCGCGGACGAACGCTTCCGCCACGCCTCCTCGATCTCGCAGCTCAAGCTCGTCTCGGTCATGTGCGTTCCGTTGCGCCACGGCGGCAAGGTGGTCGGGTCGATCTACCTCGACGACCCGACGCGTGTCGACGCCTTCGACGAGAGCGACCTGCGCTTCGTCGAGGACCTCTCCGACTTCGCCGCGATTGCGCTCGAGAAGGCGGGCCTCCTCGCGGCGAACCGCGAGCGGCAGCGGGAGCTCGAGCGCTCCAACAAGGACCTCGACGAGATGCGCCGCGAGGTCGAGCGGCTGAACGACCGCCTGCGCCACACCGTCGAGCAGCAGGCGCTCGAGCTGGTCGAGGTGAAGCAGTCGCTCGAGACGACGCGGCGCGAGCTGGCGCTGCGCTACGACTACGGGCTGATCGTCTCGCAGAGCGCCGTGATGCACGACGTGAAGCGCAAGATCGACCAGTTCACCGACTCCGACCTGCCGGTCTTCGTGTCGGGGGAGAGCGGCACCGGCAAGGAGCTGGTCGCCCGGCTCCTGCACCAGAACGGCCCGCGCAAGCAGCGGCCGTTCGAGAGCCTGAACTGCGCCTCGATGCCGGAGCCGCTGATCGAGAGCGAGCTCTTCGGCCACGCCAAGGGGGCGTTCACGGGCGCCGACGCCGACCGCCCCGGCGTCTTCGAGCGCACTGACGGCGGCACGCTCTTCCTCGACGAGATCTGCGACGCCTCGCCGGAGCTGCAGGCGAAACTGCTGCGCGCCGTCCAGTTCGGCGAGGTGCAGCGCGTCGGCGGCGGCGCCGTGCGGCGCGTCGACGTGCGCCTGGTCGCCGCCTCGAACCGCGACGTCATGAAGGAGGTCGCGGCCGGCCGCTTCCGCGAGGACCTGATGTACCGCCTGCTGGTCCTCAAGGTCCACCTGCCGCCGCTGCGCGAGCGCGGCGACGACCTGCTGCTGCTCCTGCGCCACCTCGTCGACCGCCACGTGAAGCGGATGGGCGTGCGGCCGCTCCAGCTCTCGCCTGGCGCGCAGCGCCGCCTGCTCGCCTACACCTGGCCGGGCAACGTGCGCGAGCTCGAGAACTGCGTGCAGCAGATGCTCGTGCTCCACCGCGTCGGCGAAGTGGTCGAGGAGTCCGACCTGCCCGACCACGTCCTGGCCGCGACCGCCGCGGAGGCCGAGCCGCGTGCATTCGACCTGCGCAGCGCCGTCGAGACGGCCGAGCGCAACGCCATCGTCGAGGCGCTGCGCCGCCAGGGGGGCAACCGGCTGCGCGCCGCGCAGGAGCTCGGGATCTCCGAGCGCGGCCTCTACCTCAAATTGCAGAAGCTCGGGCTCTCGGGATCGCGCGAGGTCGCCTCCGGGGGAGGGTCCCCCCCGGGGACATGAAGGGAAAGTCACAGCGACCCGAGCTTTACAGCGACCGCAGGCGGGCTATGTTTCCGCGCGTTCGCTCCCGTGCCCGAGCAGTCACCTGCGACTGCTCCCTGGCTCGGGGATCCCCGACTCCCGATGATGCGCGCTCTCACTCCCGCCGTGCTCCGCCGGAGCCGTCCGTGACCCGTCCTCGCGCGATTCGCCGCCCGATCTCCGTTGCGCGCTTCCTCGCGGGGGTCGCGGTCGTGCTGGCCCTCGTGGGCTCGGGCTCGAAGGCGGGCGCGCCCGAAGGCTGGTCGCAACTCTTCCTGGCGACCTTCCAGGGCGTCGCCGACGGTGCCATCAGCGGCACGACCGTCCCGGCCGAGGTGGGCAAGCTCACGCTCGTCCTGCCGTCGGGGAAGGCCGTCGCCGACGTCGCCCCCAAGACCGGCATCTACTCCGAGCGGCTCGTCCTGAGCGACCTCGGCGGCCCGGGCGACGGCGAATTCGGCGTCGACATCGCGCCGAGCGGCGACGCCAAGCAGGGCGCCTGGTTCTCGTTCGATCTGCGGCAAGAGACCGACTGCGCGGCCTTCGGCGGCGACGTCAGCGACGGCGCCACCATCGACATGCTGTGCTTCAGCGTCAACTCGGGCGTCGTCACGGTCAACGACCAGACGCTCAAGACGAAGCTCAAGGTCGGCACCAACTACCACGTCGACATCACGCTCTTCACGAGCACGACCTACGGCGACATCTGGACCTTCTGCCTGACGAACGTCGACTCCGGCGAGCAGGAGTGGGTCTGCGGCGCGATCGACGGCGGCTACCGGCCGGTGCACGCGGCGTCGCTGCGCAAGTTCGCCGGCAAGACGGGCTCGATCTCGATCGACTCGATCGTGCTGCTGGGATACCAGCGCTGACGCGTCGCCGGGACCGGCGTGCCGTGCTCTCCATCTGGGTCACCGGCGGGGGGACGCGCGAGCCGATCGACGACGTGCGCTGGATCGGCAACCTCTCCACGGGACGGCTCGCGCTCGAGCTGGCGCGCCGCGCCGCGCGCCGCGGCCACCGCGTGACCGCCTTCCTCGCCGAAGGGGTCCCCGCGCCGCGTTCGAAGCGGATCCGCGTCGAGCGCTTCGTCTCGACCGCCGACCTCGAGCGGCGCCTCTGCGCCGACGCCCGCACCGCGCCCGACGCGATCCTCCACGCCGCCGCCGTCTCCGACTACGCGCCACGCCCGGTGCGCGGCAAGGTCGGCAGCGGGAAGGCGCGCTGGACGGTCGCGCTGCGGCCGCTGCCGAAGGTCGTCGCGCGGCTGCGCCGTCGCTATTCCCGGGCTCGGCTCGCGCTGTTCAAGCTCGAATCGGGGATCGGCGTGGCGGAGCTGATGCGGCGCGCGCGCGCGGCGGCGCGCCGGGCCGGCGCGCAGGCGGTCTTCGCCAACCGCCTCGAGGACGTGGGGGCCGAGCACCGCGGCTTCCTCCTCGACGTGGCGACCGGACGGACGGACGAGGCGACGACGCGCACGGGCGCGGCGCGCCTGCTGGTGCGCTGGTGCGAGCGCGGAGCGGACGGAGCGACGAGGAGCGGCGCATGAATGCGGCACGGACGGACACGGGTCGGATCCTGCTCGTCGTCACCGGCGGCATCGCCGCCTACAAGGCGTGCGACGTGGTCCGGGAGCTCAAGCACGCCGGCCTCGAGGTCGACGTGATCCTGACGCGCGAGGCCGGAGCGTTCGTCACGGCCACGACCTTCGAGGCCCTCTCCGGGCGCCGCGTCCACAGCGAGCTCCTCCCCGGCGTCACCGACGGGGAGATCGACCACATCCGGCTCGGCCGCTCCGCCGACGTCGTCGGAGTCGTGCCGGCGACGGCGAACTTCATCGCGAAGCTGCACGCCGGCCTGTGCGACGACCTCGCGAGCGCGACGCTGCTCGCGCTGCCGAAGCAGGTGCCGATCCTGGTCGCCCCCGCCATGAACGTCGAGATGTGGACCCACCCCGTCACGCAGCGCAACCTGCGCGAATTGAAGGTCGCCATGGCGGGCCGGCTGTCGCTCCTCGAGCCGGTCGCGAAGGAGCTCGCGTGCGGCGAGGTGGGGCCGGGCGGACTGCCCGAGCCGGCCGCGATCGCGACCGCGCTGCGCGCGCTGCTGCCGAAGCGCAAGGGCACGACCTCCGCCTGAAAGCGCCGCGGCGCGCCGCGCACGGCGGGTATCATCCCCGCCCCTATGACCTCTCCCATCAACGTGCCGCCGACCCCTGATGGCATCGCCGCCGCCCTCGACGGGCTGCGTCCGAAGCTCCAGTCCGTCCGGGACTGCCTTTGACGTCGACGATCTGACGAAGGAGCGCGCGCAGATCGACGCGCGCATGGCCGAGCCGGGCTTCTGGAACCACCAGGCCAAGGCGAAGCCCGACATCGAGCGGCTCAAGGTCATCCGCAGCAAGCTCGAGCCGCTCGCCGCGCTCGACAAGGGGATGGCCGACCTCGAGGCGATGCTCCAGCTCGCGAAGGAGCCGGGCGGCGCGGAGTTCCTGCCCGACGCCTCGCGCGCCGCCGCCAAGCTGATCGGCGACCTCGACCGCTTCGACCTCGAGGTCACGTTCAGCGGCCGGTTCGACTACTCGAACGCCTACGTGAGCGTGCAGGCCGGGACCGGCGGCACCGAGTCGTGCGACTGGGCGCGCATGCTGGTCCGCATGTACTCGCGCTGGGGCGAGCAGAACGGCTTCAAGGTCGAAGAGATCGACCGCGTCGCCGACGACGCCTCCGGGGGCATCCGCTCCGCGACGCTGCAGATCGACGGGCCGTACGCCTACGGCTGGCTGCGCGCGGAGATCGGCGTGCACCGCCTGATCCGCATCTCGCCGTTCGACTCCAACAAGCGGCGCCAGACCTCCTTCTGCTCGGTCGACGTGACGCCGGTCGTCGACGAGGATCTCGACCTCGTGATCGACGAGAAGGAGCTGAACATCGAGAAGATGCGCGCCGGCGGCGCCGGCGGCCAGCACGTGAACAAGACCGAGTCGGCGGTGCGCATCACCCACATCCCGACCGGCATCGTCGTGAAGTGCCAGAACGAGCGCTCGCAGACGATGAACATGGCGTCGGCGATGAAGCAGCTCAAGGCGAAGCTGCTCGTGATCGAGGAGGCGAAGCGCGACGCCGAGATCAAGGGGCTCTCCGGCCCGAAGACCGACATCGGCTTCGGCCACCAGATCCGGACCTACACCTTCACGCCCTACCAGCTGGTGAAGGACGAACGCACCGGCTTCAAGAAGGGCAACGTCGACGCGGTAATGGAGGGCGACCTGGCCGAATTCCTCGAGGCCTACCTGCGCTCGAAGGAAGGCAAGGACCTGAAGGGAGGCAACCGGCCCGAGGACGACCGGCCGACGTAGCGTCCCGCCGCCGCGCGCGAGGAACCGAGATGCCCCACGCCCAACGACTGGCCCTGCTGAGCGTCACCGACAAGAGCGGGATCGTCGAGCTCGGTCGCGGGCTCGCGAAGAACGGCTTCGAGCTGCTCTCGACCGGCGGCACGGCGAAGGCGCTGCGCGAGGCGGGGCTCGCCGTCACCGAGGTGGGCGACTTCACTGGCTTCTCGGAGATCCTGGGCGGGCGGGTGAAGACGCTGCAGGCGAAGCTGCTCGGCGGCGTTCTGGCGCGCACCGACGTGGCGAGCGACCGCGCCGACCTCGCGGCGCACGCGATCCCGCCGATCGACGTCGTGGTCGTGAACCTCTACCGCTTCGCCGACGCCGCCGCGAAGTTCGAGCAGGCGCACGGCGGCGCAGTGCTCGGCCTCACGCAGCCGGCCATGGCGCATGTCATCGAGGAGATCGACATCGGCGGCCCGACGGTGATCCGCGCGGCGTGCAAGAACGCGGCGCGCGTGACCGTGGTCGTCGATCCGGCCGATTACCCGCGGGTCATCACTGCGACGGCGAACGGCGAAGCGGCTCCCGAGGCGCTGCGCGCGGAGCTCACCGCGAAGGCGTTCCGCGTGATCGCGCGCTACGACCGCGAGATCTCCGAGTTCTTCGACAAGCACGTTTCTCCTCCCGCCTCCGCTGCGCCCGCGGGCGCGCCGGCGGGCGCGCTCCCGGCCGAGGCGGCGCTCCTGCTGCAGGGCGACCTGCCGCCCTCCTT
>DAINBU010000073.1:6454-23867 GCA_036732755.1 Planctomycetota bacterium
GCGCGCTCCACACGACGGAAACCTGGGTGGCGGACCTGCCGCCCTCCTTCGCCCCGCTGCTCGTCGAGGGCGCGGCGCCCGGCCTTCCCGGCGAGGGGCTGCGCTACGGCGAGAATCCGCACCAGAAGGGCTTCTTCCTGCGCGGCCGCGCGCCCGGCGAGGCGAGCGTGCTGCACGCCCGCGTCCTGATGGGCAAGCAGCTCTCCTACAACAACCTGCTCGACGCCGACTCGGCGCTCGAGCTGGTGAAGGAGTTCGACGAGGGGCCCGCGGCGGTGCCGCGCGGCGCGACAAGTGCCGCGGCGCCTAGCGGCGCCTCGTGCGCCGCGGTCATCATCAAGCACAACAACCCGTGTGGCGGAGCGGTGGCGGCGACGATCGTCGAGGCGTTCGAGCGCGCCTGGTCGGGCGACCCGCAGTCGGCGTTCGGCGGCATCCTCGCGCTCAACCGCCCGGTCGACGTCGCGCTCGCGCGGAAGATCGCGGTGCCGGAGCGCTTCCTCGAGGTGCTGATCGCCCCCGACGTCGCGCCCGACGCGCTGGCCGCGCTGCGCGACGGCGCCGCGTGGGGCAAGAACCTGCGCGTGCTCGCCTGCGGTCCGACCGGCGCGCGCGCCGCCGACGCGCCGCGCCTCGCGGTGCGCTCGCTCGTGGGCGGCGTCCTGGTGCAGGAGCGCGACCTCGAGCCGAAGGCGGAACGCACCTGCGTGACGCGCCGCGCGCCGACGCCCGAGGAGCAGCGCGACCTCGACCTCGCCTGGAAGATCGTGAAGCACGTGCGCAGCAACGCGATCGTGCTGGTGAAGGACGGCGTCCTGGTCGGCACCGGCGCGGGCCAGATGAGCCGGGTCGACTCGGTCGAGATCGCGGTGAAGAAGGCGGGCGCGCGGGCGCGCGGCGCGGCGCTCGGCTCGGACGCCTTCTTCCCGTTCCGTGACGGGCTCGACGCGGCCGCGAAAGCGGGCGTGACGGCGGTCGTCCAGCCGGGCGGCAGCCGGCGCGATCCCGAGGTGATCCAGGCGGCCGACGAGCACGGCGTCGCGATGGTCGTCACGGGCGTCCGCCACTTCCGCCACTGAAACGAGGGGCGCGCCCCTCTCCGTCGGGGAATCGCATGGATCCGGCGTCGAGGCTCCGGGCCGCAATGCGCGCCCTGCTCGTGCTCTCCGTCGCCTGCGTCGGGCTCGCCGTCACGAGCGTCGTGCTCTGGCGGCGCGCCGCGGAGGCGCCGCCGGCGAGCGACCTCGACGACCCGCAGGTGCGCGAGGCGGCGATCGCGCGGCTGGTCGCGGCGGGCGCGGGGGGCTGGGACTCCTTCCCCGATCCCGAGGTCGGGCGCGTGCTGCAGCCCGACGTGGGCGACCGCAGCATCTCGGGCGTCGCGATCTCCTCGAACGAGCTCGGCCTGCGCGAGGGTCCGGTCGCGCGGCCCAAGCCAGCCGGCACGACGCGCGTCGTCCTGCTCGGCGACTCCTACGTGATGGGGGAGGGCGTCGAGGCGAACGACCGCCTCGGGGTCTTCCTCGCCCGCTTCCTGCGCGAGCGCGCCGGCGCCGCGTCCGGGCCGATCGAGTGCCTCCACTTCGGGCTCGACAACTGGAACATCGTCGCGGAGACGGCCTTCCTGCGCCGCCAGCTCTCGCTGGTGCAGCCCGACCTCGTGGTCCACGTGATCATCCGCAACGACCTCGAGGACAACTCGGGCGCGCGCGGCTTCGGCGGGATGAGCAGCTTCGATCCGCTCCACGGGGAGCGCGGCGAGCCGCTCTTCCAGGCGCGCTTCCCGATGGCGGCGTTCCAGACGCGCGAGACCAACTGGATCGCGCACGGCCTCGACTTCGAGAGCCGCTCGCGCTTCGAGGACGCGGGCCGGCGCGTGGCCGACCTCGCGCGCCGCGTCGAGGCGGCGGGGGGGCGCTACCTGCTGGTCGACAACTACTCGGGCCTGCTGCCGGCGTCGCGCCGCTTCATCGCGTCGAAGCTCGCCCCCGCGCAGGTCTGCTACCTGCCGAGCGCCCCGCAGCGCGAGGAGCGCTGGCGCGTCGCCAAGGACAACGCCCACTGGAACCGCGCCGGCCACGAGCTCGTCGCGAGCCTGCTCTACTCGGTGATCCGAGCGCGCCGCCTGCTGCCGGCGCTGCCGCTCGCCGATTGGCCGCAGGCCGACGCGCTCGCGAAGGAGTGGCTCGAGCAGGGCGAGGTGGAGGCGGCCGGCGAGCCGCGCTACGACCGCCGCCGCTCGGTCGCGAGCAGTCTCGACTTCCGGAGCCTCGACGACGACGCGGCGGCGCAGGTCACCGGCGGGATCGCGCGCGGCGGCAGGGTCGGACCCTACGCCGCCCTCGTGCTGAAGGGGGGCGCCGCGCGCCGCCTCGTGGTCGAAGGGGCCGCCCTGGCGCGCCCCGAGATCGACGGCGCCACCGTCACCGTCTGGGTCGAGGAGGCGCAGGTCGGGACTTTCCCGATCCGGGCGGGCGCCCCGCTCGCGCTGCGCTTCGACGTGCCGGCGGAGGTGGGCGCGCGGCCCTTCGTCGCCGTCCGGTTTCGTTCCGACGACTACGCCTATTCCGACGAGAATCTCCGCCAGTTCGTCGTGTTCCGCCTCGATCGGATCGCCCTGTCCGACTCCTGAGCCGTCCCCCGCCGAGACCCCCCATGGACGCCGACCTCCGACTGCGCCAGACGCGGCGCGCGCTCCTCGTCACGACCTCGCTCTGGCTCGCGACCACCGCGGGCGTCTTCGTGCGCTGGCACGGCGGCTCGCAGGCGTCGGCGGAGGAGCAGATGGGCGCGAACCCGCTCGCCGACCCCGCGCTCCGCGAGCAGGCGATCGCGCGCCTCGTCGAGAGCGGGACGAGCCTGTGGGACACCTTCCCCGACCCGGAGGTCGGCCGCGTCCTGCAGCCCAACATCAACCGCAAGGACGCCGGCAACGTCTCGGTCGTCACCAACGAGCTCGGGCTGCGGGAGAAGCGCTTCGACCGGCCGAAGAAGACGGCGATGACGCGCGTCGTGCTCCTCGGCGACTCCTTCATCCTGGGCCAGAGCGTCGAGGCGAAGGACCGCCTCGGCGCGTTCCTCGCCGAGTACTTCACGGCGAACCAGGGCGTCAAGCGTCCGGTCGAGTGCCTCCACTTCGGGGAGACCTGCTGGAACACGCTCGCGGAGACCTCCTACCTGAAGCGCTGCTTCTCGCTGGTCCAGCCCGACCTCGTGATCCTGCTGCTGATCCGCAACGACCTCGAGGACAACCCGAGCTCGCGCGGCTTCGGGGCGATCGGGCGCCACGACGCGCTCCACGGCGAGCGCGGCGAACCGGTCTTCCAGCAGCACACGCCGGCCGACGTCTTCCAGAAGAAGCCGGAGATCTGGTCCTACATCGGCTCGGGCCTCGACTGGGAGAGCCGGACGCGCTTCGAGGACGCGGGGGAGCGCGTGAAGAAGCTGTCCGACCTCGTCGAGCGCGGCGGCGGCCGCTTCCTCCTGGTCGACTACTACGTCGACAACCTCTTCGCCTCGCGACGCTTCATCACGTCGAAGCTGCGGCCCGAGCAGGTCTGCTACATCACGTCCGACCTCTCGCGCGCCGACGACAAGAAGTACAAGGTCGACAAGATCCACTGGAATCGCGCCGGCAACGAGCTGGTCGCCAAGGCGGTCTACGAGGTGATCCGCTCACGCAACTTCCTCCCGCAGCTCGAGCTGAAGGAGTGGCCCGAGGCGACCGCGGTCGCCAACGAGTGGCTGCCGCGCGGCGACGAGGAGGCGCTCGACGAGGACGAGCCGGTGTGGATGCTGCGCCGCCGCAGAATCGCCCCGGCGATCGAGTTCGGCAAGCTCGACGGCTACACCGCCGCGCAGATCACCGGCGGCGTGAACGCCGACCTGCACGCGGGCCCCTACGTCTCGCTGATCCTCGCCGAGGGCGACGCGACGAAGGTCACGGTCGCAGGCCGCGGGCTCGGGCGCCTCGAGCTCGACGGCACGACGGTCGAGGTCTGGGTCGAGGAGGCGAAGGTCGGCTCGTTCCGGATCCAGGGCGACGCGCCGATCCGCTTCGAGGCGGCGCTCCCGCCCGAGGTGACTGGGCGCAAGTACGCGACGGTGCGCCTGATCGCGGACGAATTCGCCTACTCGGCGAAGGATTTCCGCCAGCACGTCGTCTTCGCGCTCGAGCGCGTCGCGTTCGAGTAACCGCCCCGGTCGGTGCGCCGTGCGCAGCGCTGAATGGGTCGGTTGTCCTGACTGGACATTCACAGTCTCGCGCTCGGCCACCGCCCCGGCGCGCAGACGCGTTTCCACGAACCCATTGACGCCTCACCTCGGCGGCATAGCCTGACTCCCGACTTCGCTTCGGAGAGGCGGCCCCTCTCGGTCGAGAGCGCGGCCTCTTCTGATCTGATGGAAGGGGGAGCCGATGAAGGCCTCGACCTGCGGAATGCGATTCGATGAAGCACTCAAGTTGTCGCAGTGCCTGTGCGCTATTCGGGATCGCGTCTTCGCGTTCACCATCATCGCGCTCGTCATTTGGCACGTTGATGCAGCCTGTCAGACGGCGGTGAACACCTACATGGTTAATGATGGAAACAACGGGACGTTTGACCAGTCGAATGGAGAATTCGCGCCAGACCTGGGCGGATACCTTCCATTTAGTCGGTACTCAGAGACGTCCCACTACTACGCAATGAATGGCGTCTGGAACTTTAACAACGCATTCCCAGGTCGCACGTTCCTGGACGAAATGTTCCTCAACATGACGGACCTCCGCCAACTCGACGCAGACATCAAAGCGGCGACCCCGTCGACGGTGCAGCGCATCTTGCCGTTCCCGTCGAATGTCGCCTTCCTCGAGTCAGGCACCAATCCCGTCGATGCGATGACCTGGTGGAATCAGCCGTTCCGGATGTGGCGCTATCGGATCAACGGCGCTCCAATGCTGATTTGCGTGAAGTTGAACTCGCTGGGCGGCACGCCGCAGCCAGCGAATCCGGCGAAGATCCTGTTCAGGAACTACGCGGAGCACTCCTCCTCCTTTGGTTCGAACAAGAATCGCTTCGTGACAACTGCAGAGTTCTTCCAGGAATTCCATGAACCCGATCCTGAGGCAGGTTGGTCCGGCGGCAGTACGCCAGTGCTTGGAATCGAGGAGCAGGCGCTCGCCGCAGGTGACGTCGTAGTTTCCTGTCAGGAAGCCTACTCAGAGAGCATCTGGTTTGCGCTTCAACGAACCCAGGAAGCTGAGGAGTTCGTCCGAAACCAGTTCATCCCGACGACGCTCGGAGTAGGCGTCGGTTATTCGTTCTTGTACGGTGGATCCTGGGGAGGAGTCGTGTCGGCGATCTTCGCCTTGCTCCAACCGAAAATCTATGCCGCGTCCACCAGTTGGACAGTCAGCGACATGGGCTACGCCATCGGTGACAGGCCGGAACTGGTCAACTTTCAATTCGGCGCACTCGGAATGCTCCCACCTTCGAGCACGGCGTTGGACGTACGGTCGGCGGAGATCAATGCTCTGGTTGACATGCTCGGGATTCGATTCGATGGAACGCCCGCTGGTCAGTGGGACGTGGCCGCCTTGTCGTCCAATCGCCGAGGCGATCTTGGAGTCAAGGTCTACGGACTCGCACACAATGAGGATCCGCTGTACAACGGTTTTTGGTCACTCGATGATTCGTCCATCAATCCAAAGTTCGAGGGTCATCTGCGAAAGTTCATGGAGCACGGTGCGGCATGGGGCGTTGTGCCCGGGAAGAACGAATACGCCTTTTACGGCGGCAACGAATGGTCCAACATCACAAGTAATGCCTCAACGGCGACGAACAACGTCAGTCTGATTCCTGCCGCCCTGGCACCTACCGGTTCGACGCCCGTCTACCCCGACCCCTATTCACATACGTTGCGTCACGATTCGCACCTGTCGTCCAATGTCGCCTTCCTGACACCGCTCGACCTTGGTCCTGCCGGACATCCCAATCAGGCGTCGAGCATCAAGACTCTCGGTCAAGGCGTCTGGCCTGGATATCGCGACTCGATGCGCGTCGCTGATGTCGACGGCGATAGCAGGCCAGAAATCGTCTTCGGAAATCTAGACGGCTTCGTGCACGATCTTGAGTTCAACAACGATGCCAACGACATGTTCCGATTGACCGACCAATTCAAAAGCAACTACCTCGGGCGCGGAGTCTTCTCAAGCGCTGGCGCTGGGCAGGGAACTGGTTCGAAGGGATACTTCGCGAACTCGCGAGGTCAGGTATGGAAAATGACCTACAACGGCGGAATCACAATCGACCCGACGCCATTCATCACCGCAGACGGATCTTTTACATACGATGGAGAAGTGCCGTATCTATTCGTTGGGAACTTTGATACATCGAGTCCGGACAAAGAGCTTTTCCTACTGAACCGGTTTCTCGATTGGTCGCTTTTCAGCACGACCGACGGAAGTCACTTGAGCAGGGGTCGACTGCTTCGCAATACCCACGCAATCGGTGCAGGACAGGCGGCGCAGTTGGACATCACGAACGATGTGGATCTTGAGTTGCTCGTTCCCGCCGCCGATGGTCATGTTTGGTTGCTTGATCCTGCGAACGGGTTTCCTCCAAACTTTAAGCCGTTACCATACATCTCGACCTTCACTACTGGAACGGGAAACCCCCGCGCCCTGTATCGTATCGACGCTGCGAACTTTGGTTCAACGAATAGCCCAACACATATCTTGATATTTGGTAGGAACGACGACCTCAATGATAGCAATCCTGCGGTTTCGACGAACGTAATGATGTTATATACTGCCGGCAGTACGCCAGCCTTCGTCGGAGAGGGTTTGGCCGATCCCGGCGACGCATTCAGTACCTCGATGTCGTTCGCGTGGACCATCCCGCCAGTGAACGGAGCAAGCTACGCCGAATTCGTCGTGAGCGGTGGGTCGGAGTTGTACAAGTACCAAGTAACGACAAGCGGCGTCTTCACGTGTACTGGTTCTTGCCCGATGGTGTCGTTCAATCCTGAATACGGTAATCCGAATGCGGTTACTTCCATCGTTACGACACCGATCGGCGGCACGGTCGTCTTCATTGTCGTTGCGCTCGGCAACGGCCGGGTTTTCGTTCTCGATTCCAATCTCCAATTCGTGCGCAACTCCGATCGCGAGGCAGCTGGTTTGTCGAATCCGACGTCGTGGATCTCGAATCGGTCGCTCGGGCACTGCATGACGACGGACCTGGCTCAGGCGAGTGACGGTGTGGATGCGGATCTCTATTTCGCCGACTACAGCAATCCGTTTCGCGTTGTCAGTGGCACGAATAAATACCGCCTTGGTCGACTGCACCTTCCGATCGGATCGACACCCGCGAGTTGGGTACCGTACGTCTCGGACGTGATCAATCCTGCGGTGGAAGATCAGTTCCGCGGCGCGAATCGAACGCTTCTGTACCGGGACATCGACGGTGACGGTCAGCGCGAGACCCGCGTACTCGCCGAAACTGGGACCGCGTACAAGGACCCTGCAACCGGGATCGTTCGGGAATTCTGCACATTCTCGTACGCGGCCGATTTCAACTACGACGCGACCCTTGGAAGTCCGTACTCGGGGCGATACTGGAAGGGGGGGAACGTCTTTGAGTATTTCCAACCCAATGCCCAGTCTTCGACGTCGACTTACAACTACCTGGGCGGTTTCAACGTGCCTCGGGATACTTCCACGCCATTCGAAGACTTCTCCGGTAGCGACTGGTGGTATCCGAAGACGGGCATACGGCTCAGCGGGCAAATCAGCAACTACTCACAATCTGCGCTGTCCTTTCAGTTCGGTACGTCGATGAAAACCGCGATGATCCGTCCGTTCCTTCCTCCGACCACGGCCGCGGTACCTCACGTGGTCGTCGGGACGAATGGCGGGATGGTCTACGCGATCCGTCCCGGCCCGCAACCTTCATCCCGGGGACTGTGCAGTTCGCAGCTCGGCTATGCGTCTCCCTGCCTCGGAATGTACGTGATCGGCATGGATGTCGGCGACCTCGACGGCGACCCGGACGACGAGATCGTCGTCGGAGAGTGGATCGACAAGGGCACTTACGTTGATTGGCTCGCGAGCAAGCAACCAAGTGGGAGCAAGACCAAGAACCGCGCGCCCTTGCGCATCCTCGATCCCGTGCTACCGACGGGCGGCACTGGAGCCTTCAATGTGACCAGCCTTTACGGTGATGACTTGCTTGGTGCAGGAAACGGCCTCGGCGCCGGAGTCACGGGCGTCAAGATTGACGACGTGAACCACGATGGTGTCCCGGAGATGTGGTGTTCGGACGCCATAGGTCACATCTATCTCTTCCGGAAGACCGGTTCGAGTTGGGGCTGCTTCTATCGGTCGACGGACCTCGGTGCATGTCCGGGACTGTACAATCAGATTTTCGTGATGAAGGACTCGAATCACAAGACAACCAAGCTGATCCTGGTGTCATCGGGGTACGTGATGGCGTTCGTTGTTGATCCGACGCTGTTATGAGAAAACAGATTCCAAGAGGGATGCGTGCCATGAAAAGAACTGACTCCTTCTGGCATTTCACGAGCTCGGTCGCCATCGTCGTCGCGTGTCACGCGCCGTCCACCCGAGGGCAAGGTGTCTTGCTGAGATGGGACGGTGATCACTCGGCGGACGGGCTCGGGTCTTCGATTTCCGCTCTTCCTGATGTTACCGCGGATGGTGTTCCTGAAATCCTGGTCGGAGTCATTAATGACGACTGTGGAGGAACGGACTTCGGCGGTTCGTACGTCTACTCGGGAAAGGACGGGACGACATCTTTCGTCGAATGTGGAACAGGGATCAAGGATGTCGGCGAAGGATTCGGCAGATCCGTGTCCGGCGTCGTAGATGTCGACGGCGACGGCACTGCGGATTGGATCGTTGGCGGATACGGCTACATCTCCAGCCTGGGAGCGGGAACTGGAAGAGTATGTGTCTACTTGGGAAAGAGTGGCGCATTCTTGTATCAAGTGGAGGGGGAGCAGATCGGAAACGGCTTCGGCTGGTCGGTCGCTGGATTGGGGGACGTCGACGGCGACGGCCGCGGGGACTTTGTTGCGTGTGCGCCGTACTTCTCGAACACGACTCCATCCAACATCGGTCGCGCCTACGTGTTCTCGGGAGCAACCGGCACGCGAATCCGTTTCCACGAGGGCGAACATGAGTACGACCTGTTCGGATGGAATTGCGCCGGCCTTGGAGACGTGGACGCTGACGGCGTTCCCGACTACGCGGTGATGGCCGTCCTCAACTTCTCGATCGGCGCGGTGGGAGCGGTCTACGTCTATTCCGGCGCCTCGGGAAACGCTCTGTACAAGTGGACAGGGGACAGCGCCACGTTCAACTTCGGCTACGGTCTCGAAGGTCACCTGGACTGGAACGGCGACGGCTACGGAGACGTCCTCGTCGGAGCTCCCGGCGGGCTCTCCACCGATGGCGATGTGTTTATCTATTCCGGCAAGGACGGCACGACGCTCGCCAATGTCAAAGGTGAGGATGCCGGCGTCCAGTTCGGGTACTCCATCGCCAATGTCGGCGACATGGATGGCGACGGTTACGCCGAGATCCTGGTCGGCGAGCCGCTGAACAGCGAGCTCGACACGTTCAGCGGCCGCGCCACGCTCCTCTCCGGCCGTACGCTGCGTCGGCTGTATCACTTCTACGGCGCCGGCGTGTCCGACGTCATGTTCGGACTCCGCGTCGCGGGGGGCCAGGACTACAACGGCGATGGCATCCCCGACGTGCTGATCAGCGAACCATGGCCCAATTCCCAGGGTCCCATCGGCGGCCGCGTGACCCTGTTCGCCGGCAACGATCTGTTCCTCCAAGCGATCCCGAATTCGGTCACTGCGAACGACACGATTCGGATCTCGACTCGCGGCGGCCCTCCGGGCGTCCTCTCGGTGCTCGTTATTACAGGGGTGAATGGCGCGCCATACTTCCTGCCGATCAAGGTGGACACGCTCGACGCCAATGGCGAGATGGGAATGAAGACCACGGTTCCCTCGGGCCTGGCAGGCGCCACGGTCACGCTGCAGTCGTTCGCGCAGCACGCCGCCGGCAAGAAGGGTTACATCGACAGCGATCGGGAAACAGTGACGATTCACTGAGCGAGCATGGTGCGCTCGTGCGTCAGTGCCCCGCGCGGAGCGCCTTCGCCTGCTCGGTGAGGGCGGGCAGGACCTCGTCGACGTCGCCGACGATTCCGTAGTCGGCGACCTTGAAGATCGGCGCCTCGCGGTCCTTGTTGATGGCGACGATCGTGCGCGCGGTGCGCATGCCGGCGAGGTGCTGGATCGCGCCCGAGATGCCGCACGCGACGTAGAGCTTGGGGGCGACCGTCTTGCCGGTCTGGCCGACCTGCTCGCCGTGCGGGCGCCAGCCGGCGTCGACCACCGCGCGCGACGCGCCGACCGCTCCGCCGAGCGCGGCGGCGAGCGGCTCGATCAGCTTCGCGAAGTTCTCCGGCGTCTTGAGGCCGCGGCCGCCCGAGACGATCACCTCCGCCTCGGTGAGCTCGAGCTTGCCGCCGCCCGCGTCGACGCGGCCGGTCCGCCGCGCGCACTGCGCGGGCGCGGCCGCCGCCGCGATCGCCTCGACGCGCGTCGTCTTGCCGGCGACCTTCGTCGCCGCGAAGACGTTCGGGCGCAGGCTCGCGAGCGCCGGCGTCGCCTTGAAGGCGACCGTGAGGATCGCCTTGCCGGCGTAGACCGGGCGGCGCGCCCGGAAGGCGCCGTTCGCGAAGGAGAGCGCGACGCAGTCGCTCGCCGGGCTCGACGAGAGCAGCGCCCCGAGGCGCCCAAGCAGGTCGCGCGCAAACGAGGTCGCGCCGATCAGCAGGAGTGCGGCGCCCTTCGCCCGAGCGACCGCGGCGAGCGCCGCCGCGTACGCCTCGCCCGAGTAGCTCGCGACCGACGCTCCCTCGATCGCGCCCGCGCTCTCGACGCCGAACGGCGCGAGCGCCGCCGCGGCCGCCGCCGCGCCCGGCCCGATCGTGAGCGCGACCACCGGCAGGCCGCTCGCCTGCCCGAAGCGCAGCGCCTCGCTCGCGACCTCTCCCGCGACCTTCTTCAGCTTCCCCTCGGACTGCTCGCACACGGCCAGGATGCAGGACATCGATCGGCTCCGGTTCGGATTCGTGCGTCTCGGGATCGGGCGGGCGCGCCGCGGCTCAGAGCGCGTTCGCCTCCTGCCGCAGCAGCCGCAGCAGCTCGGGCACCGCGGCGGCGCCTTCGCCGACGATGCGGCCGCCCTTGCGCTCGGGCGGCAGCTCGAGCGACTCGATCGTCGAGGCGGGCGCGGCGGCCGTCGCGGCGACCGTCGTGATCGTCTTCTTCTTCGCCGCCATGATCCCCTTCATGTTGGGGAGGCGCGGGTCGTTCAGCCCCTTGTGGGCCGTGACGACGCACGGCAGCGGGACCTCGTAGGTCTCGACCGCACCCTCGACTTCGCGCTCGACCGTCACGGCGCCGGTGCCCAGCGTCAGCTTCGTCACGTCGGGCACCGCCGGCAGGCCGAGCAGCGTCGCGACCATGAGGCCGACCAGCGCGCCGTCGTCGTCGACGGCCTGGCGGCCGAACAGGATCAGGTCGGGCGGCCCGCCCGCCGCGCCGCGGATCGCCGCCGCGATCATCTGCGCCGTCGCCAGCGGATCGCGCGAAGCGGCGTCACCCGCCGGCGCCGGCACGTGCAGCGCCGCGTGGACGCCCATCGCGAGGCAGTTGCGCAGCTCCTTGGTGACCGCGTCGGGGCCGAAGCTCAGCACGGTCGACTCGCTCGGCGGCGTGGTGGCGGCCTTCTCGCAGATCCGGAGCGCCTCCTCGACGGCGTACTCGTCGTAGGGGTTGAGCACGAACTCGACCCCCGCCTCGTCGATCGACCGGCCGTCGGCGCCGATCCGGATCCGGGCGGCGGTACTGGGGACGCGCTTCACGCAGACGGTGACCTTCATGCGAGGAGACCCGTGCAGGAGGGGGGGGCGGGCGCGGCTGCGCGACGCGCGGTGGCGCCGCGAAAGGCGAAGGAGGCTAGGGCGCCTGCGCGGGCGGTGCAAGGGAGGCGCCGCCGTGCGCGGCGTCGGCCGCGCCGTCGATCGCGTGCGCGGCGACCCGCCTCAGCTGCGCCCGACGCGCTCCGCGGACGCGGCGACCTTGCCGCGCGTCCCCGCCTCGGCCTCGTTCTCGCCGACGTCGGCCGTCGTGCCGCGCCAGGGCGCCGCGTGCAGCAGTTCGATGAACGAGCCGACGATCTCGCGCGGGAAGGCGCTGCCCGACTCGCGCTCGAGCGTCGCGCACGCCTCGCGCATCGTCATCGGCTTGCGGTAGGGCCGGTCGGACGTGATCGCGTCGTAGTAGTCGGCGATCTTGACGATCTGGACGGTCAGCGGGATCTGGACGCCGGAGAGGCGATCGGGATAGCCGGTGCCGTCGTGGTTCTCGTGGTGCCAGCGCACGACCGGGATGTAGGGGCGCATCATCGCGATCGGCTTCAGGAGTTCGGCGCCGCACACCGGGTGGTGCTGGACGATCTTCCACTCCTCGGGCGTGAGCCGCTCGGGCTTGTCGATGATCTGGTCGGGCGTCCCGATCTTGCCGATGTCGTGGAGGCGGCCGCCGGTCGTCACGATCTTGAGCTCGCGCGACGAGATGCCGAGCTTCTGCCCGAAGTGGCGCGAGTAGATGCCGACGCGCTCGCTGTGGGCGCGCGTGTAGGGGCTCTTGGCGTCGATCATCGCGGCGACCGAGACGAGCACCTCGCGCTGCAGGTCCTTCAGGGCGTCGTGCTTGAGCTGCAACTTGTCGAGCTCGCGCGCCTTGCCGAGCAGCTTGCGCCGCTCGACCGCGCGCTCGACCGCGTGCTTGATCTCGTCGAAGAGGAACGGCTTCTTGAAGTAGTCGGAGGCGCCCTTCTTCAGCGCGTCGATCGCGAAGTCGAGGTCGAGGTGGCCCGTCATCAGGATCACGTCGACGTCGGGCGAGCGCGCCTTCACCTTCGTCAGCAGGTCGAGCCCGTTGGTGGTGCCGGGCAGCGCGATGTCGGAGAGGACGAGGTCGAAGTCGTGGCGGTCGAGCAATTCGACCGCGGCGTCGGCGGTCGCCGCCTCGTTCACCTCGTAGCCCAGGCGCTTCAGGAACATCGACAGCGACTGGCGGATGCCGGGCTCGTCGTCGGTGACCAGGATCCGGCCGCGGTTCTCGGCGACGGGCGCCGAAGACTTCGGGGGCGCCGACTGTTCCGCGACGATCGTCTGGCTGCTCATCGAGCGCTCCTCGGGCCCGCGACGGAGGACCGCGCCTCCTATCGGCCGGGCGTCGCGGCGAAGCGTCGGGAAAGTCCGTCCGATTTCGCGATCGGACGCCGGAATCGGCAGCGATCAGCGCAGCGCGTTCGCGCGACCGGCCGTTCGCGACCGTTCGTCCGCCGTTCGCGCGCCGTTCGCGTCGGGGCGTCGCGCCGCGGGGGGACCCAGGGCCGGCGCGTCAGGGCGCGGCGGAGGAGGCCTCGCTGCCGAGGTAGCGCTGGCGGACCTTCGGATCGTTTTGGAGCTCGTCGGGCGGCCCATGGCGCAGCACGCGGCCCTCGAAGATCACGTAGGCGCGATCGGTGCTCTGCAGCGTCTCGCGCCAAGCATGGTCGGTAATGAGGATCCCGATGCCCCGCGCGCGCAGCCCCTCGAGCAGGCGCTGCAGCTCGCCCACGACCTTGGGGTCGATCCCGGAAAAAGGTTCGTCCAGGAGGATCAAGGTCGGCTCGATCGCGAGCGTCCGGCTGATCTCGAGGCGGCGCCGTTCGCCGCCGGAGAGGGTGTCGGCGCGCTGCTTGGCGAGGTGGGAGAGGCCGAGCTCCTCGAGCAGCTCGGCGGCCCGCCGGACGCGCACGCCGCGCGACAGCGACCGCATCTCGAGCACGGCGAGGACGTTCTCCTCGACCGTCATCTGCCGGAAGATCGACGGCTCCTGCGAGAGGTAGCCCATGCCGAGCCGCGCGCGCTGGTACATCGGCATGCGCGTGACGTCGCGCCCGTCGAACCAGACCTCGCCCTCGTCGGGCGAGATCATCCCGATGGTGGAGCGGAAGCTCGTGGTCTTGCCGGCGCCGTTCGGCCCGAGCAGCCCGACGATCTCGGCCGCGTCGACCTCGAAGCTCACGCCGTCGACGACCTTGCGCCGGCCGTAGAGCTTCACCAGTCCGCGCACCTCGAGGAGCGCCACGTCAGCGCACCCACTTGAGGCGCCAGGTCGGCGAGAAGGGCGGCAGCGGCCAGAAGACCGCGAGCGCCTTGCCGAGCAGCATGCGCTCGGGCACCGAGTGGACGTCGGTCGTCACGTAGTCGCCGCGCTCGGCGGAGCGGGGATAGACGTAGTCCTGGCCGAAGACGTTGCGGAAGTGGACGTCGGGGCCGGCGTGGTCGGGGTTGCTGTCGGCCGAGTTGCCGAACGCGCTGAAGTAGTTGCCGGTGATCTTGCGGCCGCCGGCGAGCTCCAGGGTCGCCGCCACCCACTGGCGGCAGTCCCACGAGTTCTGCGTGTTGTCGCCGAGCACCATGAACTCGTCGTCCGGGACGGTGTAGGTGGCCGAGCGCGCGCTGCGGTTGAGGTTGCCGTCGGAGAGGTAGTGGATGTCGCGCCAGAGGCCGACGTCGGAGAGCTCGACCGTCCCGCCGCTCGCGCCGGCGACCACGCGCGTGCCGCCGTCCCGCCCGCCCGGTTCGCCGTCGGGGTCGATCCCGCGGGTGACGTAGGGGCGGCGCAGCGCGACCGCGCCGTCGATCTCGACCACCAGCTCGTCGTCGACGTTGCGCAGGGAGACGCGCGTCGAGCTCCCGGCCGCGAGCGCGGGGAGCGGGGCGGCCTCGCCCTCGGGCTCGAAGGAGCCCGCCCCGGCCTGCGTCACGAGCGAGCCCGGTCCCGTCCCGACCGGCAGCTCGAGGCGGTGCACGCGGCCCGCCTCGCGGATCTCGACGAAGAACGCCTGCGCGCCGGCCCTCGGCGTCACGTCGGCCGCGAACTCGACGTCGGTCACGTCGTCGTTCCCGATGTGCGCGTACTGCTTCTGCATCAGGAACGGCGTGGAGGGGTCGAGGTAGGCGCCGACCCACTTGGAGTGGTAGCCGTCGAGGTAGTGGTCCTTGACCGGCGCGCGCGTGCGGATCGACGCGGTCGCCCCCTGCGCCGGCTCGAGCCGGACGTCGCGGCCGGCGAAGCGCGCGTGCCCCTCGATCTCGAAGGTCTGCGACAGCGGCGCCGACTCCGGGAGGAGGTCCTTGCGGACCGCGCGCCACACCGGGTCGGGCTTGCGGGCGACGTGCTCCGCCTCGGGCGCAGCGCCCGGCGGCGTGATGAAGAGGTCGCCGTTGCGGATGCAGACGCGCTCGCCGCCGAAGGCGACCAGCCGCTTGATGTAGTTCTGCCGCTGCCAGAGCGGGTTGCGGAAGACGACGACCTCGTAGCGCTGCGGATCGCGCAGCAGGTAGACCAGTTTGTTCACCAGCACGCGGTCGGAGATGCCGACCACCTGGTCGCCCATGATCTGCGGCTGCATCGAGCCGGTCGGGATCTTGTAGGCCTCGATCAGGAAGTACTTGAGGATCAGCGCCATCACAACCGCGATCGCGAGCGCCTCGACGTTCTCGAAGGCGGCGCGGACGAGCCCCGCGCCGCGCGCGGCGCGGGCGCTCGCCGGCCGTTCCGCGACGGGGGCGGTGCCGGGCGAGGGCGTCATCACCGCTCGACCTGCAGGACGGCGAGGAAGGCCTTCTGCGGGATCTCGACGTTCCCGACCATCTTCATGCGCTTCTTGCCTTCCTTCTGCTTCTCGAGCAGCTTGCGCTTGCGCGTGATGTCGCCGCCGTAGCACTTGGCCGTGACGTGCTTGCTCAGGGCTTTGATGCTCTCGCGCGCGACGATCTTCCCGCCGATGGCCGCCTGCAGCGCGACCTCGAACATGTGGCGCGGGATCTCCTCGCGGAGCTTGATCAGGAAGGCGCGGCCGCGCGACTCGGCCTCGTCGCGGTGGACGATCACCGAGAGCGCGTCGACCTCGCTGCCGCCGACCAGGATGCGCAGCTTGATCAGCGGCGCCGGTTCGTAGCCGGCGAATTCGTAGTCCATCGTCCCGTAGCCGCGCGTGTACGACTTCATCTTGTCGAAGAAGTCGAAGATGATCTCCGCGAGCGGGATGCGGAAGCTGACCAGGATGCGCGTCGGCGAGATGTGCTCCTGGTTCTTGAGCTGCCCGTGGCGGTCGATGGCGAGCTTCAGCACGGTGCCGATCGAGTCGGACGGGATGACCAGGCGCAGGTCGACCATCGGCTCGCGGATCTCGACGATCAGCGACGGGTCGGGCAGCTCGGCCGGGTTCGACAGCCGCTTGACCTTGCCGTCGGTCGTGACGACCTCGTAGGTCACGGTCGGCGAGGTCTGCACGATGTCCATGCCGGCGTGGCGTTCGAGCCGCTCCTGCACGATCTCCATGTGCAGCAGGCCGAGGAAGCCGCAGCGGAAGCCGAAGCCGAGCGCGTCGGAGGTCTCGGGCGCGAAGCTGAAGCTCGCGTCGTTCAGGTGGAGCTTCTGCAGCGCCTTGCGCAGCGTCTCGAAGTCCTTGTTCGCGGTGGGGTAGACGCCGCAATAGACCATGTGCAGCGGCTCGCGGTAGCCGGGCAGCGGCTCGACCTCGACGCCGCGCTTGGCGACGGTGTCGCCGATCTTCAGCTCTTCGAGCAGCTTGACGTTGGCGATGAGGTAGCCGACCTCGCCGGCGAGCAGCTCGTCGCACGGCTCCATGTGCGGTCGGAAGCGGCCGAGCTCGAGCACCTCGTACTCGGTCTTCGCGACCACCATCCGGATCTGGTCGCGCTTCTTGATCGAGCCGTCGAAGATGCGGAGGTGGGAGATGACGCCGCGGTAGTCGTCGAACTCGGCGTCGAAGACCAGCGCGCGCAGCGGCTTGTCGCGGTCGCCCTTCGGCGGCGGGATCTCCCGGATGACCGCCTCGAGCACCTTGTCGATGCCGATCCCCTGCTTCGCGCTGATCGGCAGGCAGCGCTCCTTCTCGAGCAGGAGGAGGTGCTCGATCTCCTCGGCCACCTCCGCGGGGCGCGCGTGCGGAAGGTCGATCTTGTTGATGACCGGGACCAGCTCGAGGCCGAGGTCCTGCGCGAGCTGGCTGTTGGCGATGGTCTGCGCCTCGACCCCCTGCGACGCGTCGACGAGGAGCAGCGCGCCTTCGCAGGCGCGCAGGCTGCGCGCGACCTCGTAGCTGAAGTCGACGTGGCCGGGCGTGTCGATCAGGTTGAGCAGGTAGTCCTGCCCCTCGAAGCGGTAGTTGAGCGCGACCGCTTTTGCTTTGATCGTGATGCCGCGCTCGCGCTCGAGGTCCATCGAGTCGAGCACCTGC
>DAINBU010000074.1:0-23743 GCA_036732755.1 Planctomycetota bacterium
GCTCGCCGCCTGGCGCGCGCGCGGGCTCGAGCGGACGCTCGACGACGGCGGCGCGCCGCACGACCCCGCGCGCGACTTCGTCTCGAACGACTACCTCGGCCTCTCGCGCGACGAGCGGGTCGTCGAGGCGGCGCGGCGAGCGCTGCTCGAAGGCGGCGCCGGCGCGCGCGCGGCGCGGCTCCTCGGCGGCGGTTCGCGGTGGCACGTCGCGGCCGAGCGCGCGGCGGCCGACTGGATCGGCGGCGGCGCGTCGCTCGCCGCGCTGCTGTTCCCGACCGGCTACCAGGCGAACCTCGGCGTGGTCGGCGCGCTCGCCGGACGCGGCGATGCGATTTGCTGCGACGAGCTCGTGCACGCCTCGCTCGTCGACGCCGCACGGCTGTCGCGCGCGCACGTGCACGTCTTCAAGCACGGCGATCTCGACGAGCTCGCGCACTTGCTTGCACGGGCGCGCGGCGCGGCGCGCCGCCTGGTCGCGACCGAGGGCGTCTTCAGCATGGACGGCGACCTCGCGCCGCTCGCCGCGATGCACGAGCTGTGCGAGCGGTTCGACGCGTGGCTCGTCGTCGACGAGGCGCACGGCGCCGGCGTGGTCGGACCGCGCGGGCGCGGCGCCTGCGCGGAGCTCGGGCTCGAGCACGGCGCGTCGGCGCGCCTCGCCGCCCGCGTCGTGACCGGCGGCAAGGCGCTCGGCGGCGCCGGCGCCTTCGTCGTCGGGAGCGCCCGGCTGCGCGAGCTCCTGCTGCAACGCGCGCGCAGCTTCCTTTTCACCACGGCGCCGCCGCCGTCGGTCGCGGGCGCGCTGGCGCAGGCGATCGAGCTGGCGGCCGGCATGGACGACGCGCGCGCCCGGGTCCGCGACCTCGCGCTGCGGCTCGCGACGCGGCTCGGGCGGCCCGCTCCCGCCGCGGCGATCGTCCCGCTCCCGATCGGCTCGAACGAACGCGTCGTCGCGCTGAAGCAGCGGCTCGCGGAGGCCGGATTCGCCGTCGGCGCGGTGCGACCTCCGACGGTGCCCGAAGGCGGCGCGCGTCTGCGCCTGATCGCCCACGCGACGAACGACGAGCGTGCAGTCGACGCCCTCGCGCAGGCGATCCACGCCGCGCTCGCGAAGGACTTCGCGACGCCGGCGTCATCGCCGGCGTCGCCGGTCGATCGACACGTGCCGCACGTCGCCGCGCACCTTTCTGGCGCGCACACTTTCTTCGTGGTTGGAACGGACACCGGCGTCGGCAAGACCGTGGCGAGCGCGCTCCTGCTCACCGCCGCGCGCGCGCAAAGCCGTGTAGCCGAAGCGCGCGTCGCCTACTGGAAGCCGGTGCAGACCGGCGACGAGGACGACGCCGCGACCGTGCGCGCGCTCGCCGGCGCGAGCGACGCCGAGATCCTGCCGAACCACCTCGCCTTCGCGCTGCCGGCGTCGCCGCACGCGGCCGCCGCGGCGCAGGGCGCGACGATCGAGCCCGAAGGTCTCGACCTCGCGCTCGCGCACCACCGCGCGGCGCTCGCCGGCGGGACGCTGCTCGTCGAGCTCGCGGGCGGGCTGCTCGTCCCCTATCGCGCGGGCGAGCGTCCTTTCACGCAGGCCGACTGGCTCGTACGCGCCGGCGGCGACGTCGTCGTCGTCGCGCGCAGCGGGCTCGGTACGCTGAACCACACGCTGCTCACGCTCGAGGCGCTGCGCGCGCGCCACCTCAAGATCGCAGTGCTGCTGCTGGTCGGCCCGCCCCACCGCACGAACCGCGAGGCGCTCGCGCAGCTCGGCGACGTCCCGCGCCTCGTCGAGATCGCGCCGTTCGAGCCGCTCGACGCCGCGGCGATCGCGCGCGCCGCCGCGCGGCCCGAGCTCGCCGAACTCTTCGCGCGCCTCGCCGCGCGCGTCGCGACGCCGTGACCGCGCCGTCCGACGAGCGCGAGCGGCAACCCTCGCGCGACGCCCACGCGCGCGAGCTCCTGCTCGCGCGCGACGCACTCGTCACCTGGCATCCCTACACGCCGCACGGCGCCGACCCCGCGCCGCTTCCCGTCGTCGCGGCGCGCGGCGCGAAACTGCAACTCGCCGACGGGAGCGAGCTGATCGACGCGATCTCCTCGTGGTGGACCTGCCTGCACGGCCACGGCGAGCCGGCGCTCGTCGAGGCGCTGCGCGAGCAGGCGGCGCGCCTCGACCACGTCCTCTTCGCCGGCGCGACGCACGAGCCGGCGGTCGCACTCGCCGAGGAGCTCGTCGCGGCGTTCCGCGCCGCGCGGCCGGCCGGCACGCGCGGGCCGGAGCTCACGCGCGTCTTCTTCAGCGACGACGGGTCGACCGCCGTCGAGGTCGCGCTCAAGATCGTCCGCCACGCATGGGTGGAGCGTGGCGAGCCGCAGCGCCGCGTCTTCGTCGCGCTCGAGGGGGGCTACCACGGGGACACCTTCGGCGCGATGAGCGTCGGCGATCCCGACCCGTTCTTCACGGCCTACGCGCCGCTGCTCTTCACGGTGCGGCGCGTCGCGCCCGACGCCGGCGCGATCGAGGCCGCGCTCGCCGTTCTCGGCCGCGAGGCGGCGGGCGTGATCCTCGAGCCGCTCGTGCAGGGCGCCGGCGGCATGCGCATGCACGCGCCGGAGTTCGTGCGCGCCGCGCGCGAGCGCTGCGACGCGGCCGGCGTGCCGCTGATCGCCGACGAGGTGATGACCGGCTTCGGGCGGACCGGGACGCTCTTCGCGTGCGCGCAGGCGGGCGTCGCGCCCGACCTGCTCTGCCTCGCGAAGGGGCTCACCAACGGCATGGTCGCGCTCGCGGCGACGCTCGCGAGCGAGGAGCTCTTCGCCACGTTCAAGGCCGCAGACCGCCGCCGCTTCCTGCCGCACGGCCACTCGATGACCGGCAACCCGATCGGCTGCGCCGTCGCGCTGCGCTCGCTCGCGCTGGTGAAGGAGCGAAGCGTCCCGCAGCGCCTCGACGCGATCGGCACGCGCATCCTCGAACGTCTCGCGCCGCTGCGCTCGCACCCGCGCGTGCGCGACCTGCGCCGCCTCGGCGGGATCGTCGCCTACGACCTCGCCCCCGACCGCGCCGCCGACGCGGGCTACACGACGACGCGCGCCCCGAAGCTGCGCGCCGCGGCGTACGCGCACGGCGTCCTGCTCCGCCCGCTCGGCGACGTCGTCTACGCGCTCCCGCCCGCCTGCACGAGCGATTCCGAGTGCGACGCGATCGCGGCGGCGATGGTCGCCCTGGCCAACACGCCGGATCGGTGATAAGACCCCGCGGGCCGACGATCCCGCGCGGCGCGCGTCACGAGGACCGAGCAGTGTTCGAGTACGTAATCGCAGGCGTGATCTACAGCGCGTTCACGTGCTGGTACCTGTTCTGGCCCGGCGCGTTGCTGCTCGGCTTCGGGATCCGTTGGCTGCGCAAGGAAACGCGCGCGAGGAAGAAGGACGCGAACCCCCACCGATGGCGGTCGCACCGCTTCGCCTCCGGTTCCGCGGCGCCCGCGGCGGCGAGCAGCGAAGCGGGCCGGGTCGTCACGCTGCGGCGAGCCTCGCTCGCGCTGCTCGCGCTCGCGCCGCTGCTGCTCGTGGCGCGCATCTTCCTGTGGAACGTGGACTGGTTCGACTTCGACGGCTTCTGGGATTCGCCGGGCTGGTTCGTCCGCGACGCGCTGGTCGTCCTGCCTTGGGCGCAGGTCGGCGTCGCGGCGCTCGTGCTCGTCGCGCGGCGCGGCACCCGACGGGCCAGCGCATGCGTCGCGGTCGGGAGCGTCCTCCTGCTCTTCGCGTTCGCCCAGGACATCCTTCTCCATCCCGGCACGATGGACGAGCTCGGGTTCCCTCACTGATGCCGGATGCGGGCTCGAGTCCCTCGCGCGATGCACGCTGGACGAGCTCGGCTTCCTCGACTGATCGCTTCGGCCTCAGCTCGTGCGGCCGGCCGATCGCTCCGGAATGCCTTCGAACTCCGCGATCGCTCGCCTCGCCTCCGCCGGGATCTCGCAGCTCTCGAGCTGCGCGTCGACCCAGACCAGCGTCGCCGTGATCGCGACGAGCTTCTCGTCCGCGCCGGCGCTGCGACAGCGCACCTCGTACTCCATGTCGAAGCTCTTGCCGCCGAGCCGCGTCGTGCGCGCGAGCACGACGACGTCCATCCCGACCCGCCCCGGCCGTTCGTAACGCGCTGATGTCGCGGCGAGCAGGAACGGCGGGATCTCGCCCGTCACGAGGCCGAGCTTGCGGAAGTACTCGAAGCGCGCCTGCTCGACGAGCGTGAACCAGACCGCATGGTTCACGACGCCGGCGGCGTCGACGTCGACCCAGCGCAGCGGCGGCGCGCTCTCGAAGCGGAACGGTCCGCTCATGAGTACCAACGCACCATGAAGCTGTCGAAGCCGAGCGCGAAGCCGCTCGACGCGGGGTTCTTGCCGGTCGAGCGCAGCTCGAGGACGTGCTCGCCCTGCTTCAGGCGGATCCGCCCGAGCACCACCTCGCGGCTGGTCCCGTAGGGCGAGTAGAGGTCGATGGGCGGGCCGAACAGCTCGCCGTCGACCACCGCCTGGAAGACGCCGCCGTCGGCCGCCATGGTGAAGCGCGCGTAGAGGTCGAAGTCGTGGATGGTCGGCGCGACGAACGGCATGAAGAGGCGCGCGTGGTCGCGGTCGGGCGCGGTGAACTGCACCTGCGCGCCGTAGGCCCAGAAGGCGCCTATCTGCCGGACCGGCTCGGGCGCGCCGTCGGGCACCGTGATGGTCCGGAAGAACGCGTTCTCCTCCGGCTCGATGCGCACCTCGTTGAACGGGAGGCGGTCGGACGGCGGCGGCAGGATCGAGAGCCCACCGTGCGGCTCCTCCTGGTACCAGAAAGCGACGCTCGAGAAGGCGTCGGGCCGGTCGGACGCGAGCTTCCATTCGTCGGCGCGCCGCACCCAGCCGGAGCGCTCGAAGCTCACCGTGAGCGCTTTCTCGAACGCGATCGGGTCCTGGAGGTGCCAGCGCACCGCCGTCGAGCGCGCGCCGGGTCCGGTCCCCTCGAAGGTCGTGACGCCGCCGAACGGCCCCGTGCCGAGGTGGTAGCCCCAGCTGTCGCCGAAGTAGTCCTCGAGCCCGCTCCCCTGCAGCGTCGGCAGGTCGGCGCCGTCGATGAAGAAGCGGTCGTCTCCCTCGCCCGGCCACCCCTCCTCGCCGCTCCAGATCGAGAGGACGGTGCCGACGTAATGGCCGCGCCCCCTCGCCTCGACCGCCTTGTGCGCGCGCGCCGACGCGCCGCGGCCGGTGGTCCGGAACTGCGCGTGGAAGGTGCGGACCTCCTTGGGGCAGGCGGCCTCGTTCCAGTCGACCGCCCACTGCAGCATGCGCACCGGCCGCTGCGAGTCGTTGCGGATCGAGAGGAGCGCCGACTCGGCGAACGGCATCGGCCACCAGCAGCTGCGCGCGCGGCCGTCGGCCGTCACGCGCACCGGCAGCGTGTCGACGTTGCCGTCGAGCGAGAAGCCGACGCCGAAGAAGTCGCCGACCGGCACCTCGACCGAGGGAGTCGTCTCCCCGTCCCACTTCGCGCGGAAGACGACGAGGCGGCCCGCGTAGGGATCATCGCTCTGGACGTTGAGCCAGAGGTGGGTGATGACGCCGGGGCCGCGCAGGTCGGCGATCGGCACCTCGGCGCCGGAGGCGAGCGGCACGAAATCGAGGTTGCCCTGCGGGTCGTTGCTCGTGCTCGTAGAGCGGTGAGCGCGGCCCGATGGCGCCTCGAAGAGGCTTCCGAGCGAGCGCCCGGAAAGACTCGAAGAAGGTGGCTTGTCCTGCGCCACCGCCGCTCCCGCCGCGCAGAGCAGCATCGCCGCGCACCCGAAGACTCTCGTCATCGCGCACACCTCCTGAGCCGGATGCTAGGATCCTGCGCTCTCGGCGCCGCGCGCCCCTTCGCGGCTCCTCCTCGAAGAAGAAGTGAGGATCTCGATGATCCGCTCGTCGCTCCCGGCCGCGGTCGCGGCCGTGTTGCTCGCGATCCCGGTCGCCTCCCACCGTGAAGAGCTGCCGGTCCTGGCCGCGAACCACGTCGGGACGTGGCGGCTCGACAGCCTGCTCGAGCAGGCGAAGGTCGAAGGGCCGGACCCCTCCGACGTCGATCCCGCCACTTTCGTCCTGAGCGACGTCCGGTTCGAGGAGGGCGTCAGCCATGCAGAAACGGTCCCGCTCTCCTTCGGCGAGGGGAAGCTCGAGCATGTCGACCAGGCGCTGCGACTCCACGCGACCGGAAAGCTCGCGGCGTTCGTCGTGCCGGTCCCGTTCACCAAGGCGAGCGAGTGGGGCATGCTCGCCGTCCACGTCCGGTCGAGCGACGCGAAGGAGATCGCCGTCATCGCCGAAGCGCACCTGAAGGAGAAGGTCGACGGGATGATGAGCGCGTTCGGGCGATTCGCCGGCGGCGGTCCTCAACAGCAGCCGCCGGCCCTCTTCCCGATCGCGGGGCTCCCGAAGCCCGCCGACAAGGCCGCGCCCGCCCCGACGCCCGCTACGGCTCCCGCTCCTGCGCCCGCGGCCGGCGGCGCCGCGCCGGCCCCCGCCCCCAGCCCCGTCGAGCCCGCGAAGGACCCCGCCGCCGCTCCACCGCCGGCGCCTACGCCCCCGCCCGGCCAGGTCGTCTTCAACGTCGGCGGCGTCAACGTCGGCGCGAACGGCGCCGTCGACTTCGACCCGCGCGCGCTGCTGAACAACAGCATCGCGAAGGTCGAGAACGACGGCGAGTGGCACACCGTGGTGCGCGCGCGCCGCGAAGCGGAGTTCGGTGGCAACTTCCTCGGCGGCCTCGCCAACTTCGGCCAGGCGCCGCGCGTCGAGGACCTGACCGCGGTCACGATCCTCGTCCTGGTCCCGCCCGAGAAGGAGAAGGAGGGCGTCACCCTCGACGTCGAGTTCGTGCACGTCCTCGACGGCAAGGTCGAGTACGCCAAGGCGACCGCCGCGACGACGACGCTCGAGCGACGCGGCATTCTCCACCAGGGCATGTACGTCAACACGACGGCCGCGGTCAGCTACGCGCTGGTCGCGCCGGAGAAGGCGCGCCTCCTCGCCGGCGTCACCTGCCTCACCGAGGCGCCGTTCGACCTCACGGTCGCGGTCACCTGCGAGGGCAAGCGGACGCAGCTGCGCGCGCTGCCGGTGAGCGACCCGGCGAAGATCGACTCGCTCGACGTCGACCTCGCGCCCTACGCCGGCAAGAAGATCACGCTCACGCTCGAGGCGGCCGACCAGGGCGACCCGGGCGTCGCGTTCCTGCTGCAGCCGATCGTCTACGGCCAGCGCAAGGAGAGTGTCCGCGACGTCCTGCTCTACTTCTGCGACACGCTGCGCGCCGACGGGCTCGGCTGCTACGGCAACCCGCGCGCGACCTCCCCCCACCTCGACCAGATCGCGAGCGAGGGGGTCCGCTTCGAGCGCAGCTTCGCGCAGGGGCCGTGGACCTACGTCTCGATGCCCTCGTCGCTCTCCTCGCTCTTCCCGATCGTCGGCGGCGTGCGCACCGGCGGCGAGCAGATCCCCGAGTCGTGCACGACGATGGCCGAGGCGTTCCGCGACGCCGGCTACTTGACCTGCGCGCTGATCCGCAACGACTTCGTCGGACGCACCACGCACACCGAGCAGGGCTTCGACTTCTTCTATTCGTCGGCCGCGGTCGGCTCGCTGTCGCCCGAGAGGAACGCGGCGCTCATGGGCCTGCTGCGCCACGTCGGCCAGAACCCCGACGCGGCGGGCGGCAACGGCGGCGGCTTCGGGTCGGGCTCGTCGCGCGACCTGTTCGCGACGGCCGAGCCGTGGCTCGCCAAGTACAAGGACATCCCCTTCTTCCTCTACCTCCACTCGGTCGAGCCGCACGGGCCGTACGACCCGCCCAAGGAGGAGCTCGCGCAGTTCGGCAGCGAGGAGGGGCGCAAGGAGTTCGACTCGGTCGACGGCGGCGGCTTCAACATGATGCCGACCGGCGGCGCGGGCGGACCGAAGCCGACGCCGCTCGCCAACGCCGACCAGTACCCCGCCGGCACCGGCGCCCGGATGTTCGCCGACCGCGGCATCGACCCGAAGAAGCACGCGAAGCTCGGCCTCGACCTCTACGACGCCGAGATCCACTACATGGACGACTACGTGGGCAAGGTCGTCGGCCGGCTGAAGGAGCTCGGCTTCTGGGACAAGATGGTCTTCTCCTTCAACGCCGACCACGGCGAGGAGTGGTTCGACCACAACAACTCGGGCCACGGCCACTCGGTCTACGCCGAGCTGAACCACGTCCCCTGGATCCTGCGCGCGCCCGGCCTCCTGCCGAAGGGCAAGGTCGTGAAGGACAACACGATGAACCTCGACCTCGCGCCGACGCTGCTCGGCCTGGTCGGGCTGAAGCCCGCCGAGTCGATGCAGGGGCGCAACCTCTTCGAGGCGCTCCTGGCCGACGAGCCGTTCGCGCCGACCATGGTCGTGACCGAGCTCTGGGGCGGCGGGATCGGCGGGAACAACCAGAACGCCGACTTCGGCACGAACATGGACGAGGACGTCCTCGGCACCTTCTCCGTGATCGAGGGGCGCTGGAAGACGATCATCCGCCGCTTCCGCAAGGTCGCGACGCCGCCCGGCGGCAACGGGCCGCGCTTCCGCGCGGGACCGGTCGCGATCGGCGCCGTCCCGCCGGACGGCAAGCCGGCGGCGAAGCCCGATCCCTCCGAGGTGGTGACCGAGTTCGAGGTCTTCGACCTCGACGCCGACCTGAAGGACGCCCATCCCGTGACCGAGCAGCGCAAGGCCGAGACGGAGCAGACGCTCAAGCGCTTCCTCGCCTGGGTCGAGCAGATGCGGGAGGTCCGCAAGCGCTACGCGAACGAGAAGTCGACCAGCGACTCCGCGCAAGAGGCGCTGCGCCGGCTCGGATACGCGAAGTAGCCGCGGAGGCGGAATGCGGGCGCGACTCGTCATCCCCGTCGCCGCGCTCGTGTTCGCCGTCGGGGGCGGCGCGCTGCGTCGTCCGCCGCCGCGCCCGCCGAAGCCGGCGGAGGGGTTCCGCTTCGCGATCCTGGGCGACCGCACCTTCGGGCCCGACAGCGGGCTGCAGATCCTCGCGCGCGCCGTGCGCGAGATGAACTCGTTCGAGCCCGACTTCGTGATGACCGTGGGCGACCTCGTCGGCGGCTACAACCGCGGCGAGGAGTGGCTCGCGCAGATGTTCCAGTACAAGCAGGTCATGTCGGGCCTGCGCATGCCGTGGTACCCGGTCGCCGGCAACCACGACGTCTATCCCGAGTCGGGGCGCAAGGGCGACCGGAGCAACGAGCGGCGCTACGTCGAGAACTTCGCCCCGCTCTGGTACTCCTTCGACCACGAGTTCGCCCACTTCATCGTGCTCTACTCCGACGAGCAGCTGAGCTTCAAGGACCCCGCCGTCGACCAGCGCATGTCGGACGAGCAGCTGCAGTGGCTCGCCGACGACCTCGCGAAGACCGACAAGACCCAGGCGTTCGTCTTCCTGCACCATCCGCGCTGGAACTACGCCGGCGAGCCGTGGAAGCCGGTGCACGAGGTGCTCGCGAAGTCGGGCAAGGTGCGCGGCGTCTTCGCCGGCCACTGGCACCGCTACCGCAGCGACGGGACGAAGGACGGCATCCGCTACTACGTGATGGCCGCGACCGGCGCGACGGTCAACAAGCTCGACCAGGCCGGCGACTTCCAGCATTGGAACTTCGTCACGGTGAAGCCCGGCGGCTTCACGATGGCGGTCGTGCCGGTCGGCCACGTCCTCGACCAGGACTTCGTCACGCGCGCCGAGAGCGAGGACTGCATCCAGCTGCTCGAAGGGGCGTGGCTCGGCGCGGCGCCCAAGATCGCGCCGCCCGAGAACGAGGGCGGGAGCGTCCGCTTCACGATCCAGGTCAGGAACCCCGTCGCGAACCGCATCGGCGTCGCGCTGCGCTGGAGCGCCTCGCAGGGCGGGCTCTCCGTCACGCCGGCGAACGTCGACGTCGAGCTCGCGCCGCAGGAGGAGCGGACGGTCGAGTGCACGCTCACGCGCGGGCCGGCGACGCCCGGGTGGCCGCTGGTCGCGCCGGCGCTCACGGCGGTCGCGCTCTACCCGCTGCACGGCGTCGCCGGGGATCCGTACGGGCCGCGCGTGCAGCAGATCGACCAGGTGCTGGCGCCCGAGCTCGAGCTCCCGCCGCCGCCGGTCGACTTCGCTGCCGACGAGGCGGCGCCGGCGGCCGACCGCGCGCTCGCGCTCGACGGCCGCAGCGCCTGCGCGCTGGTCGCGGCGGCGCCGGAGCTCGACCCCGACGGCCCCTTCACGATCGAGTGCTGGGCCTTCGTCGAGGCGACGGCGAAGCGGTGCGGACTCGTGAACCGGACCGAGACGAGCGGCTGGGGCTTCTTCGTCGACCGCGACGGCTCGACGCCGCCCAAGCTCGCTCCGTCCTGGAGCCTCTTCGTGTCGGGCGAGGGCTACGCCAACGCGAACGGCGCCGCGGGAGATTTGCCGGTTCGCGAATGGTCCCACCTCGCCGCGACGTGGGACGGGAGCGACGCGCGCCTCTTCGTCGGCGGCAGGCTCGTCACGGCCGTCCGCCATCCGGGGAAGCTGCGCGGCAACAAGCTGCCGCTCGTGCTCGGCGGCGACGTCGATTCGAACGGGCGCGCGACCAGCTTCGCGGCCGGTGCGCTCGACGAGGTGCGCCTGTCGAAGGGGGTCCGCTACGCCGGAGAGCCGTTCGCGCCGGCGCGGCGATTCGCGAGCGATCCCGACACGCTGATGCTGCTCCACTTCGACCGGATCGCCGGCGACCGCACCCCCGACGTTTCGGGGCACGGCCACCACGCGCAATTGCGCGGAGCGGCGTATCTTCGGGCGGCCGCCGAGGTGAAGTGAGCGACGAGACGGGCGAGCGACGGCGACGGAGCGAGCCATGGGCGACCTGCGCGACGCGTTCAAGAAGGCCGGTCTCATCGACGACAAGACCGACCGCCGCCTCAAGCACGAGGAGCGAGTGCAGAGGAAGGAGCTCGGCCACGAGGGTCTCGAAGAGCAGAAGCGCCGTGACGACGCCGAGCGCGCTGCGCGCGACGAGCAGAAGAAGCACGACATCAAGGCCGCGCAGCAGAAGCTCGACCACGAGCGCCAGCGTTCCGAGCGCTGGAAGAAGCTCGTCGCCGACCTCGAGCGCGAGGCGCTGCGCGGCATCTCCGGTCCGCGCCGCTTCCACTACCACGACGCCGAGGACTATCTCCCCTACCTCCAGGTCGACGACGACACCGGCCGCAAGCTCGAGGCGGGCGAGCTCGCCATCGCGAAGCACCCCGAGACGAAGGAGGCGCTGATCATCCCGCGGGCGGTCGCGCTGGAGCTCGCGAAGGCGGAGCCGGGGTTGGTGGTGCACCTGGCGGGCGGGTGATCGATCATGAAACGCCGTGGTTCGTCGATGGCGGTGCGGGCGCTGGTGCTCTCGTCACTCGTCGCACTGCCGCCTTCCTGCGGACGTGATTCGACGCCTCGCAACGACGCGCCCGTGAACGATCCGGCCGCGCATCCGCAGGCCGAGCCGGTGCGGACGGAGTTCGGCTCGACGCCCGGAGGCGAACACCCCGGTCCGGCCTGCATCGACAACGGGGACGGAACGACCGTGCGGACGAAGCCGGCGACCGGTCCGCAGCCCGTTCCGCGCGACCACTGAGGGCGGACGGGGCTGAACGATTCGGCGGCGCGGCGGCGTTCACTCGTCGCGGCGTCACCCGAAGAGGCGGCGCGGGGCGACGAGGAGGACGTTCTGATGAACGCACGGAGAATTCAATTCTCGCGGCAGTTCGCATGCGTCGTCGCCGCAGTCGTCGGCGTCGGCGCGATCTCCGCGGGACAGACCCCGGACTGCAAGAACCTCCCGCCGCGCGAGCAGAGTCCGGACGAGATCGTCGCCAAGGCGTGGCTCTCTTCGAACGCGCCCCTCTCCGTCGACGTCGCGCTCACCCGCTCCGAGCCGGGCAGGGTGACCGAGACGCTCGCCGAAGGGCGCGTCGAGATCGCGCCCGACGGGACGCTCCACTACCACGTCGGGCGGACGATCCGAAAGCACGCGCCGGGCGAGCCGTCTGGCGCGCCGGGGCGGCTGCTGAAACCGGACGTCGAGTTCTGGGTGCGAGGTCCCGTGGTCGTGCTCGTCGATCCGGCGCGCGGCGCCACGCGGTGGAAGCTCGACGACGTCGCGCCGAAGGTCGACGACAAGACGGACCCGGCGAAGGCCCGCGGGCCGGGCGCGGAGCTCCTGGCCGCGCTCGGCGGCGACGAGGAGCTCGCGCGGGAGCGCGCCGAGCTCATGCGCTGGACGGCGAGTCTCGGCGACCCACGCCGGTGCAGGTCCGCCGACGAGGACATCGACCTCACGTCGTTCTCGGGATCGAGCTCGCCGATCGTGACGACGAACCTGCCGATCCCGAAGAAGCGGGTGGCCCAAGTCCTCCCCGTGGTTTCCATCTCGGTCGCGTGCGTCGCATTCCAGTGGACGGAGCAGCGGGGCGTCTGTACCGCGAAGCTGTGCCTGCACACGACCGCGAGCCGGAAGCTGCCGGAGCAGGAGAACTACTTCGACCTGGTCATCAATTACGAGAAGCCCTCCGATCAGGAGCTCCCGCCGCCGCCGGCCGAAGTGCAGGCTCTCCTGACGCCCGAACCGGCCGGCAAGTAGGCGCCGGCGCGTTCGGGAATTCGGAGCGGCCATGGTCTTCCGATCCGGCGTCGCTCATGCGCAAGCTCGGCGAACCGAAGGCGAAGTGAGGCGGTTCGAGCCGCGTATGGAGATCTTCCTGACCACCATCGAGATCCGACCATGAAGAAGACGCGCCCGGACACCGACCTCGACGACATGAAGTCGGAATACGACTTCTCCAAGGGCGTGCGTGGCAAGTACGCCAAGCGATACGCAGAAGGGACGAATGCCGTCCTCATCGATCCCGATCTCGTGAAGGCGTTCCCGACCTCCGAATCGGTCAACAAGGCACTGCGGTCGATCGTCGCCGCGCGCCGCCGCCGCCAGCGGAAGGCCTCCTAGGTCAAACGCTTGCCTCGAGCGTGGCGGGAGAGCGCGCGTCAGAACCCCTTGTTCCCGAGCGCGGCGATCTCCTTGTCGGTGAGCGGGCGGTCGTAGACGACGAAGCCGTCCATCAGCGCGGCGAAGTTCTGGTAGTTGCGCTCGGCCGACCACGGCCCGTTCCCGAAGGTCTGGATCGGGTCGGCGATCAAGGCGTTCGCTGTGCCCTTGAGCACGCCGTCGACCCAGAACGTCGTCTTCTCCTGCGCGGCCCGGATGGCCAGCGTGTGCCAGCCGGCGAGGTCCTTCAGCTGCGCTCCCGAGCCGATGAACCCGTCGCGGAAGACTCCGATCTCGCCCGAGCGATTCACGATCGCGTGGGACCGCCCCACCCCCGCGACGAGCAGCGACGACCACTCGTGCTGGCCCGTGTCGACCGGGAACTTCGCTCGAACGATCGCCGTCCACGCCGGACCGACGGCGATGCTGAGCGGCGCAAGGACCGACGCGGGCTTGCGGAAGTCGAGGACGGGCTCGCCGTCGTCCACCGACCACGCCGCGTCGCCGAACGGCGTCGTCACCTTCGACACCGCGTCGAGGACCACTTTTCCGACGCGCTCGTTGAATCCGAAGTAGGCGACCAGCCCCTCGCGCGAGAGATCGACGCGGATGCGCGCGCCGCTCACGAGCGACAGGAACTCGGCGAGCGGGTCGGAGACCCCGTCGCGCTCGAGCCGGTCGACCACGGCGCTCGCCTGCTTGCGCTCCTCCTGCAGCGACGCCATGCGGACGGGATCGCCGTTCAACTTCGCGCTCTCGATGGCGCGGTCGTAGGAGTCGACCAGGCGGCGGCCCGCCTTGACCAGGCGCGTGGCGCACGCGGTCGTCGCGAGCTGCGATTCGGTCTGGTAGGCGCGCTGCGCCTCGTGCAGCGCGTCGAGCCAGAGCGCGCCGCCGCGACGACGTCGCTCGTTCGATCTCATATCAAAGCCGCGCAGCGGATGACGAAGTGCTGTGAGGACTCAGCGGCGACTCGCGGTCGTCCAGAATTGTCGAGGCGTCTGGACCGGGATCGGCGAACGCTTGTCCAGGATCAGCAGATCGTCATCGCAGGTGACGATCACGTCGGCTCGCCCGGCCACGGCGCTCGCGATGATCCAGGCGTCGTCGGGATCGCGGATGTCGATCTCATGCGGCTTGGCGGGCTTCGGGATCGTCTCGTATTCGCGCAGGAACGTCTCGACGTCGTGAAGCACCTGCTTCGGCAACCGGATCCGATCCCGAAGGACGCGGAGCAGCTCGGTCACGACGACCTCGCCCCGGACGAGCTCGTGCTCGGCGAGGACATGTCGAAAGAGGTCTGCGCAGAGTCCTCTCGTCGCGAAGGCGCTGACCAGGACGTTGGTGTCCAGGAAGACCCTCAAGAGACGTCCCGGATCACGTCCTCGTCGGTCAGGTACCCACGTGCCTCGGCGAAGGGCAGGACCTTGCGGCGAACGTCCTCGAATTGGAACAGGGCCAGCTGTCGGCGCAGGGCGTCCCGAGCGAGATCGCTTCGCGTGCGCCCCATGCGTTTGGACAAGCGTGCGAGGAGTCGCTCGAGGCTCTTGTCCAGTCGGATCGTCAGGAGGGTCTTCATGTCGGACAATGTACTACGTCGAAGAGCGAGTGCAAGAAAGGCGGGCCCGTGCCCGAGCCGAAACCGATTGCGCGGCGTCGGTCGACCCGGATCGGGACCGCCGAATTTGCCCGCCTGTCGCGCAGCTTTCGGCGCGGCCGCGGGCGCCTCCCCTACGATCGCCCGCCGATGTCGGACGCCTCGCCCATCTCTTCGCCCCGCTTCGTGCCGCGCTTCCTCCGGTGGCTCGCGATCGCCGTCGCGTGCGCGCTGCCGCTCGGGATCGCCACGTTCCGCGAGCTCGGCGCAGCGGCGCGGGGCGCCGAAGCGGCGGGGATCGTCGTGTGGGCCGTCGTCGTCGCGAGGTGCGAAGGGCGGCTCGGCGCGGGGCGCTCGGCGGCTTGGCGGCGCTCGCTCGTGGTCGGGTTCGCGGTCTGGGCGGCGGTGCAGGGCGCGGTCGCGTGCATCGCGTTCGGCGAACAGGGGGTCGTGCGGATCTTCGCGCTCTCGCTCTACTCGCTCGCGCTGGTCCCGTTCTTCCTGGTCGTGCTCCTCGCGCAGCTCGCGCTGCAGCTCGTGACGACGGTGGTCGGTCCGATCGGCATGCTCCCGTTCGAGGTCGTCGAGTTCGTCGAGTTCGTCGCGGTCTTCTTGCTGACGCTCCTCTGCGGACTCCCGAATCTGCTGGCGGGCCTGTTCGCGACGAACCTGATCGAGCTCCTGCGCGTTCCGCGGGCATCGAGGCCGCGGCAACGGTCCGGCACGACCGGGATCGAGCGATCGACTTGAACCGCGAACGGATCACCGCTGCGCGCTGGCTGAAGTGGCTCGCGATCACCGTCGCGTGCGCGCTGCCGCTCCACCTCGCCGTCATGGAGGGGGCCCTGCCTTCCGAATTCGTCGGCGAAGCGCTCGCGCTCGCGACGTGGGCGATGGGAATGGCGCTCCTCGAGGCGTTCGTCGCGCGCCGCTGTCCGGTGACGAGGGGGCGTTCGCTGACGATCGGCTTCGCGGCGTGGGCGGTCGTGCATGGGGTGCTGGCCGTCTTCGCGTTCGGAAGCGGCGGGGACGGCGGGAACACATCCAGCATCGGGAACGACTGGATCACGCCCTACGTCTGGAGCGCGATGCCCGGGCTCCTGCTCATGGACGGCCTCGGCGGATTCGGTCCGCGCGAGTCGGGGGCGCCGCTCGCCGTCTACGTCCTGACCGTGAGCTGCGGCCTGTTCGACTTCGTCGCGGGGCTGCTCGTGACCTGGCTCGTCGCTCCGTTCACCCGTCCGACCCGATCGCCTCCACCGGACACTGCGCCTTCGCCTGCTCCGCCGCCGCCTCCTCTTCGGGAGTGACGGGCTGGCGGTAGACGATGTCGTGGTCGCCGGCGCTGCTCTCCTTGAAGCTCCGCGGGGCGAGGTCGGAGCAGAGGGAGCAGAGGATGCAGGTCCGGTCCACGTACCAGCGACCGGCGACGTTGTCTTCCCAGCGTTGCGTGTTGTCGGCCATGTCTCGTAGTCGGGGGCGTTCGCCGGGGAAAAGCTCGCGTCGCGCCGATTTACTCGCGGGACGGTGGTCGGTCGAGGCCCGACCTTCCTCCGTCCGCCCCGGCAATGGTGCCGGACGAGTCGTGCCGGCCGACCGATTCGCAACTCGTCGGCCGAGCCTGAGCGGCGGCTCGACGCGTTTTCACCGTGTCTTGCCCGAATCTCCATCGGCAGCGCCGGCCGCCTTCGAAAGGTCGATCTCCACGACGCACCAGGAGAGGCCGCGCCCCCACTGGTAGCGCGCGTCGGAGAGGAAGACGTGCTCCCCGCCATCGGCCGCCGTCTCCACCCACGCCGTCGGCACGCGCACGAAGTAGCGCCACGCGGCGGCGGCGGGGAGCGACATGGCGCGCTGGACCCGGGGGTCGGAGAGGTTCGTCGGGATCTCGACCTCGTTTCGCTGCGCGATCTTCATCGAGGATCCGTCGAGCGAGACGATGCGCCAGCGGACCTCGTCGAAGATCTCGTAGCAGATCGACCAGCAGAAGGGGTTGGCCACCGCGGGCGAGCGCATGACGAAGCGCGGCGTCACGAGCTCGCCGTCCACGCGAATGGGAGGGGAGTTGCGCGCCTCTGTCATGAAGTTCGAGACCGCGGTGCGCGCGCAGACCTCGAGGCCGCCGAGGTAGAGCGCCGTCAGCAGCGCTCCGGCCACCAGCGGCGCGCTCGGCGAGCGCAGCCCCACACCCGTCGCCCGCAACAGTGTGAGCAGCGCCAGCGCGCACGGCCACGCGACCTTGAGGTGCACGGGGCTGCGCTCGCTGCGGAAGATCACGACGCTCGCCGCAGCGGCCAGCGCGAGCCACGCCGCCGTCCCGAGCCCCGTCCTGCGCCCCGAGAGCAGCGCCGCCCCGCCGAACACGAGCCAGAGCCACGGATCGACGATGAAGACGAGGTCCCCGAAGTAGCGCGTCTCGGCGAACGGAAGCCACGGCCGCACGCCGAAGTTGTTGAGCGAATCGAGCAGCGGATGCGACAGGAGCCCGACGAACGCCGGCCAGAGGTAGGCCGACCAGTTCGCCGGCGCGTTCGGGGTGTCGGGCGCGGTGAGCGGTGCCGGCCGGGCCGGATCGCCCGCCGCCGACCGCGCGCGCCACCGCTCGAACCATCGCATCACCCCTGCGAGCAGCAGCGCCTCGACCACGACGCCGAGCAGCGAGTGGGTGATCCCGCGATGGTGGATCAGGTAGGAGTCCTTGCCGCCGAAGAACGTGATCACGATGTCGGTGTCGGGGAGGTTCGCGCCGAGGAGCAGCGAGAGCGGAGCGAGCCGGTGGAGCCGCCCGAGCTTCGTCTTCGCGAGCGCCGCCCCGAACAGCGTGTGCGTGCCGTTGTCCATCAGGGGCGGGTCATCGGCGGCGTGGCGCGCGCCGTTTCTTCGGCTCGAGCAGCGCGCCGCGCGTCAGGGCGTCGTCGCCGAACTTCTTCTTCACTTCGTCGAGCACGCCGGCGACCCTGCGCCCCTTCTTCTCCTTCGGATCGGTGAAGAGCGACGGTTGCGGCGCTCCGAACTGCGACAGGCTCACGCCGACCAGCCGGATCGCCTTCTTGGTCGTGTCGGCCTTGGCGAGCAGGCGGCGCGCGACCGGCAGCAGCGCCTCGACCGTGTCGAGCGGCGCCTCGACCGTCTCCGCGCGGTGCACCGTCGCGAAGTCGGACGTGCGCAGCTTGAGCGAGACGGTCCGCCCCGCGAGCCCCGCCCGCCGCAGCCGCCAGCAGAGCTCGTCGACGATCCAGAGCAGCGCGCGCCCCACCGCCGCGCGGTCGGCGACGTCCTCGTCGAAGGTGTGCTCGTGTCCGAGCGACTTCGCGGCGCGGTCGGGCTCGACGGCGCGTGGGTCGACGCCGTTCGCGAGGTCGTGGAAGTGGCGCGCGGACGCCTCGCCGAGCGCCGCCTTCAGGTGCGCGAACGGCAGCCGCGCCACGTCGCCGATCGTGTTCGCGCCCAGTCGACGGAGCCGCTCCGCCGTCTTCGGGCCGGCGCCGAACAGCCGCTCGACGGGCAGCGGCGCGAGGAAGCTCACGACGTCGAAGGGGTGGACGACGACGAGCCCCTTCGGCTTCTGCAGGTCGGAGGCGATCTTCGCCACGAACTTGCTCGGCGCCACGCCGACCGAGGCCGACAGCCCCTCCTCGGCGGCGACCTCCTTCTGGATCTTGCGCGCGATCGTCTCGCCGTCGCCGAAGAGGCGCGCGCTGCCGGTCACGTCGAGGAACGCCTCGTCGATCGAGAGCGGCTCGACCAGGTCGGTCACGCGCCCGAGGATGGTCATGAAGCGGCGCGACACCTTCATGTAGTGGTCGTGGCGCGGGTAGATGAAGACGCCCTGCGGGCAGAGCCGGAACGCGCGCGAGACCGGCATCGCCGAATGGACGCCGAACTTGCGCGCCTCGTAGCTCGCGGCCGAGACGACCCCGCGCCCCTTCCCGCCCTTGGGGTCGGCGCCGACGATCACCGGCTTGCCGGCGAGCGACGGATCGTCGCGCACCTCGACCGACGCGTAGAACGCGTCGAGGTCGACGTGGAGGATGGTGCGGAGCGCGGGCCCGGACGACTTCATGGCGCGATCATGCACGCGCCCGCCCCGGCCCGCCAACGCGCGGCGCACGCCGCGCGTGCCTTCAATCGATCCCCATCGCCGCCAGCGCCTTGGCGAGCAGTCCGCCCACCACGATGCAGACCGGAAAGGTGAGCAGCCACGCGTAGACGATCTTCTTGCCGACGCCCCACCGCACGGTACGCAGCCCGTTCGCGGCGCCGACGCCGAGGATCGCGCCGGTGATCGAGTGCGTGGTGCTGAGCGGCACTCCGACCAGCGTGTTCGAGAGGATCGTCGCGGCGGAGGCGGCCTCGGCCGCGAAGCCCTGCCACGGCCGCAGGCTCGACAGGCGGGTCCCGAGCGTCTTGATCACGCTCCAGCCGCCGACCGCGGTGCCCAGCCCCATCAGCAGCGCACGACAGGCGCACCCAGAGCGGGATCTCGAATTCCTTGCGCGTCCCCGCCACGAGCGCGCCCGCGATGATCCCCATCGCCTTCTGCGCGTCGCCGGTCCCGTGCGCGAACGCCATCGCGCCGGCCGACACGATCTGCAGCTTCCCGAAGATCCCGTTCACCGTCGCCGGGCGCGCCCGCCGGAACGTCCACGCGACGCCGGAGAGGATCGCCATCCCGAGCAGGAAGCCGACGATCGGCGCCGTGAAGATGCCGTAGACGATCTTCCAGAGCGCGCCGGAGTTCACGTGCTCCCAGCCGGCGCTCGCGATCACGGCGCCGACCAGGGCGCCCATGAGCGAGTGGGAGCAGGAGATCGGCAGCCCCTTGAGCGTGCACCACGAGACCCACGCCGTCGCCGCCACCACCGCGGCGAGGTAGGTCGCCTGGCTCAGGAACTCCGGGTCGGCGACGTCCTTGCCGATCGTCTTCGCGACCTTGTCGCTGACGAGCGCGCCGAGGAAGTTGAGCCCGGCGCCGAGCATCAGCGCGGAGAACGGCGTGAGCACGCGCGTGCAGACCGCGGTGGCGATCGCGTTGGCCGCGTCGTTCCAGCCGTTGCTGAGGCTGAACAGCAGCGCACCCGCGATGACGAGGATCGTGACGAAGCTTAAGTGGTCCATCGTCCGGCGCGGTCAGGAGTGCCGGATCACGATCGATTCGATCACGTTCGCCACGTCCTGGCACGAGTCGGTGGCGCTCTCGAGGTCGCCGTAGACGTCCTTCCACTTGATGATCTCGATCGGGTCCTTCACCGATTCGAAGAGCATCGCGAGGGCGTGCTGTTCAATACGGTCACCTTCGGACTCTTGCTTCTGCACCTCGAGGCACTTGTTCAGCAGCTGCTGCGGCTGCTTCAGATTGCGCAGGAGCGGCATCATCTCGTGGATGAGCGTCGCGCACTTGACCAGCACCTTGCCGAGCGCCTTGGCGTCCTCGGTCGGCTTCGCGATCTTGTAGAGCACCATCCGGTTCACGGCTTCGTCGATCTCGTCCAGGACGTCGTCCAGGCGGCAGACGAGCTCGTGGATCTCCTCGCGGTCGAAGGGGGCGAGGAAGGTCCGGTTCAGCTTCTCGATCGCCTCGCGCGTCAGGTGGTCGCCCGCGTGCTCGGTGTTGTTGATCTGCTTCGCCTTGTTCGGCACGTCGGTGTAGTCGCCGAAGAGGCGGTCGAGCTGGTTCGCGCCTTCCAGGAGGTTGCCGGCGGCGCGCTCGAAGAGGTCGAAGAAGCCTTCGTCCTGCGGGAGCAGTCGGACCACGAGAGGGGCCTCCGAAAATCAACGGGGCGAGGACAGTAGGAGCCGCGTCGGCGCGAAACAAGCCGCCGATCAGCCGAGCCGCTCCCACAGCTTCGCGATCTCGGCGGCGAGCTCGGCGTGGCGGCGCTGCGCGGCGGCGAGGCGACCGGCGTCGTTGTAGAGCTTCGGATCCTCGAACTGCTTCTCGAGCGACGCGCGCTCCGCTTCGAGCCTCTCCAGCGTCTCGAGCGCCTTCTTCTCGTCGGTCGAGGTGCGCTTCGAAGCGCGCGACGCGTGCTGCGCGGCCCGCTTCTCGTCGCGGTGGCGCTCCCCTGCCCGCTTCCCGTCCTCGGGCGCGGCGGCGCGCGCCGCCGCCGTAGCCTTCGCCTTCGACTTCGGCGCATAGCCCGCGAGCGGCCGCCCCTCGCGCAAGCGCATCTCCGCGTACTGCGTGAAGTTGCCGAGGTAGCTGCGGACCTTCTGCGGCGCGTCGTTGCCGTTGACTTCGAGCACGCGCGTCGCGAGCGCGTCGATCAGGTGGCGGTCGTGCGTGACGAGGACGACGGTGCCGTCGAACCCGGCGAGCGCCTTCGCGAGCATCTCCTTGCCCTGCAGGTCGAGGTGGTTCGTCGGCTCGTCCAGCAGCAGCAGGTTGAACGGCTGCACCAGCGTCTTCGCCAGCGCGACGCGCGCCTTCTCCCCGCCCGACAGCACGCGGATCGGCTTGCCCGCCTCGTCGCCCGAGAAGAGGAAGGCGCCGAGCAGCGTGCGCACCTGCGTGTCGTTCAGCGTGCGCGGCGCGGCGCGGCGCACCTCGTCGTAGACCGTGGCCGAGAGGTCGAGCGCCTCGGCAGTGTGCTGCGCGAAGAACGACGCGGCCGCCCGGCCGTCGAGCTTGCGCGTGCCGGCGTCGATCGGCTCGGTGCCGGCGAGGATGCGCAGCAGCGTCGACTTGCCGGCGCCGTTCGGGCCGACGACGGCGACCTTCTCGCCGCGCTCGATCTCGACGTCGACGCCGGTGAAGACCGGCTCGTCGCCGAAGCTCTTCTTCATTCCCTCGAGCTTGACGACCACCTGGCCGCTGCGCGGCGCCGGCGCGAACCTGAAGCGGATCACCGCCGCCTCTTCGTCGATCACGATCCGCTCGATCTTGTCGAGCTGCTTCTCCTTGCTCCTCGCCTGCGCCGCCTTCGACGCCTTGGCGCGGAAGCGCTCGACGAACCGTTCGAGCTGCGCCACCTTCTGGTCCTGCAGCTCCTTGGCGGAGATCAACGCCGCGCGGCGGCGCTGCTTCTCGACCTCGTAGGCGCTGTAGTTCCCGGAGTAGAGGTCGAGCGCACCGTCGTGCAGCTCGACCACCTTCGTGACGGTGCGGTCGAGGAAGGCGCGGTCGTGCGAGATGACGACCAGCGTGCCGCTGAACTCGGCGAGGAACTCCTCGAGCCACGCGAGCGACGGCAGGTCGAGGTGGTTGGTCGGCTCGTCGAGGAAGAGGTGGGTCGGATCGGAGAGCAGCAGCCGCGCGAGCAGCACGCGCATGCGCCAGCCGCCGGAGAGCGTCGCGAGCGGCGCGTTCATCTGCTTCGCCGTGAGGCCCAGCCCGGCGAGCACGCGCTCCGCCTCCGACTTCATGCGGAAGCCGTCGGAGTGCGCGAAGTGGTGGTGCAGCTCGTCGAGGCGGCGCACCAGCGCGGGGAGCTGCGGGTCGTCGGGCGCGGCCGCGTCGATCTCGTGCTGCAACTCTTCTTGTTCGCGCGCGGCGTCGAGCGCCGCGTCGAACGCCCCCATCGCGCACTCGAGCGCCGTCTCGCCCTGGAGCGGCAGCGCCTCCTGCGGCAGCAGGGCGACGCGCACGTGGTGGGCGCGCTCGACCTTCCCGTCGTCGAGCTCCTGCGCCCCGAGCGCCACCCGGAAGAGGGTCGTCTTGCCGGCGCCGTTGCGGCCGACCACGGCGACCCGCTCGCCCGTGCCGAGCGACCAGTCGACGCCGTCGAGCACCCGGCGCGCGCCGAACGAGACGGTCACTTTCTCGAGCGAGAGCATCGCGCCAAGATACCGGGCCATGCACCGCACCCCGCCGCCCGCGTTCGCCGTCGCCCTGGCCGCCGTCGCCTTGCTTGCCTGGACGGGGTTGGGGCGCGCCCGCGCCGAACGCAAGGACCACGCGGCGCTGCGCGCGGCGGCGCAGGCCTTCCTCGACGCGCTGAGTGCGCCGCACAAGGCACTCGCGCAGCTCCCGTTCGAAGACCCGGGGCGCCTCGACTGGCACTTCATCCCGCGGGAACGCAAGGGGCTCCCGCTCGGCGCCATGGACGACGCGGAGAAGACGGCGGCGCAGGCGCTGCTGCACGCCGGCCTCTCGGCGCAGGGGTACCTGAAGGCGAACGGCGTGATGACGCTCGAGACGATCCTGCAGGACGGCGTGCGCGCGAGCGGCGGCGACGTGAGCTTCCGCGATCCGGGCCGCTACTTCTTCACGCTCTTCGGCGATCCGCGCGGCGAGGCGCCGTTCCTGGTGCGCGTCGAGGGGCACCACCTCGCGCTCAACTTCACGTCGGTGCCGGAGGCGGGCACCAGCCCGACGCCGCTCTTCTTCGGCGCGAACCCCGCGTGCGTGCGCAGCGGCCCGCGCGCCGGCTTCCGCCTCCTCGCCGTCGAGGAGGACGCGGCGCGCGCGCTCGCCCGTTCACTCGGCGCGGCGCAGAAGAGCAAAGCGTGGCTCGCCGAGGCCGCGCCGCCCGAAGTGCTGTTCGGGCCGGGCAAGGCGGCCGATCCGTCGGCCTTCCCCGGCATCGCGTACGGCGAGCTCGACGAGGCGCAGCAGAAGATGCTGCTGCGGCTCGTCGGCGAGTTCATGGGCGGCCTCGAGCCGGAGCTGGCCCGCAACGAGCAGCTGCGCCTCGCGAAGGCCGGCGTCGCCGAAATCCATTTCGCGTGGGCCGGCGGCCTCGAGCCGGGCCAGGGCCACTACTGGCGCGCGAGCGGTCCGACCTTCGTCCTCGAGTTCGACGACACGCAGGACGGCGCCAACCACGCCCACGCCCTCTGGCGCGACCCGCAGAACGAGTTCGCGGCGCAGTGGCTGGCGGCCCACAAGAAAGAGGAAGCGGAGTCGAAGGGGGCGGCCAAGAACAGCAAGAGAAGAACCGAAGCGATGAAATGCATATTGGCGTAGCATGCCATCATTTCCGCTTCCCAAGGAGCTGCCCGATGTCGCGCTCGCTGCCGGTTCTGGTCATCCTCGTCGGGGCCGCCTGCTTGACCGTCTCCGGTCAAACCCAAGCCCCGCGGCCACCTTTCCAGATCACGCCCGAAGTGCCGGCCAT
>DAINBU010000075.1:0-23647 GCA_036732755.1 Planctomycetota bacterium
CGGCGTCGCGAAGCTCGACTTCGAGGTCGGCGGCACTGCTCAGGACTACGTCGAAGGCGACGACGACGGCTTCCAGCGCTTCCACGCCACCAAGGACGGCCGCGCGGTCGTCACGCTCTTCGCGCTCGGCTCGAACGGCGTCGTCTCGGAGAAGAAGATCGAGCTCGAGATCGCCGCTGCCAAGCAGTGACGCGCTCGCGCGCTTGACCCTTTCTTGACATCTCGCACGGCCGCAGCGTTACGCTGCGGCCGTGGTCGTTTCCGGGCCGCGAACATCCCGCGCACGTCCCCGTCCTCTCGTGCTCGTCGTCGCGATCGTGCTCCTCTCATCGGCGGGGCTCTTGGCGGCGGGGCTCGTGAGCCTCTGGCATTCGGCGCGCGCCGCCGAGGTCGCCGCGGCCGCCGCGTCGGAGCGCGCCGCGGGGACGGCGGCCCGCGCGCTGCGCGCGAGCCTGCGCGATCCGGCGCAACTGCGCGCCGTCGCGCCGGAGCGGACCTTCCGCGTCGAGGGCGGCCGGCTCGTCGCGCCGCCCGGCTTCCCGTGGCTCGTGACGCCGCCGCCGGAGGATCCCGAGCTCGAGCTGCCGATCGCGCTGCTCGCGCAGGTGCGCGCGGCCGAGGCGAGCTCGCGCTCCGGCGACGGCCCCGGTAGCGCGGGCGCGTTCACGGAGGCGCTCGCGGGCGCGCAGGCGCTGCCGACGAAGCAGGCGCGCTGGGTCGAGCTCGCCGCGGCGTGGTCGGCGCAGCGGCGCGGCGAGGTCGCCGAGCGCGACCGTCTGCTCGACGCGCTGCTCGCGGAGCCCGACGCGCCGAGCTACCGCAGCGCGACCGCGGGATTGCTGCTGCTCGCGGCGAAGGCGCGGCGGGAGCTGACGGAGCAGGCGTGGCGCGCGGCGCTCGCGGGCCTCGAGCCGGCGACGGTCGACGCGCTGCTCGCGCAGCTCGAGCGCGAGAGTGACGGCCTCGACCTCGCCCCGATCCGCGCGACGGCGGCCGCGCTCGCGGCGACGCGCCGCGTCCTCGCCGCCGTCGCGCCGCTCGTGCCGCGGCTGCTCGCCGCGCGCGCGCCGCTGCTCGAGGCGGCGGGCGAGGAGCTCCTGCTCTGGTGCCCCGACGCCGATCCGTCGGCGGGCGGCGGCGCGCTGCTGCCTCCGCGCGAGCTCCTCGGCGAGGGCGCCGACGCCGGCGGCGGGAGCTTCGTTTTCGGCCCCGTCGCGCCGGCCGACGCGCTGCCGGTCGTCCCGCTCGTCGCGATCGTGCCGGGCGCGCCGCCGGCCGCGGGCGCGCTCGCCGGGAGCCGCGGCCTCGCGACGCTGATCGTCGTGCTGGCAGCGACGTTCGGGGGCGGGCTCTTCGTCGCGCTGCGCATGGTCCGGCGCGAGGTCGAGCTCACCGGCGCGCGCGCCCGCTTCCTCACCAACGTGACGCACGAGTTGAAGACGCCGCTCGCCTCGATCCGCCTCTTCTCCGAGATGCTGCTCGACGGCCGCGTCGAGTCGGAGGCGAAGCGCGACGAGTACCACCGCCTGCTCGCCGGCGAATCGGAGCGCCTCTCCGCGCTGATCGAGAACGTCCTCGACCTCGGCCGGCTCGAGCGGGGCGAGCGGGCGCTCGACCTCGCGCCGCGGCGGCTGGATGAACTGGCGCGGGAAGTCGTCGAGCGCTTCGCGCCGCTCTCCGCGCGCGACGGCGTCGCGATCGCGACGCGCGGACTCGACGTGCCGTGCGCGGCGGTCTGCGACCGCGGGGCGTTCGCGCAGGCGCTGGTGAACCTGCTCGACAATGCGCGCAAGTACGCGGCGAGCGGCGGCCGGATCGAGGTCGCGCTCGAGCGCGCGCCGGACGCCGGCGGCGGCCAGGGCCGCGATCTCGTCCGTGTCTGTGTCCGCGATTTCGGGCCGGGCATCCCGGAAGAAGAGCGCGCGCGGATCTTCGAACCGTTCGTGCGGAGCGAACGACAGCGCGACGGCTCGATCGCGGGGCTCGGGCTCGGGCTCCATCTGGCGCGGACGCTGACGCGTGCACAGGGCGGCGAGCTCGCGTGCGAGGCGCCCGAGGGCGGCGGGGCGCGCTTCGTCCTGACGCTGCCAGCGGCCGACGCGGCCGACACTGCGTCGAACGGCGCAGCGACCACCCCGGCGACCCCGTCGCCGACCCTGGGTCCCGCGCCATGAAGCGACTCCTCCTGGTCGAGGACGACCGCGCGCTGTCGACGGGGCTCACGGACGCGTTCCGCCTCGAGGGCTTCGACGTGACGCTCGCGCGCGACGGCGTGAAGGCGCGCGCGCTGGCGTTCGAGCGCGAGTTCGACGTCGCGATCCTCGACCTGATGCTGCCCGGCCGCAGCGGCCTCGACGTGCTGCGCGAGCTGCGCGCGAAGGGGCGCGCGCTGCCGATCCTGATCCTGACCGCGCGCGGCGGCGAGTCGGACAAGGTGATCGGCCTCGAACTCGGCGCCGACGACTACGTGACCAAGCCCTTCAGCCTGCGCGAGCTCGTCGCGCGGGTGCGTGCGCTCGTGCGGCGAGCGGGTGCGAAAGAAGGGGCCGGCGCGCCGCCGCCCGCCGCGACCCGCTTCGCGCTCGGCGACGCCGAGGTCGACCTCGAGGCGTTCACGCTCAAGCGCGCCGGCACGACGCACGCCCTCTCGCGCCGCGAAGCCGCGCTCCTCGCCCTGCTCTGGGAGCGACGCGGCCGCGCCGTGAGCCGCGAACAGATCCTGCGCCACGCCTGGAGTGACGGCGGCGACTCCGTCGGCGCACGCACCATCGACACCCACGTGCTCAACCTGCGCCAGAAACTCGAAGCCGACCCGGCGCAGCCCAAGCTGCTGCTCACCGTGCACGGCGTCGGGTACCGGCTGCAGGCAGAGGCGTGACCGTTTCTTGACTTCGAATTGACGCCGAGCGGGCAAGCGCGCGCCGAGGAAAGCGTCGGATGGCGCGTGCACGAACGGAGCGGGACGACCCCGCGGCGCGATCGTGCGGAGACGACGGGAGCATGGTGATGTGGAAGTACACGGGGCTCGCGATCGCGGCGATGGTGGCAGCGGCGGGCGCGACGGTGCGCGCGCAGGACGCGGGCGCCGGCGAGAGCGCCGCGCAGAGCGTCGCTCGCGCGAAGCTCCTCGCCGACGCGGAGCACGACTACGAGCCGGCGCTCGCGCTCGCCGCGATCGTCGGTCGGGACGAGAAGAACGGGGCCGACGTGCGCGCGCAGGCATTCGTGATCGCGGCGCGCTGCCTTTCGCAGCTCGGAAAGTCCGACGAGGCGCGGATCCAACTGCAGATGGCCGCGCAACTCGGCGGCCCGGCCGCCGCGGAAGCGCGCCGGCTGCTCGACGCGGGCCAGACCGACCAGCAGCTCGAGTTGCGCATCGCGAAGGCGATCGAGGAGCTCTTCTCGCATGGTCCCGACCCGCTCAAACTCGAGAATCTCCAATCGAACCAGACCGCACGTGACCTGATCTGGGTCGGGGCGCCGGCGGTGCCGCGGCTCGCAAAGGTCCTCGCCGACATCGACCACCTCGCGTACGTGACTGCCGCGGCCTTCCTGCTCGGGGACATCGGGACCGCGGAGGCAGCGGCGGCGATCCGTGCCGCGCTGCAGCAGTCGGACCCGCTCTACCGGCGGGCGGTGCTGCGGGGCTTCGAGCCGATGACCGCGAGGGACTCGCACCGGAAGTTCTGGGAGGGTCCGGTGCGCGAGGCCGCGGTGTCGCTGCTGAAGGACCGCGATTCGGACGTCCGCGCGTTGCAGCTCTCCGAGTACTCGGAGCTCATGACGGTTGGCGAACTCCTCGCGATGTCGCGCGACCCGGAGGACAAGGTCCGGATCGGGGCGTGGAAGGCGCTGCAGGGAAGGTGCGTCAGGCCACTCGCGGTCGCATCGGAGGTCGATGAGATCGTCGCTGAACTTCGCCGATGCCTGAAGGAGGACCACGATCCGGTTCGGCGCGTCGCCTGCGGTCTTTTCATGTTCGATCCGATCCGACGTGACGCCGACGGTCGCGAGCTGGCCTTCGAATCGATGCTCGATCCGGTGCTGACCGGGCCGGACCTCACGAACCTGCCGCGCTGGATGTCGGCGTATGACGCGATGCAGGCCAGTCAGGCGCCCCTCTCCCGTCCGATTCCGATCGACCTGCTGGTCCACGTCGCCGAGCGGTTCGACCAGGACGCGACCGCGGGCGCGAATCCTCCGCCAAGGGGCGCAGTGAATTCGATCAATGCGCTCTCGGTGTGGATCTCCCGCTCGGCGGGGATCCCAATCGGGCAGACGGAGCGCTACGGCTGGCCGGCGACCGAACGCGCGAAGGTCTGGAAGCTCGTGCGCCTGGGCTACGGCGGCTCGGTGAACACTTGGGCCCAGTCCAATGCGACCGCGGAGGATGTGCCGACGATCGTCGAGAATTGCGTCGAGGCGGGCGAGCCGGCACTCGCTGGGAACCTCATCAACCAGAAGTTCAGGTCCTTGACGGAAGAGCAGCGACAGTCGATCGCGCGCTCCCTCGTGCGAGCGATCGACACCGAACGCGTCGGACTCGATCTGTCGGACAAGTACCGGCTCCAGCGGTTCACGAACTGGTGCCTGACACTCAAGACGATCGGCGCCGAATCCGGAGATGAAGCGCTGATCCGCATCGCCGAGACGAAGCTGCTTTCCCCCAACGACTGGGTCGCGAACGCACTGATGACGCGTGAGTACCCCGCCGTCGAGCTCCGGCTGCTCCCACGGCTCGTCGTGCTGCCTACCAACGACACATCGAGCGAACCCATGCGCGCACGGAACGCCGCGCTCGGCCGGCTCGCTGCGGCGCACTCTCCGGAGCTGCCGAAGCTGCTCGCGACCTGCTACGGACTCGGACTCAGCCCGTCGACCGTCACGGGGCGGGGGAAATCCGTGTCGCGTCCGAAGGGAATCGCGTGGATGTTGACGCGCGACATCGGTGCCGATGCCGAGGCCACGTCGCGACTTCTCGAGGAACGCCGTGCCGAGCCGTCGAAGCGCAAGAGTGTCGCACCGACCTTCGCCGCCGAATGGGGACCGACCTATTCGGAGGCGGACGTCCGAGTCGCGCTCGAAGAGTGCGCCCGCCTCGAAAAGGAATCGTTCTGGTACGACGTGAAGAGCGCGGTCGACCTGTTGCCCGTCGACGGACCATTCGATTCGGTGGCGATCACGCTGCTCGAGGTCGCCACGCGGCTCGTCGCTTCGGCGGTTCCCGCCGTCAACGAAGGCAAGGAGCCGCATCCGGTCGTCGGAGCGCTCCTCGCGCATCGCGCGCCCGGGTGGGAGGACCTCGCGGTCGCCAACGTCCTCGACGCGCGCTGGCGGGACGTGGTCCTCAACTCGCTCCCGGAAGTCACGCCGGGACTGCTCGATCGGCTCGCGAGCGTGCACGACCCGATCGGGAAGAGCATGCGCCGTTCGATCGTCGGCCGCCTCGCGACCGAGAAGAACCCCGCGATCCGTGCGCGCGCCCCCGACTTCCTGAAGGACGAGGACCCGAGCGTCCGTCAGGCGGCGATCTCCGCGACGCAAGCGATCATGCCGGAGCGGGCGTTCGACCTGATCCTGCCGCTCGCCAAGGACCCGAACTCCTCCGTCCGCGGCTGGCTCTGCACCTGCCTCGGCTCCATCTTCGATCGCCGCGCGATCCCCGTGCTCGTCGATCGGCTCGAGGATCCGGACAACGACGTGCGCGTCGCCGCCAAGTCGTCCCTCGAAGCGCTCCAGTACACCTTCGAGCAGAAGGAGAAGTGGAAGCGCGTCCTCGAAGGCGCCGGGCTCGAGACTACGAGCGCCGCCGAGGCGCTCGTGAAGCAGGCGGCCGCGGGCCAGCCCAAGGCGACGCGGCTCGTCGCGATCGAGTCGCTCGGGACGCTCGGGGTCGCGGAGACGCTGCCGGTGCTGATCCAGTTCATGGGAGACGGGGACGCGGAGATCGCGGCGGCGGCGAAGGAGGCGGTCGCGCGCATCAACCGGCGCGCGGCGGACGGCAAGGACACGGACGCGGCGAAGTCGGGGAAGGACGGGAAGAAGCCATCCGATCAGTGATTCCGCGGTCTTCGAGCGCGCCGCGCCGACGCTGGTCTGCCCGCGTCGGCGCGGCGCGCACCGTTCAGTGCGGCGTCCCCCCGCTCTTCGGTCCGAGCGCTCGATCGAGGAGTTGCTCGAGGTGCGCGCGATACCCGGCCGGGTCGACCTCCCACACCTTGCCGTGCTTCGCTTCGGGGACGATCCAGAGGTCCTTCCGGTCGGCCTCGGTCGGGAGCGCGTCGAACCAGCTCTTCACCGATTCGACCGGCACGCGGTCGTCCTGGCCGGCCGCGATGAACAGCACGGGGATGCTCTTCGGCAGGCGGCTCAGCGCGGCGCGCGGGGTCGCGTGGTCGAAGTCGACGCCGCCGAACGTCCCCGCGCCGAAGAGCATGAGCGAGCGGATCGGCGCGGGGAGGGTCGGGCCCTGGTTGCGGCGCGCGGCGAAGCCTTGGAGCATCTTGTCGCCGACGGCGTGCAGGTCGTCGATCGGGGCGTCGAGGATCAGCGCGGCGAGGTCCTTGGCGTCGGGCGCGGCGAGCGCGGCGGCCACGCTCCCGAGGCTCACGCCGAAGAGCACGAGCGGAAGCCCCTTCGTCTTGGGCCACTCGTGCATGAACGCGAGCGCGGCGGCGACGTCGCGGCTCTCGCCGGTCCCGAAGGTCGCCGGCGCGCGGCCGCTGCCGCCGTGGTTGCGGTACTCGAGGAGCAGCACCTCGCCGCCGAGATCGCGCAGCATCGAGCCGACCGTCTCGAGCTCGAACGCGCTGCGGAAGAGGCCGTGCACGCAGACGGCGCCAAAGCGCGGCACCCCGGAGCGCGCGGGAACGAGGAAGCTGCGCAGCGGCACGCCGTCCGCCGACTTCAACGGCGTCAACCACTGCTCGGCGGCGGCGTCGAGTTTCGCGAGCTCCGCCTTGTCCTTCTCGCCCTCGACCGGGAGCTTCGGCTGGCCCGTCTCGTCGAAGAAGGGCTGCACCGGCTTGCCCGTGCGCGTCGCCTCCTCGGTCGCGAGCGTCTCGCGCGTCTGCATGACCCATGTGCCGTCGGCGGCGAGGCGCGGTCCGCGGTAGCTGCGCTCGTCGCCGCGCGTGTTGACGATCCTCGACGTCAGCGCGCCGAGCCCGACCGGCACGACGACGACCGTGTGCAGCACGAGCAGCCCGAGGTGGATCCAGAGCACGCGCGGCCAGAAGCGCTCGAACGGCCGGTGCGCGAGCTTGAAGCCGAGCCAGACCAGCAGCGCGAGCAGGAGCGTCGCGGCGGTGAGCGCGAGCGCGGGGAGGAAGATGACCTTCATGCGACGAAGCGGTCCTTGAGCCGCGGCGGCATCAGCGGGCACGACTCCGCCGGCCGCGGGAAGAGGCGGTAGCGCACCGCCGCGATCGATTCGTAGCCGAGATCGCGCAGCGCCGTCGGAATTGCACGCAGCAGCAGCGCGACCACGCGCCAGATCCCGCCGAGCCGATCGTAGACGTGCACGACCGCCGCCGACTTGACCCGGACGCGCCGTTGCGAATCCTGCACGACCACGCTGTCGGGCAGCCGCGCGCGCGTCGCCTCGTCGAGCACGGTCTTGATCTTCTCGCCCTGCAGCGTGGAGAAGAGGAACAGCCGTTCGCGATCCTCGCCCAGCACGAAGCGCACGAGCCGATGGCAGAGGCCGCAGTGGCCGTCGAAGAAGACGAGCTCGGGCGCGGGCGTGCGGCGCGGCGGGAGCCAAGCCGGATCGAACAGGAAGAGCGGCAGCGCGAGCCGGATCGCCATGAAGTCGGGCCGCGTGTCGAAGAAGCACGAACCGACCTGGCCGAGCCACAGTGCGCACCACGCGTAACGCCGCGTCGTCCGGAACGGGGCGAGCGCCGCGAACGCGAAGCCCGCGACGATCAAGACGACCACGGCGGCGGAGCTCGCCGAGGCGGACGAAGCGGGGGATTCCGAGCGCCGCATCGTCCAGAACGCGCCGAACGAGACGACGAGCCCGGTCAGCCCGGTCGCGATCCAGGCGAGCGCGACGCTCCACGGCGGCAGCCTCCAGCCGCCGTCGGGATCGACGCGGCCGCGCGCCTCGAACGACCCGAACGGCGCCGGCGGTGCGAGCACGAGCAGGAGCAGAGGCAGTCCCACCGCGAGCTCGAACCCGGGGTCGATGAAGTCGGCCGTGAGCGCGCGCGTGGCCCGGAAGCCGAGCAGGAGGAGCGCAGCGAAGCGCGTCCACGCGCCGACCAGGACGAGGCCCGCCGCGACGATCTGGACGGCGAAGGGCGGGACGGTCTTGAGGCCGAACTCGCGCACGAGCACCGCGGTGCTGACGATCGTCCCGGCCAGGAAGGCCGCCGCGAAGACGACGCGGACGAAGCTCCACTGCCCGCCCGTCCATGCGCTCCCGAGCTTCCCGTCGTTCGTCATCTCGGCCAGAGTCCCGCCGCCGCCGCGCACGCCGCCACCTGCAGGACGAAGTTATCCCAGCCGTGCGGCGCGGCGGCTTCGACCAGCGTGCAGGCCGCGGCAAATAGCGAAAGCCTCCCGATCGCCGCCGCTTCGAGCGGAACTCCTGCGAGCGCGAGCGCGAGCGCCCCGGCGATCCCCGCCGCCACGAAGACCGCCGCCGACCCCTCGAGGCTGCGCGTCGCGGCGACCTTCGCCGGAAGCGGCAAGCGGTAGCGGTGGCGACCGAAGCGGATGCCGATCGGCTCGCCGACCGCGTCGGCCAGCCCGACCGCGAGGTAGCCGAAGGTCGCGTGCTGCGGGAAGAGGAGGTTCGCGGCGACGCCGCCGAGCGCGGTCGCGAACCACGGCACGACCACGTACCAGGTACGGTGCGGCGCGTCGCTCTCCCGCGCCAGCGCCTCGTATCCGGGCGACGCGAGCGGCGGCCCGCACGTGCCGCGCACGACGACGACGGCGATCACCGCCGACACCGCGACGCCGTACGCGAGCGTCCCGCCGAATCCCGCCCGCCACTGGACCAGCGCCGCACCACCGAAGATCAGGACGTGGAAGAGCTTGCGCGTGTCGCCGGTGCGCCAGCGCCGGCCGACCTTGAGCCACCCGACGAGGAGGAGCGCGAGCGCGGCCCACGGGAGGGCCGCCGCCGCGATCCACGCCCGCTCACGCCACGCGTCCAACGGCGCTTTCCTCCGCCCCTCGGCGCCCGACGCTCCCCGATCGCCGAGGTCGACAAGGTAGCCTCCTCCGATCGAAGAGGTGTCGATGGCTGAACGCGACGGTGAACGGGTGCCGCCGACTTCGCAGGACCCCGGGCACGACCACGTGCACGAGGCGGTGAACGCCGCGACCCACGACTTCCTCGCCGAGGTCGGCCACGGCGGCGAACGGCGCACGCGCGTCGTGATCGTCGTGACGCTCGCGATGATGGTCGCCGAAATCGCCGTCGGCTTCTGGTCGGGCTCGATGGCGCTGCTCGCCGACGGCTGGCACATGGGCAGCCACGCTTCCGCGCTCGGCATCGCGCTGTTCGCCTACTCCTTCGCGCGCAAGCACGCCGGCAACCCGCGCTTCGCCTTCGGGACGTGGAAGGTCTGGATCCTGGGCGGCTTCGCGAGCGCCGTCGTGCTCGGCGTCGTCGCGGTGCTGGTCGCCTGGGAGGCGGCGACGCGCATCGTGACGCCCGAGCCGATCAAGAGCGGCGAGGCGATCGCGGTCGCGGCGGCCGGGCTGGTCGTCAACTTCGTCTGCGCGCTGCTGCTGCGCGACGACCCCGGTGACGCGCAGCTGCGCGACCTGCCCGAGGGCGCCGCCTGCGCCGTCCACGACCACAACCGGCGCGCCGCCTACCTCCACGTACTGGCCGACGCCTTCACGTCGGTGCTCGCGATCGTCGCGCTGGTCGGCGTCTGGAAGCTCGGCTGGAACTGGCTCGACCCGGTGGTCGGCATCGTCGGCGCGCTCTTCATCGCGCGCTGGTCGATCGGCCTCCTGCGCGACACCTCGCGCATCCTGGTCGACGCCGACGTCCACGCCGACGTGCGCGAGCGCGTCGTCGCGGCGCTGCGCGACGCCGGCGCGGCGCGCGTGTTCGACGTCCACGTCTGGCGGGTCGGGCCGGCCGCGCTCGCGGTCATCGCCGCGGTCGACGTCGAGCGCCCGACCTCCTCCGCGTCCCTCGCGCAGGTCGTGCGCACCGCCGTCGGCGCGCGCCACGTCACCATCGAGGTCTGCTTCCACGGCGAGGTCGCGCGCAGCGCCGCGAACTGAGCGCGCGCCGCGCGCCGCTCCGCCGTCGCGACCTGCTACTGTCCCCGGCCCGAAGGTCGGCTGGAGGACGCGATGAGAGTGGCGCGGACGATCGTGCGACTGCTGTTCGGACTCGCCTGGCTCGTGTTCGGGCTGAACGGCTTCCTCGACTTCATGCCGAAGCCCGTCGAAGCGACGCCCCCCGAGCGCGCGGTCGCGTTGTTCAAGGGGCTGATGGGCTCGGGCTACATGATGCAGCTCATCTCGGGGACGCAGCTGCTCGCGGGCGTGCTGCTCGTGAGCGGCCTCTTCGTGCCGCTCGGGCTCACGATCCTCGCGCCGATCCTCGTCAACATCGTCGCCTTCCACCTCTTCGCGAACCCGGTGGGGATGGCGCCGGGGTTGATCGCGCTCGCGCTCGAGCTCTTCCTCGCCTTCGCCTACCGCAAGGCTTTCGCGGGCGTCCTCTCGGCGCGGTACGACGACGGGTCGGGCCCGGTGAAGGCGGGCTGAGCCGCGCGCGGCCGCCCCGCGCCGTTCAAGGGATCCGCTCGACCACCTGCTCGTTCGGGAAGCGGACCTTCTTGAACGTCGAGTACTTGCACTCGGGCGAGCGGTAGCCGGCGCAGCAGACGACGGTCGAGGCGAGGCCGCGCTTCGAAAGCCCGAGCTGCGCGTCGTACTTGACCGGGTCGAACCCCTCCATCGGGCAGGTGTCGATGCCCAGCAGCGCGGCGCTCGTCATGAAGTTGCCGAGCGCGATGTAGACCTGGTTCGCGGCCCAGAGGTTGATCGTCCAGGCGCGCGCCCCCTCGACGAGGTCGGTCACGACGACGTTGCGGTACTTGGCGAGCGCCTCGACGCCGACGCCGCGCACCTCGGCCATCCGCCTCACGTGGGCGTCGACGTGCTCGGTACCGAGCGGCCGGCGGATGCAGAAGACGACCACGTGGCTGCAGTCGGTGATCTGCGCCTGGTTCCAGGAGAGCGGGAGGAGCTGCTCCTTCACCGCCGGGTCGGTGACCACCACGAACTTCCACGGCTGCAGCCCATAGCTCGACGGGGTGAGGACGAGCGCGTCCTCGAGCGCCTGCCACTGCTCGGGAGGGATCTTGCGCGCCCGATCGAACTTCTTGACCGAGTAGCGCCAACGCAGCCGGCGGACGAGGCGCTCGCCGTCGATGGCGTCGGACGGCGTCGGATCGGTGGGGGCCATGGTCGTCGCCGCTCCCGGACGGCGCGCAGGAGTATGGCGCCGGCGCCGCGATTTCGGAGGCGCGCCCCGCGTCGACTATGCTCGCGCGACCGATGAAAGCGTTCCTCTCCGATCCGCGGCGCTTCGAGCCCGCGGCGACGCAGTGACGAACGGCCGCGATCCGCGGGTCTGGCGCAGCTTCCTCCGGCTGCTCGTGACGGCGACGGCGGTCGGCCTCCTCGCCGGGCTGCTCGGCGTCGGCTTCCACTGGCTCGTCGCGCACCTGCACGAGTGGGTGACCGGGCACACCGGCACGATCCTCGACGTCGGGCGCGCGCTGCCGCCGTGGGCACGCGTCGCGCTGCCGACCTCCGGCGCTCTGGTCGGCGCGCTGCTGCTCTACGCGCTCGGGCGGGGCGAGACGGCGTTCGGGGTGCGCGACCTGATGGAGGTGGTGTCGCTGCGGCGGCGCGCGATCCGCGTCGGGCCGACGCTCGGCCGCATCGTCTCGGCGCTCGCGACCATCGCGAGCGGCGGCTCGGTCGGGCGCGAGGGGCCGATCATGCAGATCGGCGCGACCGCGGCGAGCCTGGTCGGCGACGCGACGCGCCCCGATCCGCGCTCGCGCTCGATCCTGCTCGCGGCCGGCGCCGCCGCCGGCATGGCGGCCGCCTACAACGCGCCGCTCGCCGGCGCGGTGTTCGTGATGGAGGTCGTCCTCTCCAACTTCGCCCTCGACGTCTTCGTGCCGGTCGTTTTCGCGACCGCGACCGCGGCGCTGGTGAAACGGGCGCTGCTCGGCGCCGATCCGCTCTATTCCGTCGACGCGGCGAGCGTGCCGCTCACCTGGACGCTGGTCCTGTGCGCCGTCCCGCTCGGCGTCGCGTGCGCGCCGCTCGCGATCGGCTTCCAGCGGCTGCTGCAGCGCGCGACGGCCGGCTTCGCGAAGCTCCCGCTGCACGCGATCGCGCGGCCGATGCTCGGCGGCCTGCTGGTCGGGCTGATCGGCATCGTGCTGCCCGAGGTGTGGGGCAACGGCCACGAGGCGGTCGACGAGCTCGCCGGCGCGCGCACCGCGTGGTGGATGGCGGCCGTGCTGCTCGTGATGAAACCGGTCGCGACCGCGTGCTCGATCGGGTCGGGCGGGCAGGGCGGCATCTTCACGCCGTCCATGGTGACCGGCGCCGCGCTCGGGTCGCTGCTCGCGACCGCGCTCCACTTGATCCCGGCGGCGCACGTGACGTCGGCGTCGCTCGTCTACGTCGGGATGGCCGGCGCGATCGCGGCCGTCACGCACGCGCCGATCATGGCGACGCTGCTCCTCTTCGAGCTGACCGACCGGCCCGAGCTCGTGATCCCGCTCGCGCTCGGCGCGGGGACGGCGGCGCTGACGGCGCGGCTGATCGCGCGCGATTCGTTCTACAGCGAGAGCCTGCGCGCGCGCGGCGTCCCGGTCGACGCGGGGATCGAGGAGCTGATGCTCCACCAGACCAAGGTGGCCGACCTGGTCCGGCCCGATGCGCCGACGGTCCCGATGAACACGCCGCTCGCCGAGCTCGTGCGCCGCTTCAGCGACGAGCGGCTCGACCTGCTCTTCGTGGTCGACGGAGCCGGCCGCCTGATGGGCGGCGTCACGCTCCACGACGTGAAGGAGTACTTCAACCGCGAGGGCGAGGGCGCCGCGCGCGTCGTGATCGCGAGCGAGGTGATGCGCAAGGTGCCGGTGCTGCAGCCGGAGCGCTCGCTCGCCGAGGTGCTCGACCTCTTCGACGATCCCGACCTCGACGAGCTGCCGGTCGTGAGCGCGGGCGCGGCGGACGCCGGCGGCGCGCGCCTGATCGGCCGCGTGACGCGCCGCGACCTGATCGCGACGCTCAACGTCGAGGTGCTCGGCCGACCGAACCTGCGCGCGAAGCTCCTCGTCGAGGGCGAGGACCAGACGCGCTACCTCGAGCTGCCGCGCGGCTTCGAGATGGCGCGCATCGCGGTGACGAAGGCGCTCGCCGGCCGCCGCCTCGGCGACACCGGGCTGCGCCGCAACCACCACCTCGTCGTCCTCGCCGTCGTGCGGCGCGACCCCGAGATCGGCGAGCAGCGCATCGCCTTCGAGCCCGACCTCCTGCTCGAAGAGGGCGAGGAGGTCGTCGTGATGGGCCGCAAGGAGGACGTGGCCGCCGCGACGAAGGCCGCCGCGACAGGGGCCGCCGGCACGTAGCCGCGCCCCGGCGCCGGCCCCGGGGCGCTATCGTCCCGCGCCTCGGAAAACCCGCCGTTCCCGCGCGCAGGACCCTCGATGCAGTACGGCTTCGTCATCGACCATCGGCGCTGCATCGGCTGCCATGCCTGCACCGTGGCGTGCAAGCAGGAGAACGACGTCCCGGTCGGCAATTTCCGGACGTGGGTCAAGTACGTCGAGAAGGGGCGCTTCCCCGAGATCCGCCGCCACTTCGCGGTGCTGCGCTGCAACCACTGCACGAACGCGCCGTGCGTGACGATCTGCCCGGTCAACGCCCTCGAGAAGAGGAAGGACGGGATCGTCGACCTCGACCGCGACGTCTGCATCGGCTGCCGCGCCTGCATGCAGGCCTGTCCGTACGACGCGATCTACCTGAACGAGGAGCTCGGCGCGGTCGAGAAGTGCCACTTCTGCGCGCACCGCGTGGAGAAGGGGCTCGAGCCGGCGTGCGTCATCGTCTGCCCGGAGCAGGCGATCATCGCGGGCGACCTCCACGACCCGAACAGCAAGGTCGCCCACCTTGTCGCGGAGCACAAGACGCTCCAGCGGCGCGTCGAGCAGAAGACCGGACCCAACGTCCACTACGTCGGCATCGAGCCGGTCGCGCTGCATCCCGGCGCCGCCGAACGGCCACCGACCTACCTCTGGAGCGAGCGCCCGAAACACAAGCCCGAGCCGTGGCCCGCCTCGCTGCCGGTGATCCGCGACACGCGCGTCACGCTCGACGCCGGCCACAAGGTCGAGTGGGGTTTCGGCGTCGCCGCGTATCTCGTGACCAAGGGGATCGCGGCGGGGGCGGCGCTGCTCGCGCCGTTCGCGGCGGCGCTCGGGCTCGCGGGCTTCGCGGCCGACTGGCTGCCGGAGCTCGTGGCGCTCGCGTTCGTGACGCTGACGACGTTCCTGCTGGTCGAGGACCTCGCGCGACCGAAGCTCTTCCTCACGCTGCTCACGCGCGGGAACAAGAAGAGCTGGCTCGTGAAGGGGGCGTACATCCTGATCGCGTTCTCGATGACGGTGTCGGCGACGCTCGCGGCGCGCTTCTTCGGGTTCGAGGCGCTGGTGCAGCCGCTGCGCTGGGTGAACGCGGTGCTCGGCCTCGGCGTCGCGGGCTACACGGCGTTCCTGTTCGCGCAGTGCGAGGGGCGCGATCTGTGGCAGTCGAAGCTCCTGCTGCCGCAGCTCGTGGCCCAGGCGGTGGCGCTCGGCGGCGCGGCGCTCCTGCCGTTCACGTCGGCCGACGAGGAGCACCTCGCCGGACGGCAGATGCTCGCGCTGGTGATGGTGCTCGGGCTGATCGCCCACTTCCTGTTCGCGATGCTCGAGCGGTGGGGCCGCCACCCGACCGACAACGGCAAGCAGGCGGCGGCGTTCCTCGACACCATCCGCTGGGACAGGATCCCGATCTTCCGCGCGAGCCTCATCCTGATCGTGCCCGTCCCGCTGGTCTCGATGGTGCCGCAGTTCGGCGGCGTCGCGACCGCGCTCGTCCTGCTCTCGATCCTCTGGTACGAGTGCGCCTTCGTCCGCGCGGCGCAGTTGCCGCCGCTCTCTTGAGCCTTCCCACGGCGCCGGGAGGCGCCGACCCTTCATGCGCAGCCACGACCCCGAAGAGATGACGACGACGCCGCTCGAGTCGTTCCCGCCGATGGCGCAGTGGGACGACTGGGTCGAGTACGACGCGAAGCTCTGGCCGCGCAAAGTCGAGCGCCACTACATGCTGGTGCCGACCACGTGCTTCAACTGCGAGGCGGCGTGCGGGCTGGTCGCCTACGTCGACAAGGCCGACTGGAAGATCCGCAAGCTCGAAGGGAATCCCCACCATCCCGGCTCGCGCGGGCGCAATTGCGCGAAGGGCCCCGCCACGCTGAACCAGGTCGAGGACCCCGAGCGCATCCTCTATCCGCTGAAACGCGTCGGCCCGCGCGGCTCGGGGAAGTTCGAGCGAACCACGTGGGACCACGTGCTCGACGTGTTCGCGACGCAGATTCGCAAGGCGATCGTCGAGGGGCGCAAGACCGAGGTCATGTACCACGTCGGCCGGCCGGGCCACGACGGGTACATGGACCGCGTGCTGCAGGCGTGGGGCGTCGACGGACACAACAGCCACACCAACGTGTGCAGCGCGGCGGCACGGCTCGGATACGCGCTCTGGCAGGGCGCCGACCGGCCGTCGCCCGACCACGCCAACGCGAAGTTCATCCTGCTGTTGTCTTCGCACCTCGAGACGGGTCACTACTTCAACCCGCATGCACAGCGGATCATCGACGGCAAGCTCGCCGGCGCGAAGCTCTGCGCCGTCGACGTCCGCCTCTCCAACACGGCGTCGATGGCCGACTACTGGCTCGCGCCCTACCCCGGCACTGAAGCGCTGCTGCTGCTCTCCATGGCGAACGTGATCCTGGAGGAGAAGCTCTACGACCGCGACTTCCTCGAGCAGTGGGTCAACTGGCGCGACTTCCTGAAGGCGCGCCGGCCCGACGCGGCGCCGAGCTTCGACACGTTCCTGCGCGAGCTCGAGCGCCACTATTCGAAGCACACGCCGCAGGCCGCCGAGAAGGAGTGCGGCGTCAAGGCCGAGCTGATCGTCAAGGTCGCCCGTGAGATCGGCAAGGCGGGCCACGCCTTCGCGACGCACGTCTGGCGCAACGCCGCGTCCGGCAACCGCGGCGGCTGGCAGGTGGCGCGCTGCCTGGAATTCCTGTCGGTGCTGGTCGGGGCCGTCTCGACCCCGGGCGGCACCAACATGAACACGCAGGACAAGTTCGTCCCGCCGCCCTTCTTGAAGCCGCCGCCGCAGAGCGTCTGGAACGAGCTCCTCTATCCGCGCGAGTACCCGCTCTCGCACCACGAGCTTTCGTACCTCCTGCCGCACATGTTGATGGCGGGGCGCGGCAAGCTCGCCGCCTACTTCACGCGCGTCTACAACCCGGTCTGGACGAATCCCGATGGAATGATGTGGGAGCGCGTGCTGCGCGACGAGAAGGCGATCGAGCTGCACGCCGCGCTGACGCCGGTCTGGAGCGAGACGGCGCAGTACGCCGACTTCGTGCTGCCGATGGGCGTCGGCGCCGAGCGCCACGACTTGATGTCGCAGGAGACGCACGCGGCCCAATGGATCGGCTTCCGGCAGCCGGTGCTGCGCGCCGCGAAGGAGAGGATCGGAGAGAAGGTCGACTGGACCTGGCAGGCGAATCCCGGCGAGGTGTGGGAAGAGGACGAGTTCTGGATCTCGCTCTCGTGGCGCGTCGATCCCGACGGCTCGCTCGGCATCCGGAAGTGGTTCGAGTCGCCCTACCGCAAGGGCGTGCAGATCGGCGTCGACGAGTACTACCGCTGGATTTTCGAGAACTCCGTCCCCGGCCTGCCCGAAGAGGCGAAGCGGCTCGGCCTCGCGCCGCTCGACTACATGCGGCGCTACGGCGCGTTCCTCGTGAAGAAGGAGTCGGGCGAGAGCTTCCGCCGGCCGCTCGAGCCCGCCGAGCTCGAAGGCGCGACCGTCGACGAGGAGAAGCAGCTCGTCGTCAAGGACGGCAAGTCGATCGGCGTCGTCGCCGACGGCGAGAAGTGCGCCGGCCTCGCGACGCCGAGCCGCCGCTTCGAGATCTACAGCCAGACGATGGTCGACTGGGGCTGGCCCGACCAGGCGCTGCCCGGCTACCTCGAGAGCCACGTCCACCCGAAGCACCTCGACCCGGCGAAGGGCGACTACGTCCTCGTGCCGACCTTCCGCCTGCCGACGCTGATCCACACGCGCAGCGGGAACGCGAAGTACCTGAGCGAGATCTCGCACAAGAACCCGCTCTGGATACATCCGATCGACGCGCAGAAGATCGGCGTGCGGACGCTCGACCTCGTGCGCGTCTCGACGCGCATCGGCCACTTCGTGAACAAGGTCTGGGTCACCGAGGGCGTGCGCCCCGGCGTCGTCGCCTGCAGCCACCACCTCGGCCGCTGGCGCCTCTTCGAGGAGGTCGGCACCGACCGCTGGGCCAGCGCCCTCGTGAGCCGCGAGGAGATCGCGCCCGGCCGCTTCAAGTTCACGCGCCTCCAGGGCATCCGCCCCTGGAAGTCGACCGATCCCGACTCCTCGCGCGTCTGGTGGACCGACGGCGGCGTCCACCAGAACCTCACCTTCCCCGTCCAGCCCGACCCCATCAGCGGCATGCACTGCTGGCACCAGAAGGTCACCGTCGAGAAGGCGAAGCCCGGCGACGAATACGGCGACGTCGAGGTCGACACCGGAAAGTCGATGGAGGTCTTCCAAGAGTGGCTGGCACTGACGAAGCCGGCGCCGGGACCGGGGGGACTGCGGCGGCCGCTGTGGATCAATCGGGCGGTGCGGCCGACCGCAGCGGCGTATGTGATCGAGGAGACGGGACGGACAGATTCGACCTAGACGGTCGGAGCAACCAGCGAATGGACGCACTCGAGAAGCGCAGTGTGGCACCGATCCTGGGTGCGCTTGCCTTGTGCGCGAGCATCTATGTCGCTGCGTCCGCCGTTCTCGCGCTCTTGATTGCGCCAAGTGGAGAAGACTTCATCAGTTCGTGGTGGTTCCTCTTCGGCGGAGTGGCGGGAGTGAAGAACTACTGCAAGGAGTTTCCGGCAACGGTGTTGGACTTCGTGATCCTCATCGCATCGGTCGCCGTCGTCACCCTCTCCTTGGTTCTTTCGATTCGTGCCCGTAGTCGGTGGAAGTGGCTCGTCGTGATCGCATGTGCGGTCGCCTGGTCGTTTTCCGGGTACTTTGTCGCCACTCAGTTCGTCTGAAGAACCCACCGGCGACCGGGTTCAGTGACTCGATCATCGCAATGGACGAGGCCGTTACTTGACGTGGCGGTCGGGCGTATTGCCAAGATCGAGGCATGCGCGACGGGTACCGGAGAGATCGCATGAGCTTGGCAAGATTGACGACCGCGGGCGCGCTCATGTTTGTCGCGTGCGTTTCGGCTCCATTGCCGGCGTCGAAGAGCTCCGACGATCGTCTTCAGCAAGTCGAGGTCGACTTGGAACGATTGGCTACGCGTGTCGCCGCGTTGGAAAAGCACGTCGAACCGCCGGAGACCGTGGACGCTCGGCGAATCCGCGACCTGGAGGCCAGACTGAAGATGGACGATCTGACGGCGAAGATTCGGAATAAGGAGATCGACGATCGAATTCAGCGGTCCGCACAGCAGGCCGGCGGAAGCGTCGAACGGGGGAGTTGCTCGAGCGGAGATAGGCTGGAGCGACTGATCAGGCACCCCCGAAGAAATGGGTGCGACGGTGATTCGATGAGGCGAGGACGGACTTCGTCGAAGCGGGCTCGCCTGGCAACGAGGGCGTTCGAGTTGCGCCGGGAATACGACTTCTCCAAGGGCGTGCGCGGGAAGTACGCGAAGCGGTATGCCGAAGGCACGAAAGCCGTCCTCGTCGATCCCGACGTCGTCGCGGCGTTCCCCGATTCCGAAGCCGTGAACCGAGCGCTCCGATCCATCATCGCTGCGCGTCAAAAGCGACGTCGCCGGGAGTCGTGAATTCGAATCCGGGTGAACGACCAGCGGCGCATCTGCTTCGCATGGAGAGGCGGCGAGGCGCGCGACATCGAGATCATGGACTGTCATTCCTAGGAGTTCGGTGATGGCCCGACGAAAGATGGCTCCGGTGCACCCCGGCGAGATCCTCGCAAAGGAGTTCCTCGAGCCGCTCGAACTGACGCAGTATCGGCTCGCGAAGGACATCAGCGTCCCCCCTCGCCGGATCAACGAGATCGTCCTCGGGCAGCGCGGGATCACCGCGGACACGGCGCTCCGGCTCGCGCGGTACTTCAAGACGACGGAGCAGTTCTGGCTGAACCTGCAGAGCCACTATGACCTAGAGGTGGAACGCGACCGGCTGGGCGACCGCCTTCGGAGGGAGGTGATCGTCCTGCGAAGGACGGCGTAGGCGCGAACGCACATCCCCACGGAGCTCCCACGCCATGGGCCTCATCAACTGGATCTTCGACATCTACCAGCAGACCCGCATCGAGGACCTCCACCGCGAAGCGCAGCAGGCGCGCTCGGAGGCGTGGCAGATGCGGTCGAGCGGCGGCGGGATCGACGCGACGCGACTCGAGAAAGCGCTCGGCGAGCTGGCGCTCGCGGTCAAGACGATCCAGCGGATCGCGGTCGAGAAGGGGCTCTGCACGCCGGATGAGCTGCAGCGCAAGATGCGCGAGATCGACCGCGAGGACGGGATCGAGGACGGGCGGGCGCCGATGCGCTGACCGACGTTCCGCGCGTGATCACTTCGAAGCGACGAGCTCCCGCGTCGGCGCGCTCGCCGCCGTCGCACCCTTCGCCGTCACGGGATCGCGCGCCAGCTTCAGCACGAGATCGAAGTGCACGTGCGCGAGCATTGCGTCCGACGGCGCCTCCGGATCCGGTCGTCGCCACGACATCACGTTCCGGACCAGCCGGACCGGGGCCATGAAGATCCCGTACACGGACCACCATCCGAACAGCAGGGTCCGGATCGAGCGCGTCAAGAGCCTGCGGCGGTGGCAGGCGCGGCAGCTCATGACCGACTCGTCGTGCCACCAGGTCACGTTGATCAGGCCCACGACCCAGTAGACCATGCGGGACTCGACGACGCCGGACTTCTTGTGGCAGCTCGGGCACTCGCCGGCGCGGACGCGCAGGGCCTCTTCGCGCACGACGTCGGGCGGGATGACGTGGGCGCAGCGGCGGACGATGCCGCGATCGGCGCAGGAGCGCCTGCAGTACTTCTTGCCGTCTTCGGCCTTCACGCCGCCGATGAGGACGAGCGCGCCGCATTCGGGGCAGGGATGCAACATGGGGATCTCCGCGACGTCGAGCCCGGGCCACGTCGCCGATCGACGCCGCCTCCGCATGCGCTTGAATGGGAAACCGGCCGACGGGCGTTCATTTCGCGATCTCGCCCGCCGCCGTGCGGCCTTCGGAGAAGCGCCATGGATCGAGGCTGCGCCATCGCGTTCGCGCTCTCTTCCTCGCTCGCGTTCCCGGCCGCGCTCGCCCTCCCGGTCATGCGGCCCGCGACCCGGGTCTCCGCGCCCGACGCGAAGTTCACGGCGGAGATCCTGCCCGCCGGCACGAAGCTCGTCGTCGGCTCGGCGACGACCCGCAACCTGATCGTCGCGAAGCCGGGGAGGGCGGAGACGGAGGCGGTCTCGAACGGGACCGAGTCGGCGACCGCGAACTACACGGCGACGGTCGTGCAGTCGGAGCGGACGATCGACCGCCTGAAGATCGACTTCGGGAACTGCCCGTTCACGACCTCGGTGCGGCTCAGGAATCCGCCCCGCGAGCTGGCGATCGCGCACCAGTCCTTCGAGATGTGCCGCAAGGACGGCAAGAACGTCTTCACGGGCGCGGACGGGGCGGGGGTGCCGGAGCAGGATCGCCTCGCCGTCCAGCCGCACTTCCTGCCGCTGATCTTCGAGCTCCCGCTCGCGCATCTCCTCGCCGGCAAGACCTTGAAGAAGGGAGCGCAACTCGAGGTGCCCCTCGAATCGGCGAGCGCCCTCCTCGCGCCGTACCGGACGATGCTGCCGGGCGGCAAGGCGACGCTGACGCTCGTGGACGAGAAGGTCGCCGACGCCCAGGAGTGCGCGGTGTTCACGATCGCGGCGACGATTCCTCTGCTCGGCGACGCGCCGACTGGCGCGCGCGTCTCGATCGAGCTCACCGGAGAGCTCACGGTGACGAAGCGCCAATGCCTCCTCTTGTACGCGACGTGCGAAGGGACCTGCACCTTCTCCGACGCGAAAGGGGAGGCGGCGGGCGGCGAGAAGAAGCCGCCGGCGAAGGACGAGAAGGCGCCGCGGAAGGGCGCGTTCACGAAGGAGACGTGGACCTACTACGCCAAGTTCGGTTGAACGCGCGCGTCAGAGCGAGATGACGCCGCTGAACTCCGCCGCCTTGCGATAGAGCGCGATCACCTCGTCGCTCGATTCCATGAAGAGCTCGGCGGTGATCGCGACGTGGCGGCCCTCGGCGGAGTGGCGCGTGGTGTACTTGTGGCCCTCGAGGACCACGGAGAAGTTCGAGACGATCTCCGCCCGCATGATGAACTTGAAGGTGTAGACGCCGGGCCAGCGGTGCTCCTCGTCGAGCCGCAACTTGAGCGAGGCGTAAGGGTCGTCCGACAAGCGAGGAACTCCCGCGAAGGTCGCGCGGCAACCTACCACTATTCCCCGAACAGCGCCGTCGCCTGCTTCTCCGCGAGGACATGGGCCATGGCGCTCATGCTCTCGCCGGTGGCGGTGCCGCGGATGATCAGGCGCTCGATGTACCAGTCGGGGGTGATCGCGAAGAGGAGGAAGAAGCGCATCGGCTTCTTGGTCGAGAAGGAGACGGGCGCGGTCGCGTCGCCGTTGAGCGACACGGAGAGCTTGTCGCCCTTGAGGTCGAGCGTCGACGTGAACTGCGAGCCGGCGCCGATCTTGCCGAGGTCCTTCTTGGCGCTGGGGCCCGCCTTCCCGCCGACGGTCGTCTCGAGCTGGCACATCTGGTCGATGGCGGCGAGCACGTCGCCGTCGGTCGACGCGAAGCCGGCCTGCAGCAGGCCGATGTTGCCGGACTGCAGGTCCTCCTTCAGGCCCGCGAAGAGCTCGACCTGGAAGTCGCCCGCGAAGTCGATCGGGAGCATGCCGGCACTGACGCCGCCCGGCTTGAGCCGGCTCGACTTCACGGTGAACGGTGCGAAGGTGACCGCGCCGCGCCCGAGGCGCTTGGCGTAGCTCACCAAGAAGTTCGGCAGCGTCGACGCATCGAAGTCGGCCCCCTCCGAGTCCTTCTCGAACTCGTACTCGATCTCGAGCCCGACGCCGCCCGCGCCGGCGGCCGGCGACGCCTTCGCCGGATTCACCTTCACCACGCCGTGCACGAGGCCGTTCAGCGCCTTCTCCCCGGCGTACGCCTTCTCCCCGCGCAGCACGAACTGCGCGTGCAGCGCCTTCTTCGCTCCTTCGCCGAGCTTCGTCCCCTTGGCGTCGTTCCACGCCGCCTTGAGCTTGTCGAGCGCGCGCGCCGCATCGGGATCGCGCAGCGCCGACTCGAGCGCGCGCGCCGATTTGAGCTCGGGCAGCAGCGCCTTCGACGCCTCGACCATCTCGCCGAGCTTCTTGCCCGCGTCGCTCGTGAGCTTGGTCGACTGCTTCTTCGCGTCGCCGATCTCGCCCGCGAGCAGCCGCAGCATCGCGACCGCCGCGACGTCGTTGTCCGCGGTCGACTTGGCGCGCGAGACCAGGATGGCGAGCGCCTTCGGGTCGACGTCGGCCCAGGTCACGAGCGTCTCGGCCTTGTTCACGGTGAGGGTGACGCCCGCCTCGCCGACCTTCACGACCGGCCCTTCGGCGGCGTCGTTCAGCTTGATCTTCCCCTTCTTGCCGGCGAGCCCGTCGACGGCCGTCTTCACCGCCGCCTCGATCGCGCCGCCGAGCAGCAAGCCGGCCTCGCTGTGCTCGGTCGTGCCGAAGCAGTCGGCCGCACCCTTGCAGCCGTTGCCGAGGAAGTGCGCCCACGCGACCGCCTCCTGCGCCGTCTTGTCGCTCACGTCCTGCGCGACGTCGGCGAGGGTGTTGGCGGGCGCCGCTTCGGGAGCCGCGGCCTTCGCGTCCTGGAACGCGAGCGACGCGGCGAACAGGAACGGGAGGAGCATCGGAGTCTCCGCACGGCGCGGCGCTGCGCGTGCCGCGCGAGGAATCGGGAGCATAACGGCCGGGGGAAGGGCGCTAGAAACCTGCGCTCCATGCCGGCGCCCGCTCTCTCCTCCCTCCTCTCTGGCCTGAACCCCGAGCAGCGTGACGCCGTGACGACGCGCAGCGGGCCGCTGCTGGTGCTCGCCGGCGCGGGGTCGGGGAAGACGCGCGTGATCACGGTGCGCATCGCGTGGCTCCTCGGGCAGCGCGTGGCGGCGCGCGCGCTGCTCGCGATGACCTTCACCAACAAGGCGGCGCGCGAGATGAAGGAGCG
>DAINBU010000076.1:0-21320 GCA_036732755.1 Planctomycetota bacterium
AGCGGCAGGCGGCGCGCACCTCGGTCCGGTCGTCGCCCGGTCCGAGCTCGCGCCAGAGCGTGCGCACCGCCTCATCGGCGACGCGCCGCGCGACCCACGCGAGCTCGCGCATTCCCACGTCGTCGAGCGTCCGCACGATCCCCTGCGACACGGAGTGGCGCGCGTCCCCGGTCGCCATGCCCCACGCCGAGGTCGCGCCCGGCAGCGGCGGGACGACCACCGCGCGCATCTCGAGGCGGCGCGCGAGCCGGCAGGCGTGCAGGCCGCCGGCGCCGCCGAAGGCGAAGAGCGCGAGGTCGCGCGGATCGTGGCCGCGCTCGAGCGTGATCCGCTTGATCGCCTGCTCCATGGCGGCGTCGACGACGTCGAGCGCGGCGGCGGCGACCGCGATCGAGTTCCGGCGCAGGCGGCGCGCGAGCGGCGTGAAGGCGGCGCGCGCGCGCTCCGCGTCGAGCTCGATCGCGCCGCCGAGCGGGTCGCGCAGCGGCAGGCGGCCGAGCACGACGTGGGCGTCGGTGATGCACGGCTCGCGGCCGCGCCCGTAGCACGCCGGCCCGGGGTCGGCGCCCGCCGAGCGCGGCCCCGCGCGCAGCCCGCCGCCGTCGTCGATCCAGATCACCGAGCCGCCGCCCGCGCCGATCGAGTGGATCTCGAGCGCGTCGACGAGGAGCGGCCGGCCCGCGAGGTCGACCGTGTCGGTGCGGCGCGGCTCGCCGAGCACGAGCCCGACGTCGGTCGAGGTGCCGCCCATGTCGAGCGAGACGGCGCCCGCGTCGCCGCGCGCGGCGAGCCGCTTCGCCGCCGCCGCGAGCCCGCCGGCCGGGCCGGAAAGGACGAAGCGCACCGGCGTGCGCGCCGCGCGGCGCGCGCCGGTCCAGCCGCCGTGGCTCTGCAGCACGAAGAGCTTCGTGCGCGGCCGCGCGCGCGCGAGCCGTTCGAGGTAGCGGCGGCAGAGCGGCGCGAGCGCGGCGTTGGCGACGGTCGTCGAGTAGCGCTCGTACTCGCGCATCAGCGGCGCGACCTCGCTCGAGCGCGAGATCGGGACGGCGAGCCGCGCGAGCGCGCGCTCGAGCTCGCGCTCCGCGGCCGGGTTGGCGTAGGAGTGCAGCAGGCCGATCGCGATCGACTCGGGGCGGCGGCGCGCGACCGCGCGGACCGCGCGCGCGAGCTCGCGCGGCGAGAGCGGCACGAGCCGCTCGCCGCCGGCGAGCGTGCGCTCGTCCACTCCGACGCGGTGCGCGCGGGCGACCAGCGGCTCCGGGCGTTGCGGCTCGAGGTCGTAGAGGTCGGGGCGCGCCTGCCGGCCGATCTCGATCAGGTCCTCGAAGCCGCGGTTGGTGACGAGCACGACGCGCGCGCCGCGGCCTTCGAGCACCGCGTTGGTCGCGACCGTCGTCCCGTGCACGACCTCGAACTCGGCGTCGCGCGCGCGCTCGCCGAGGCGCCGCTCGAGCTCGCGCAGCGCGTGCAGGACGCCGGCCTCGGGCGCGCGCGGCGTGGACGGGACCTTGACGACGACGGGGACGACGACAGAAGCCGGGCCGCCGCGCGCCCTGATCTCGAGCGCGACGAGGTCGGTGAACGTCCCGCCGGTGTCGATGCCGACGCGCCAGCGCACGGGCCGGCCGCGCGGGCGCGCCCGGACGCGTTTCGGGACCGACGCCTCGTCTCGCGCGCGACGCTCGACCATGGGAGGCGGCGGATGATGGCGGCCGCGCGCGCGACGGGCAACCGTTATGCTGCCGCGCTTCGATCGGGCCGGCCGGGGGACGCGTCGGGCGCGCGATCGGGAACGCCGAGGAGGGTCGTTCTTGGTCGCGGCGGACGCAGGGTGGTGGATCGCGAGCTACCTCGCCGGCTCGCTGCCGACGGGCCTCGTGGTGGGCCGCATGCGCGGCGTCGACCTGCGCAAGGCGGGCAGCGGCAACATCGGCGCCACCAACGCGGGGCGCGTGCTCGGCCGCCCGTTCTTCGCGCTCGTCTTCGCGCTCGACTTCCTGAAGAGCTTCGTCCCGACGCTGCTCGCGCTGCGGCGCGACCCGGTGCCCGACGGGGTCGCCGCGCCGCTCCTGGCGCTCGGCTGCGGCGTGGCGGCGGTGGTCGGCCACGTCTTTTCGGTGTTCCTGCGCTTCCGGGGCGGCAAGGGGGTGGCGACGGCCTCGGGCGTCTTCTTCGCGCTGGCGTGGGCGCCGGCGCTGTGCGCGCTCGCGGCGTGGTGGGTCGTCTACCGGACGACGCGCTGGGTCTCGCTCGCGTCGCTGGCGGCGGCGGTCGTGCTGCCGCTCGCCTGCTGGCTGCTGCCGAAGCTGGGGGTCGTCGTCGCGAAGGAGGTCCGCTGGGCGGCGCTGGTGGTCGGCGCGCTGATCCTGGTCCGGCACAAGAGCAACATCGGGCGCCTGCTGCGCGGCGAGGAGCCGCGCTCGGGCCTTCCGCAGTCGCGGTGAGGTGGGAATGGAACGGGTCCTGATCGTCGGCGGCGGCGGATGGGGGACGGCGCTCGCGCTCGTCCTGAACGAGCGCGGCATCCACGTCTCGCTCCACGTGCACGACGCGGCGTACGGCGCCGACATGGCGCGCACGCGCCGCAATCCCCGCTACCTGCCGGGCGTCGAGATCCCCGACCGGATCGAGGTGACGACCGCCGCCAACGCCTTCGACTGGGCGCACGTCGTCGTGCTGGCCGTCCCGAGCCAGTTCCTGCGCGCGACGCTCGAGAAGTGGAAGAAGCCGCTGCTCGACTCCCATCCGATCTTCGTCACGGCGTCGAAGGGGATCGAGCAGGCGACGCTGAAGCGTCCGAGCGAGATCCTGCACGAGGTGCTGGGCGCGGTGCCCTCCGTCGTGGTGAGCGGGCCGAGCCACGCCGAAGAGGTCGCGCGCCGCATGCCGACGACGGTGGTCGCGGCGTCGACCGACAAGGGGCTCGCGCTGCGCGTCCAGGACCTGCTGACGGCCGAGCGCTTCCGCGTCTACACCAACGTCGACCCGCTCGGCGTCGAGCTCGCCGGCGCCTTGAAGAACGTGATCTCGATCGCGGGCGGCATCGTGGACGGGCTCGGCTTCGGCGACAACACCAAGGCGGCGCTGCTCACCCGCGGCGTGGTCGAGATGGCGCGCCTCGGCGTCGCGCTCGGCGCGAATCGCGAGACGTTCTTCGGCCTGGCCGGCATCGGCGACCTCGTGACGAGCTGCGTCTCGCGCCACGGCCGCAACCGCCTGGTCGGCGAGCGCATCGGCCGCGGCGAGAAGGTCCAGGACATCGTCGCGTCGATGCGCCAGATCGCGGAGGGCGTCAAGACCGCCGCCGCCGTCGAGAAGCTGGCGGGCGCGCAGAAGGTCGAGATGCCGATCTGCGAGCAGGTCTACAAGGTGCTCTACGAGGACAAGGACCCCTCGCGCGCCGTGCGCGACCTGATGGGCCGGCAGCTCAAGGACGAGCAGGACTGGTAGGCAGCCCGCTGCTCGGCGCGACGCCTACTCGATGAGCGTCCACTCGAAGGCGTGCTGGCCGTCGGGCAGGTCGACGACGAAGCGGACCGGCCCCTTCGGGACCTCCGAGCCGCGGATGCCGTAGAAGACCTCGCCCTGCGCCGTGCAGCGCGAGTCGACGTGAGGAGGCATGCGGTAGCCGGCGCGGCCGAACATCATCGGGATGCGGTCGGCGGCGACGAAGCTGGTCGGCGCCGTGCCCTCGAGGCGGAACATCGACGGCTTGAGGAAGAGCGTCTGGCTCGTCTCGTTGTGGATCGTGACGGCCGCCGAGTAGTAGCCGCGGTGCCACGGCTGCAGGGTCGCCGTGACGACGTAGCGTCCGCCCGGCGGATGGAGCTCGTCGCGCACGGCAACCATCGTCGGGTCGGCCGCGCAGCCGGTCGCCCCGAACGGGGCGGACGCGGCGACTGCGACAGCGAGAACCGCCAGGAATCGCGGCGCACGACGGGAAAGAAGCGGGAAGCGCTGGACCATGGTGTTTCTCCCTCCCCAGGGTGAAGGCAAGAATAACGCCAATGCTCGACTACATCACCGAACTCAATCGCGGTGTCGCGCCGGCCGCCGAGAACGAGTTCCATCCGCTCGACCTGCGCCGCTTCCGCGTCTGGCCGCCGGTCGTCCTCGCGCCCATGGCGGGCGTCACCAATTCTGCATTCCGCCGTCTCTGCCGCTCCTTCGGCGCCGGCCTCTACGTGAGCGAGATGATCACGGCGCGCGGCCTCATCGAGGGGCAGAGGAAGACGCGCGCGCTGGCGGCGTTCCACCCCGAGGAGTCGCCGCGCTCGCTGCAGCTCTACGGCACCGATCCCGCGGTCCTCGCCGAGGCGACGTGCCGTCTGGTCGGCGAGGGCGCGGTCGACCACCTCGACCTCAACTTCGGCTGCCCGGTGCGCAAGGTCACGGCGGCCGGCGGCGGCGCCGCGATCCCGATCAAGCCGCGCCTGATGGCGCGACTCGTGCGCTCCGTCGTCGGCTCGGCCGGCGACGTCCCGGTCACGGTCAAGGTCCGCCTCGGCGTCGACGACGACCACCTCTCCTACCTCTCGTCGGGTCGCATCGCGAAGGAGGAGGGGTGCGCGTGGATCGGGCTGCACGCGCGGACCGCCGCGCAGCTCTACGACGGCGAGGCGCGCTGGGCGGCGATCGGAGAGCTCAAGGCGGCGCTCGGCGCCTTCCCGGTGCTCGGCAACGGCGACGTGATGGAGGCGTTCGACGCGCTGCGCATGGTGCGCGCGACGAAGTGCGACGGCGTGATCGTCGGGCGCGGCTGCCTCGGCCGGCCGTGGCTCTTCCGGGAGCTGGCCGAGGTCTTCGACGGCCGCGCGCCGCCGCCGCCGCCGCGCCTCGGCGAGGTCGTCGCGATCCTGCTGCGCCATGCCGAGCTGCTCGTCGAGCTGTTCGGCCCGCACTTCGGAGTACTCGAGATGCGCAAGTGGTGCGGCTGGTACCTGAAGGGCTTCCCCCATTCGGGGCCGGTCCGCAACTCTCTCTTCCGCGCACAGTCGCTGGAGGAGGTGCGCGCCGTCGTCGCGGACCTCCCGCCCGACGAGCCCTATCCGGTCGCCGCGCTGCGGGCGCGGCGCTGCAAGCGGAACGGCACGCAAAAGGTCGCCCTCCCCGACGGCTACCTCGACTCGCTCGACGACGACGTCGCGTGCGAACAGGCGCGCGACGGCGAGCTCGCGGCGACCGACGGCGGCTGACGCGGAACCGCGTCCGCCGCTCCCGGTCGCAGGCGCCCCCTTTTCCCCGAACGACGAACTCACGGCAGGAGAGTCCACCATGTCCACGCGTCCGCTCGCCGCGCTGCGCGGCGCGCTCCTCGGCTTGACGCTCGTCCCGTGCGTGCATGCCGGCGAGGGCGAAGGCGCCGACCTCCCGATCCGCAGGGTCGTCCTCTACAAGCACGGGCTCGGCTACTTCGAGCGCGGCGGGAAAGTCGACGGCGACGCGCTCGCGACGCTGCGCTTCTCGTCGAGCCAGATGAACGACGTGCTCAAGTCGCTGACCGTGCTCGACCTCGGCGGCGGGCGCGTCTCCGCCATCGGCTACGACTCGAAGGCGCCCTCGACGCGGCTCCTCTCCGAGTTCGGCTTCGAGCTCCCGGCCGACGGCGCGCTGGTGGCGATGCTGCAGCGCTTCCGCGGCGCCGAGCTCGAGGTCGAGCTGGTCGGCAAGAAGGTGGTGGGGAGCCTCGCCGGCGTCGAGATGCGCGCCGTGCCCGGAGGCGCGGGCGCGGCGCCGCTGCAGGTGCCGCGCGTGAGCCTCCTGGTGGACGAGGGGCGCCTGGTCAGCTTCGACGCCAGCGAGATCCAGTCGGCGCGCTTCCTCGACGCCGACCTGCGCCAGGACGTGCGGCGCTACCTCGACGTCCTGCGCGATTCGTACCGCGCCGAACGCAAGAGCCTGCAGCTGCGCCTCGAGGGGAAGGGCGCGCGCGACGTCTTCGTCGCCTACACGGTCGAGGTGCCGGTCTGGAAGGCGAGCTACCGCCTCGTGCTCGGCGAGCCCGACCTGCTGCAGGGCTGGGCGATCGTCGACAACACGAGCGACGAGGAGTGGAGCGGCGTCGAGCTCTCGCTCGTCTCGGGGCTGCCCGTGTCGTTCGTGCAGGACCTCTACACGCCACGCTACGCGCGCCGGCCGGTCGTCGAGGCGGCGCCCGGCCTCGCCGTCGCGCCGCAGACCCACGAGGGCGCGTGGGAAAAGAAGGAGAAGATGGCCGACGCCGGCGAGGACGAGGAGCGCGCCCGCGGCGAAGTGCGCAAGGGCGATCTGAAGCGGTTCGCCGCGGGCGCGCCGGCCGCGGCCGCCGATGCGGCGACGAAGTCCGGCGCCGCGCTCGAGCGCGCCAAGCTGCGCGCCGACGCGATGGCCGACGCGGTCGCCGAGTCGGGCGCGCGCACGCGCGAGCTCGGCGACCTCTTCGAGTACCGGATCGACCACCCGGTGACCGTCGCGCGCAACCGCTCCGCGCTCGTGCCGATCGTCGGCAGCAAGGTCGAGACGACGCGCGTGTCGCTCTACGACGGCGGGCAGCGCATGAAGAACCCGTGGACGGCGGTCAAGCTCAAGAACTCGACCGGGCTCACGCTCGAAAGCGGCCCGGTCACGGTCATCGACCACGACACCTACGCCGGCGAGGCGCTGGTGGAGACGCTCAAGCCCGGCGAGGAGCGCTACCTTTCCTTCGCCGTCGACCTCGCCGTGACCGTCGACGCGAAGAACGAGAGCGGCGAGGGGCGCGTCGAGCGGGTGAGGCTCCTGAACGGGATGCTCTGGATCGACAGCAAGAGCGTCGCGGTCGCGACCTACGCAGTGCGCAACGCCGACGCGAAGGAGCGCAAGGTGGTCGTCGAGCACCCGCGCCGCCCGAACTTCCGGCTGGTCGAGCCGGCGAAGCCGCTCGAGGAGACGCCCGAGCACTGGCGCTTCGAGGTGGCGGTGGGCGGGGGGCAGGTGGCGAGCCTGCGCGTGGTCGAGGAGACGCCGCTGCTGCAGCAGGTGGCGCTCGGCAGCGTGAGCAGCGACGACGTCGAGCTCTGGGTGCGCAGCCGCTGGCTCTCAGCGGAGATGGAGAAGGCGCTGCGCGAGCTGGTCGCGGCCAAGGCGGAGCTCGCCGATCTCGAGCGGCAGATCCAGGCGGCGGACGCCGAGCTGCAGCGGCTCGCGCAGGACCAGGAGCGGCTGCGCAAGAACCTCGGCGCGCTCGGCAGCTCGACCGCCGAGCAGCAGCTGCGCGGCCGCTACGTCGACCAGCTCCAGAAGAGCGAGGACCGCGTCGCCGAGCAGACGGCCGCGCGCCAGAAGCTCGCGGAGCGGCGCGACGAGAAGAGGAAGGCGCTCGACCGCCGCATCACGGAGCTGGCGTTCGAGAACAAGCTCTGAGACGCCGAGTCAGAAAAGGTGCCGGGCGGCGCAGCTGCGCCGCCCGGTCCCTGCTTCCTGCCGGCGGAAGTTCGGAGCGACTCGCCGGAGTGCTTTCCAGTTTCGGTCGTCGGGACCCCGCCCGCCTCTCAGTGCACCCTGAATGAAGTCGGCGCCGAGATGAAGCGGACGTGGTTCAGGTCGGCGGGATCGAACGTGACGTAGACCAGCGAGACGGTGCGGTCCTTGAAGACCGGCCCGCCGATCACGTGGAAGGTCGCCTGCGCCTGGCCCTGGTCGTCGAGCGTGCCGATCGACGGGTCGAGGATCGGGTTGGGCTGGACGTAGAGGCAGAACTGCGTCACCGCGTCGAACTCGAGCGGCAGCGTCCGGAAGTCGAACGGATCGAAGGTCGAGAGCTGGAGTCCCGGCACGATGTCGGAGATGCCCGCCATCAGGACGTAGGTCATGTTCGCTTCGGCCGGCTGCGACAGCGAGATCGTCACGGTGCCGGGGCGGGTCACGTCGCGCGTCGAGAGCGAGATCGCGGACGCCGCGTCGACCGCCTTCTTGACGTCGAGCCGGCCGAAGCCGAACGAGTCGTCGTAGCCCGGCGTGCCGAGGTCGTCGGTCGCGAGGCGCAGCGCGACGCGCGACTCGAAGTTCGTGAGCTGCGGATTGACGGTGCGCAGCAGCGCGCCGGCGCCGCAGACGTGCGGCGAGGCCATCGACGTCCCCGAGAGCCACGTCTCGGAGTTGCCGATCCAGAGGTTCCAGATCGACTCGCCCGGCGCCGCCATGTCGATCCAGTTGCCGTGCGTCGAAAACCACGAGAGGTTGTCGCCCGAGTCGGTCGAGGCGACCGAGAGGAACTGCGCGTAGGAGGCCGGCCAGAACGAGTTGGTGTTGCCCTCGTTGCCGGCCGCGGCGACCTGCAGCACGTCGAGGCTGTCGGCGTAGGCCGCCGCGTCCTCGAAGACCTGCGGGCCCGGGGAGGTGTCGCCCCACGAGTTGTTGGTGACGCGGCCGCCGTTGTCGGCGGCGTAGACGGTCCCGGCCGCGCCGCCCTCCCAGGTGCCGCCGCCGTTGTCGAAGATCTTCGCCTGCGCCAGCTGGCAGCGCCAATTGATGCCGGCAACCTTGTTCGTGTTGTTCCCTTCGGCGCCGATCGTCCCGTTCACGTGCATGCCGTGGGGCCAGTGGTCCTCGAGGTCGGCGTCGTCGAGCTCGAAGTTCCAGCCGTGGACGTCGTCGACGAAGCCGTTGCCTTCGTTGTCGATGGCGTCGCCGGGGATCTCGCCCGGGTTCGTCCAGAGATTGTTCACGATGTCGTCGTGCGTCGTCTCGACGCCCGTGTCGATCACGAAGACGACGAGCGAACTCGAGTCGGTGACCGTGTCCCACGCCGACTCGGCGTCGATCTTGTCGGGCTTCAAGTCCCACTGGTTGGGGCCGTAGCTCGGGTCGTCGGGGATCACGGTCGGCGCGATCGAGCGGTCGGTCTCGGCGACCTCGACGCAGCGCAGCGCCTTCAGCTTCGCGACCACGTCGGCGACGTCGGCGCGCTCGCTCCCGAGGTCGACGTGCAGCCAGCGGTCGAGCCCGATCCGCTGCGCCGCCGACGGCAGCGCCCGCCCGCGCGGCGGATGGTGGAACACCGGCTTCACGCCGCGCGCGCCGAGCGCCGCGAGCGCGTCGTCGAGCTCGGCGATTCCGGTCTTGCCGTCCGCCACCTGCACGCGCGCGGTCGCGCGCGCGGAGACCTTCACCAGCACGCGGTCGCGGAGCGTCTCGCCGGCCTTGCGGTGCGTGCCCGGCTGCGGCTTGCCGTCCGTCGCGCGCAAGCTCGGCGCGAGCGCCGCGGCCGCGAGCGCGATCGGGACGAGAGCCGCGAGGCACGACCAACTCCGGCGGCGGGCGAGCAGCATGCGCAGACTCCTGGCGGCAGGGAGGGGACGGACCGGTGCGGGCCCCAAGCGGGTTCGTCGCGGTCGGGCGATTCTTCCTCAGCAGGCCTCGAGGCGGTAGCCGTCGTCTTCGAGGACGATGCGGAACCGGATCCCTCCGGCCGTCGAGTTGAGGAAGCCCATGAGCTCCTTGCAGAACTCGATCGGGATCTGGGAGGGGATCGCGAGCGTCCGCCCGCTCTGCGCCTGCGCAATGCGGCGCGCCGGCGTCGGGGCGGCCACGAACGACCCCCGCACGTCGGCGATGCCGTCGAGCGCCGACATCCCCTTGGTGCGGCGGCCCATGCGCGGCTTCTTCTCGCGCGGCGGCTTCGGTTCGCTCGGCGGGGGCGGCGCGACGTTCTCGACCAGCGGCAGGATGACCGCGCGGTAGTCGGGATTGAGCGCGTAATGCTTGTCGCCGTCGACGACCCTCGACAGGACGAGCGACTCCTTCCCGCGCGAATTGCATATGCGCTGGACCTGCGCATACGAGACCGGGTGGCTCTTGAGATCGCGCGCGGCGATCGATTCGGCCTTCCCGAGCTCGTGCAGCAGGAATCGGACGTGTCCGGACGAGCTTTCCACCACCTCGACCAGCTCGTCGTTGCGCCAGCGGGCGCGCTGGCCGGTCGACGAGATCAGTTCCACTTCGCTCATGAGTTCACTGCGCTCCAGGCTTGCAGGCGGAGGGGTCGCAATGGGTGCCAGGAGGGATCCTGGCGCGACGCGTCCTCATTCCCGATCCAGTGCGTTCCTCGGCGGGCAACACGAACACGAAAGACCCGGCAGCACCGTGACGTCCTGACACCGGACGACGCTCACGTGACCCCATGCCGCACGGGAGAACGGGGGGGGAAGCTATCCGCGCCCCGCGGGGCGATCAAGGAGTGCGCGAGGCCGTCGCCCCGCGGCGGAGCGCCACCGCGGCCTCGCGGTACTGGCCGATCCCCGGGTTGCGGCCGCGCAATGACTGGAGCAGATTGATCAGAACATAATTCATCATGTTGGGATTGTTGCGCAGACGTCGCCGGCAGTACGCCGTCGCCTGGTCCCACGCCGTCGCGAACGGGACATACAGCCGCACCGGGGGCGCGGCGCGCTCGCGCGGCGACAGCAGCCCGGCCGCGATCTCCGCGAGCAGCCGCGCGCGCGGCACGCCGTAGAGCATCTGCACCTCGTAGCGCTCGCCGCCGAGCGCGCGCGGCGCGACGACCTCGGTGAAGAAGCGCCGCATGCAGCGCTCGTCGTGCGTCGCGAACTCGACGTAGACGCCGCGATCGAGCAGCGCCGCCGCCTGCTGCAGCAGCCGCTCCTTCATCGGCTCCTTGTCGGTGAGGGCGAGCGCGGGCGGTTCGAGGTAGATGCCGATCACGAGGCGCACGCGCATCCCCGCCGGGATGCGCGCGAGGTCCGACGCGGTGCGGTGGAGGCGGGTCTGCAGCACCGTGCCGACGTCGAAGCCCTCGCGGTGGAGCGCGATCGCCGCCTCGAGCGTGAAGTCGGTCCAGGCGTGGTCCTCCATGTCGATGGTGAGCGCGACGCCGAGCCGCTTCGCCTCGGCGGCGAGGTCGCGCGCGATCTCGCGCGAGCCGCGCCCGTCGCCGCCCGCATCGAGCGGCGCGGTCGTGAACGACGAGAGCTTGAGCGAAAGCGTCGGCCGCTCGCGCGCGCCAGGGAAGCGCCGGTCGCTCGCCACCGAGCGGATCATCTCGAGATAGGTCTCGCGGTTGGCGCGGACGCGCTCCTCGTCGCGCACCTCCTCGGCGAGCAGGTCGAGCGTCGAGAAGAGGCCGGCGTCCTCGTGCAGCTCGTGCGCGACGGCGAGGCCGCGCTCGAGGCTGTCGCCCGCGACGTACGGTCGCGCGAAGAGCCGGATCAGGAAGTCGGGCGTGAATTCGAGGAGCCGGGCTGCGCCCAAGAGATGTCCTTCCCGAGATCCCTCAGTCCTCGCGCCCGGCACCGAGGCGGGCGTCGAGGTCGTCCGCGAAGCGCCGCGCGAGCCACGCGCGCAGCGTCGGCGCGCCCGGCCGCACCAGTTCGCCGAGGTCGAGGTAGCGCTCGGCGTAGCGCGCCCCGCCGCTCCCGGTCAATTCGGCGAGCGTGCCGTCGCGCAGCATCTGCGCGCGCGCCGCTTCGTCGAAGGGCCGGTCGGCGAGCTGGCTCGCGTGGCAGCGGATCGCCGCGAGCTTCGCCTCGAGCGCGGCGCCGACGTCGACATCACGCACCCCCGCGCCGCCGGGCAGCGCGTCCCACACCGGGAACGCCTCGAAGCGCGGCGCAGTGCGCAGCCGCTTCAGCGCGAGGATCGCCGCGCGCGTCGTCGCGAGGTGGGTCGGGTGGCGTTCGTACGGCGACGTCGTGACGACCTCGGCCGCGCCGAACTTCTCGACCGCGTGCTCGATCGCCGCGGCGGCCGCGCCGCCGTCGCGCCCCGGTGCCGTCTCCTCCTTGAGGCGCGCGCTCGGCAGCCGCAGCAGCCAGGCGAAGGCGGCGCCGACCTGGCGCAAGCCGGCGATCGCCTCCTCTTCCCGGCGGGCGGCGAGCCCGGGCTCGCTGCGGCCGCCCGCGCCGCGCGCGCCGTCGGTCGCGACGATCGCGCCGACGCCCCGCTTCGCCGCGAGCGCCGCGCGGCCGCCCGGTCCGATCACCTCGTCGTCGGGGTGGGGCGCGACGATCAGGAGCTCGATCCGCGGCAGCGGCGCGCCGAGCCAGACGAAGCGGCCGAGCGTCGCGGTGAGGTCGGGCGAAGCCATGGGGTGCGGGAGGATAACCGGCGCGGTGCGGCGCGGGACGCCGATCACAGCGCGAGCCGCCGCCCCGCGCGCAGCAGCAGGAGCTCGATGCGCGGCGGCTTCGTCGCGCGTCCCGGCTCGCCCGGCGCGAGCGCAGCGGCGACCGCGTCGCGGTAGAGCTCGAGCTGCGGCCGGTAGCGCGTCGCGAGGGCGTCGAGCGCCGCGTCGCCCTCGACGCGGTCGCTCTTCCAGTCGGCGACGACCAGCTCGCCCCCCTCCTCGAAGACGAGGTCGGCGCTGCCGCGCCAGACGATGCCGTCGCGCGCCAGCAGCAGCGGCAGCTCGACCGCGCGCACCTTCACCCCGGCGAGCGACTGCTGCAGCGCCCGCACCGGCGCCGAGCGCAGGAGCGCCGTCGCTGCGCGTTCGATCTCCGGCGCGGCGGCGCTCGTGTCGTGCGCCGCGACGGCCGCGGCGCGCTCGATCTGCGCGGAGGTCGGCGCCGCCGCGCAGCCCGACGCGGCAAGGGCCACGTGGCACGCGATGCCGACCGCGCGCGCGAGCTCGACCGTGCCGTCGGCGACGGCGCGCGGCGCATCGACCTCGGCGCCCGCCTCGTCGCGCTGCAGCTCGCGTTCGAACGCGGCCTCGGCGTCGGAGGGGCGGGCGAACCGGGGGGCGGCGGCGCGCGCGGCGGCGGCGGCGTGCCGGTAGCGCTGAGCGGACTCGAGCACGTCGGCGCCGCCGACGGCGACGCGCGGCCCCGCGGCCGGCTCCGAGCGCGCCGTGACGACGCGCTGGTGGACGCCGTGGCGGAGCGGTCCGTCCGCCGGATCGAAGGAGCCCGGGACGTAGCCGAGCTCGTGCAGCGGCTCGATCCAGGGCGAGTCGTCGTCGGCCTGCGCCGAGCTCACGAGCAGCAGCCGCTCCCGCGCGCGCGTGCACGCGACGTAGAAGAGCCGCTTCTTCTCGGCGACCTCGTGGCGGCGCTCGCGCTCGGCGCGCAGGATCGCGGCGGCGTTGCGCACGCCGAGCGCCGGCAGCTCGACGGCGATGCGCGGGCCGTGCGGCGTGACGAGAAGCGCGATCCGATTCGCGGATCGGTCGCCGCGTCCGCCCTCCTCGACGAGGTCGGCGACGAATACGTGGTCGAACTCGAGCCCCTTCGCCCCGTGGATCGTGAGGATGCGGACCGCGTCGATCTGCGCGTCGGCGAGCGACCGCTCCGCCTCGCCGTCGGAGTGGTCGTGCGAGGCGAGCAGGTCGCGCAGCGCGAGCGCGAGCGGCAGGCGCGTCTCCTCGACGCGCGCAACCACCTGGTGCGCGAGCTTGCGCAGGTTGGCGATGCGCTGCTCGCCGTCGCGCGCCGCGCCCGAGATCGGGAGGAGCAGCGACGCCTCCACCACGCGCTCGACCGCCGCCGCGGCCGGCTCCGCGCGCACGATCGCGTGCAGCCGCTCGAGCTCGCGCGCGGCGCCTGCGACCGACGCGACCGGGCTCCCGACCAGCGCGGGCCAGCGCAGCGTCCCGTGCGTGCGCGCCGCGGCGTGGAGATCGGCGTCGGGGACGGCGCACAGCGTCGAGCGCAGCGCGCCGAGCGAGGCGACGTCGTCCTGCGGATCGGCGAGCGCGAGCAGCAGCGAGAGGAGCTCTCCCACCTCGCTGCGCTCGACGAAGGTGGTGCCGCCCGCCAGCACGTGGGGGATGGCGCGCTCGCGCAGCGCCTGCACGTAGGCGCCGAGGTCGGTGAGGCGCCGCAGCAGCAGCGCGATCTGCCCGTAGCCGACTCCCCGCGCGTTCCGCGCCGCGATCTCCGCGGCGATCGCGTGCCCTTCGGCGCGGCGCCGCTCGCCGGCGCGCGTTTTGGCGTGGTCGAGCCGCAGCGCGAGCACCTCGACGGCGGGCGTCCCGGCGTCGGCCGGCGCGCGCGACGCTTCCAGCTCGACGTAATCGGGCTCGACGTCGCTGCGCGGCCCGATCCACGGCTTGAAGAGTCCGTTCACCGCGCCGATCACGCCGGGCCGGCTCCGGAAGTTCGTCTTGAGGAAGAGCTCCTCGCCGCCCTGTTCGAGCACGCGCTTGCTCGCGCGCGCGTACGCCTCGAGGTCGGCGCCGCGGAAGCGGTAGATCGACTGCTTGGGGTCGCCGACCAGGAAGAGGCGCCCCGGCGCGAGCTTCAACTCGGCGAGCGTCTTCGCCGGCCGCGCCGTCTTCCCCTCCGCCAGCCACAGCACGATCTCGCACTGCAGCGGATCGGTGTCCTGGAATTCGTCGACCAGCAACAGATCGAAGCGCGCCGCCTCCGCCTGCCGGATCTTCTCGCGGCGCGCGAGCAGTCCGGCCGCGCGCGCGAGCGCGCCGTCGGCGGGCAGGAAGCCGCTGCGCACGAACGACGCGGCGAGGCGCTGCCCGACCGCGCGCGCCGCCGTCGCGACGTCGCCCGTGATCTCCTCGTCGACGGCACGCGCCGCCTGCACGAGGTCGAACGCCTCGTCGAAGCAGGCGCGCGCGGCGGCGGCGGCGGCCGCGTCGCCCGCCTGCGGCTGCGCCGTCGACTTCCCGGTGTCGAGCGCTTCCGCTTCGGAGCCGAGGAGCTGCAGCGGGAAGCGCGAGTCCGCGGCGCCGGCGCGGCGCAGCGCGTCCACGAGCGCGTCCCACTGCTCGAAGAGCTTGGCCTGGTTCCCCTTCGGGACGACGCGGCCGCGCGCCTTGGCCAGCGCCGCCGCCGCCTCCACGCAGCGCGCGCGGATCGCCGCCAGCGCGTCGGGAGCGCGGACCGGCGCCTCCTCGGGGAGCCACGCCGCGTCTCTCGCGAGTTCCGCGAACTCATCCAGGCGCAGCCGCGCGAGGACGCGCCGCAGCGCGGCCGCCTCCTCGGCGGGCTGCGCGCGCTCGTCGAGGAGCTCCTCGAGGAGGTCGGGCAGCACCCGGTCGGTGTGGCGGCGGAAGCCGTCGCCGAGGTCCATGGCGACGTCGGCCGGGAGGTCGGCCTCCACGGGATGGCGCAGCAGCAGGCGCAGCGCGAAGGAGTGGAGCGTCGACATGGCCGGCTCGGCCGCGAGCGCGGCGGCGATGCGCGCGCGCAACGTCGCGAGGTCGAGGGCGCCGAGGCGCGCGAGCGCGCGGCCCGCCTCGTCGTCGACGTCGGCAGCGGTCCGCGCGCGCGCCCCCGCGTCGGCGAGCGCCACCTCGATCCGCAGCAGCGCCGCCAGCACGCGCTCGCGCATCTCGGCGGCGGCCTTCTCGGTGAAGGTGATCGCCGCGATCCGCTCGAGCGGCGTCCCGCGCGCGAGCACCGCGTGCAGGACGCGCTCGACGAGGAGGCTCGTCTTGCCGCAGCCGGCGCCGGCGGTGACGCAGAGGTTGCGCTCGAAGTCGGTCGCGGCGCGCGTGCGCGCCGGGGCGTCGCCGGGCGGGCGCGCGCTCATGCGGGCCCTCCGCCGCCCTTCGATTTCCGCGCGATCGTCTTGTCGGCGAGCGCGAAGAAGCGGGCGTGCTCCGGCGCGGCCTCGACGCGGGCGCGCGTCGGCGCGTGCGCATGGCGGCAGGCGCGGCGGAATTCGCAGTGGCTGCAGCGCACGAACGGCGAGTTGGGAGGGGACCAGAGCGGGAAGTGGCCGGAGTCGCGCAGCTCGACGAGCGCGTCGAGGGTGTCGGCCACCTCCGCGTCGGCGCTCGCGAGCGCATCGACGTCGACCGCGACGAAGCGCTCGTCGTCGGGCCGGCGCGGCGGCCGCAGCGCGAGCAGCTCGAGCCCGCCGACACGGCGGCCCCGCGCCCGACGCGCGAGCCGGTAGAGCGGCAGCTGCAGCGACTTGCCGCGCGCCATCCAGCGCACGCTCGCCGTCTCCTGGAGCTTCGTCGCGCCGCTCGTCTTGTAGTCCCCGATCCACTCGTCCCCGCCCGCGTCGGCGAGCAGCCGGTCGAGGCGGAGCGAGAGGGCGAGGCGCCGCTTCCCGGCCGCGACCTCGATCTCGTCGACCGATTCGAACGCGACGGCACGCAGCCCGAGCGCCTCGCAGCGCGTGAGGTCCTCCTCCACGAAAGCGGAAAGGTCGCGCGCGAGCTGTTCCATGCGGAGCCGGCGGAAGCGCGGCGCGAGCGACGGGAAGCCGGGCATCGCCGCCGCCTCCGCCTCGAGGCAGGCCTGCACCCGCTCGCGCGCCCGCGGCAGCGCGTCCGCGGCGAGGATCGGCGCGCCTTCGGGCAGCAGCTCGGTGTAGAGGCGGCAGAGCGCGCCATGCAGCAGGTTGCCGAGCGCGGCGCCGTCGATCTCGCCCGCGTAGCCCTCCGCGGGCCGCTTCACGCCGAGCTCGCGCTGGAAGAAGAACTGGAGCGGACAGGTGCCGAGCTGCTCGAGCCCCGACGGCGACCAGCCCGGCCGCTCCGCGACCGCGACGCCGCCGCCGTCGAAACGGAGATCGCCGGGACGGTACGAGTCGATGGCGGCGATGCGCGCGAGCCCCGCCGCGGCGAGCTCGCCGTCGAAGCCGAGCGCGCGCACGGCGGCGCGGGCGTCGCCGGCGTCGGCGCGCGCGACCTCGGCGGCGAGCGCCTCGGCCGGCGCGAGCAGCCCGGTCCTCTCGCGCAGCGCCGCGACCTCGAGGAGCGGGCTGCGCGGGACGAGCGGGGTCGCCTTGGAGGGAGCGAGGCCGATGCGGCGCAGGAACGGCGAGGGCGAGGCGTCGCGGTCGTCGGCGTCGGCGCGCGCGAAACTCACGACCAGCTCCTCGCGGACGGCGGCGCAGACGGTGTCGAAGAGGAGCTCGTCGTCGCGGCGCGTCTCGCCGCGCAGCGCGAGCGGCGCGCCGGTCGCGTCGCGCAACTTGCGCCGGTCGTCGTCGGAGAGGAAGTAGTCCTCGCTCGCGCGATGCGGGAGGAGCCGGTCGTTGGCGCCGATCAGGACCGCGCGCCGGAACGGGAGCGCGCGCGCCTGATGGAGCTCGAGCACGCGCAGCCGGCCGACCTTCTCCGGCGCGAGGCGGCGCGCGTCGAGCCGCTGCAGGACGTAGCGCGCGAGGGCGGCGCCGCCGCCGGGGCCGCGCCCGTCGAGGACCGCCGCGAGTACCGGATGGCGCGCGATCTCGCGCTCCGCCTCGGCGAGCTCGGCGACGAGCGCGGCGTTCCCGCGGTCGCGCGCCCACGACGAGAGCGCCGCGACGCGCGCTGCGGCGTCGCCGCGCGCGAAGTCGCGCGCCAACGCGCGCCCGCCGGCCTGGGCGACGCGCTCGACCCGGTCGAGCAGCAGCGGCGACGCCGGGTCGGTCGCGAGCTCGACGATCTGCCGCAGCGCGAGCGCGTCGGGCAGCTCGGCGAGGGGCCGCGCGAACGACGTGTCGGGTGCGCATTCGAGCAGCGCCGCCTCGGCCTGCAGCGCGCGCGCGTGGCCGGCGCCGCCGCGCGCGAGGAGCGCCGTCTCCTCGAACGGGACGCCGTCCTCGTGCCAGCGCAGCAGCGTCCGCGCCGCGAGCCGCATCTCCTCGCGCGGGCCGGCCGTGCTGACGAGCGACTGCGCGCGCGAAGGCGGCGCCGTCGCGATCGCCTCGACGCGCGCCCCGAACGCCGCCGCGAGCTCGCCCGGCCGCTCCGACTCGCCCGCCGCCGCCACGTAGATCGACGCCACGCCGCCGCGCGCGAGCGAGGTGACGAGCTCGCGATGGATGCCGATCAGCTCGTAGGCGCCGTAATGGATGAGCCGCGCCGGTCGCGCGGCACGGTCCTTCGCCGCGTGCAGCGCCCGCGTCGCCGCGCGCGCGACGCCGGCGCCGTCGGTCGCGCCGTCGCGCTCGAGCGCCGCCACGATCGCCTCGTGCTCCGCGAGCAGCGCGACGACCTCCTTCCCGCGCTCGGAGAGGTGCGCGCGCCCTGCCGCCGCGGCGTCGACGCCGGCGTCGCGCAGGTCGCGCAGCGTCGCGCGCAGCGCACCGATCGCCGCGGGCTGCGCGGCGAGGTAGGCGGCGAGGGCGAGGCGCGCAGGCGCGAGTCGCTCGACCAGCAGCGCCTCGAGCAGCGCGTCGCTCGCCGGCGCGAGCGGCGCGGCGCCCGCCTGCTCGAGGACGTGCGCGGCGAGGCTCTGGTGGTGGAGGAAGTGGACGCCCGCGAGCGCCCCGCGCTTCGTCGCGAGCGTGAACGCGAGGTGGTCGAGCAGCCGCCGCGTCGGCGCGACGATCCAGGTCGGCGCGAAGGGATCGGGCGGCGGCGCGGCGGCGAGCTCCTGCAGCAGCCGCTCCTCGAGCGCGCGCGGATCGGAGGCGAGGAGGACCCGCGGCGGCGCGGGCGTCGTCGGGCCGGGCGCGCCCATCGCGGCCGTCAACGGTGCTCGACGATGATGAAGCCGCCGTGGCAGTAGTACCCGTGGCGCCAGTACCACGGGTCGTCCCAGTAGGGCGGGCCGTACCAGTACGGGTCGCCGTACCAGTACCCGGGCCCCGGATCGGAGTAGAGCGCGCGGCGGAACGTGGCGCGGCTCGTGTGGGGCCCGCCGCCGATCTCGACGACCCAGACCAGCTCGATCGTCTCGAGCGCGGTGTTCGACATCGTCGACGGATCGGGCAGGTCGAAGAAGAGCTCGAGGTCGCGGCGGTTGCCGGCTGCGACTTCGACGTCCCCGCTCGCCGGGTTGGGCGAGAGCGGCGGGACGCCGCTCGGCGTCGCCGTCGTCTGCGCGCCCTTGAAGACGAGCGGCTGCTTGCCGCAGTCGTCGATCTCGAAGCGGACGTGCAGGCGGCGCGGGCTGCCGTTCTCCGGGCGCAGGATGCCGGCGATGCGCGCGTGGACGCGGGCGCTCGCATCGGGGTCGCGCTCGCCGCCGAGGTGGAGCGCGTGGATCTCCTCGTTCGGCGCGTAGTGCCAGCTCGGGTAGTAGCCGCGGCATCCGACCACGAGCAGGGCGACGCACGCGGCGCCGAACGCGACGCGCGCCGCGCGGCGCGCCCGCGCGAGTCCACGAGGAGCGCAGAGCAGCATGGAATCGACCTCGGGCGTGGTCCTCGGCGGAATCCCTGCGCGCCATCGTAGCGGTCCGCTTGCTATGCGCGGTCGCACGGGATCGAATCCTCGGCTCCGCACGGAGCCCATTTGCAAGAGCGCGCTTCTACCGACGTGATCTGCCCCGGCTGCGGCCGCGTCGGTCCGCGCGACGCGCTCTTCTGCCCCGCCTGCGGCCACCCCGATCCGGGCGGGCCGCCGGTGCCTGCGGACCTCCTCGGGCGCCTCTTCGCGCCGGGCCGCAGCTGGGCGCGCGCCTTCGTCATGACGGCGCTGCTGGTCGTCATGCTGCTCGTGCTGCAGGCGCCGGAGACGGAGCGCGCGCAGGAGCTCGTCCCGACCGACCTCGCGGCGCGCGTCGGCGGCCTCTCGACGCACGCGGTGCTGCGCGACGGCGAGTACTGGCGCTGCCTCGCCGGCGCGCTCGTGCACGACAGCGGGCTCTCGCTCTTCGTCTTCGCGGTCGTGCTGCTCGTCTTCGGGCGCGTGCTCGAGCGGGCGCTCGGCGTCGCGCGCTTCGTCGTCCTGTTCGCCGTGCCGGGCGTCGCCGGCGCGCTCGGCTGGCTCCTGCTCGCGCGCGTGACGGGCGGCGGCGCGGAGCTCGCGGCCGCGGTCGACGCCGGGCCCGACGCCGTGCCCGGCTCGCTCGCCGCGATGTGGGGGGTGATCGGCGCGGTGTGGGGCGTCGCGCTGCGCGGCGTGCCGGCGCGCCGCAAGCTGGCGGTGCGCCAGATCGCGGCGCTCGGCGCGCTCGCCGGCGCGGCGGCGCTGCTCTGGCCGAAGCTCTGGCTCGGCGCGGCGATGGTCGGCGCGGCGACCGGTCTCGGCCTCTCCGTGCTCTACATGCGCGGCGGCGTGCCGCGGCACGAGCGCGCGCCGACGCGCTGGCTCGCGTTCGGGCTGCTGGTCGGCCTCGCCGGCGGCGTCGGTCGCGGCCTCTCGGAGCTCGCGCCCGACGCGGAGACGGCGGCGCGCGCGGCGCGGCCGGCGCTGCGCAAGGTCGCCGAGAAGGTGCGCGACGCTCCCGACGCGCTCGATCGCGCCTCCAAGGCGGAGCTCGCGCGCGAGCTCGACGACGCGGGCGCGGCGGCGGCCGTCGCGGGCGAGAAGCCGGCCGCGCTCGAGGCGCGCCGCCAGCTGCGCGAGCTGCTGATCGACGCCGCGGAAGGGGAGAAGCTGCGCGCCGCCGCGCAGCGGCTCCTCGACGTACTGAAGGAAGGCTGAAGCCCGTTCAAGGAGGGCGGAGCGCGTCGAGCGCGGCGGCGACGTCGGGGGCGAGCTCGACGTCGGCGGCCGCGAGGTTCTCTTCGAGCTGCGCGACGCGCGTCGCGCCGACGATCGCCGAGCAGATGCCCGGCCGGCCCAGCACCCACGCGAGCGCCGCGACCGCGGGCGAAAGCCCGGCCTTCCGCGCGATCTCCGCGGCGCGCGCCGCCTTGGCGACCGCGTCGGGAGTCATCTTCGGCTTGAGGAAGCCGTTGCGCTTCTCGTCGGCGAGGCGGCTGTCCCTGGGCACCGCGCCGTTCGCGTACTTTCCGGTCAGGAGCCCCTGCGCGAGCGGCGAGAAGACGATCTGCCCGACGCCGAGCTTCTGGCACTCGGGCACCACTTCGGCCTCGATGCCGCGCTCGAGCAGGTTGTAGGGCGGCTGGTTCGTGACCGGCTTGTACGCGCGCCACGTCTCGGCGGCGCGGCACGCGGCGGCGACCTGCGCGCCGCTCCACACGCTCACGCCCCAGTGGAGGACCTTGCCTTGCCGGATCAGGTCCTCCATCGCGCGCACCACCTCCTCGACCTCGACCTCGGGGTCGAAGCGGTGGCACTGCATCAGGTCGAGGTAGTCGGTCTGGAGGCGGCGCAGCGACGCGTGCACCGACTCGACCACGTGCTTGCGCGAGAGGCCGCGGTCGTTGACGTTGTCGCTCATCGGCCAGAAGCACTTGGTCGCGAGCACGAAGTCCTGGCGGCGCAGCGTCTGGAGCGCGGGCGCGAGCGCCGTCTCCGCGTCGCCGCGCCCGTAGATGTCGGCCGTGTCGAAGAAGTTGACGCCGCGCTCGAAGGCGGCGCGCACCAGCGCCTTCGTCGTCTTGTCGTCGATCGAGCTGCCGACCGTGAGCCAGCTGCCGAGCGAGATCACCGAGACCTTGCCCTTGACCTTGTCGTCGTAAGCGGCGTCGTACCAGCTGGCGCCGGAAAGGCGGAAGCCCATGCGCTTGGCGAGCACGAAGTCCAGCTCGGTCAGCAGATCGATCCGGTTGGTGTTCATGTCGCCGCGGCCGAACTTGTACTCGCC
>DAINBU010000076.1:21330-23524 GCA_036732755.1 Planctomycetota bacterium
GAGATCACCGAGACCTTGCAGCCGCTCGCGCCGAGTCGACGGTAGCGCATGGAGCTCTCCGAAACGGGCCGGGGCGGCATCGTAGCCGGCGGCGGCCCGCTGGATCGGAGCGCGCGGCGCGCGGCGTCGCTCAGCGCGGCTTGACCTCGAGGTCGAGCGTCAGCTCGGACGAGCCGAAGAACGCGCGCTGCTCCTTGCCCACCGGCAGCGTGCGCACGTCGTCGAAGGCGCAGCGGCGCGCGCGCACCGTCTCGATCGCGAGGTGGTTCGCGTCGCCGAGGTCGAGCTTCTGCGGCGGACCGTCGAGGAAGTTGAGGACGCCGTTCGCGTGCACGACCGCGCGCCCGCGCGCGTCGCGGCCGATGCGCAGCCGGAGCGCGAAGCCGTCGACCCACGCCTCCATCCGCGGGTTCGGGATGAACGCCTCGTTGGCGACGTCGACGTCCCAGTCGGCGATGCGCGTGCCCTGGACGCCCGACCAGAGCGTGAGCGGCCGGTCCTCGACGTAGGGGACGCGGAAGCGGCCGAGCTCTCCGGCGGCCGTGACGATGCGGCCGACGAGCTCGCCGCCGGAGCGCCGCTCGAGCGCGGCCACGGCGTCGGCCACGGCGCTGAACGACTCGGCCGGGAGCACGGTGACGAGGTAGTTGCCCCACGGCGTGAGCGAGCCGGTGCCGGACTCGAGCGCCGGCATCGCGATCGAGTTGGCGGCGTCGCAGGCGCGGTCGATCGAGCGCTCCTGGTTCAGCGTCGCGAACCAGGCCGGAGAATCGAGGTTGCCCCAACCCGGGTCGAAGAGGCGCGCCGGGACCGGCTCGAGCTCGATCCTCCCGAGCGCCGAGAGGCCGAAGCTCGCGACGCCGATCTGCCGCGGCTCCCCTTCGCCGACGATCTTGGCGTCGAGGAGCGTGCGTGCGGCGGGGAGCTCGCCCGCGAGGCGCAGCTCGAGCGTGAAGGCGACCGCCCCGACGTGCGTCTGCACGGAGACCGGGAGGAGCAGCGCCCGCCCGTTCGGCAGGAAGGCGGTGCCCGCGTACGAGAGGAAGCCGAGCCGCGGGTGCTGCACGACGCCACCCGCCGCGCGCTCGTTCACGACCTGCTGCGCGACGATGGCGCCGCGGCCGTCGAGCGAGCGCACGACCGCTTCGGCGGCCGGCTCCGCCTCGCGTACCAGCAGCGCCACGAAGACGCCGCCCTCGGTCGGCGCGGCGCGCGCGATCACCTCGATGCCGGCGCGGACCGACGCGACGACCGGATTGCCGACCACGGCGCCCTGCGCGATCTCGACGTCCCAGTCGAAGACGCTCGAACCGGCGAGAAAGCTCGTCGCCGCGGCGGCGTTGCGGCCCTTCAACGCGACCTGCACGCGCCGCACGACCTCGAGCTGCGCGTCGATCTGGTCGGCCGCCTTGAAGTCGGGCAGCTCCGGCGCGTCGGCGGGCGGCGTGCCGCGCAGCACGCCGACCTGGAGCAGCACCCGCGGCGCGAGCGCCGGCAGGAGGCCGGCGAGCAGCTCCGCGATCCGATCCTGCGTCTCGGCCGGCGCCGTCACGAGCAGGCGCGTCTCCTCGGCGAGGTCGACGCGGGCGGTGCCCTCCTCCCAGATCGAGGGGTCGACCGTGTTGCGCACGAGGGAGACGACGTCCTCCCCGCTCATCACCGTCACCTCCCCGCCGTCGGCGTGGTCGGTGCCGTACGCCTCGAAGTTCGCCTGGCTGTTCGAGCCGACGCGGTAGGGGAGGAGCGCGAGCGAGGCCTGGGAATACCCCTCGTGCTCGACGAGGCCGGCGAGCGAGTGGATGCGCAGGACGAACGGCTTCGGCGAACTCCCCTCCGAGTCGTCGCCGCGCGCGGCGGCGCCCGTGGCGAGGAGCGCGAGCGTGACGAGGGCACGGACGGCGGAGCGGGCGACCATCGGGATCTCCGGGAGGAGGGGCGCGGCACGCTTGGACGTTGGTGCGGGCGGGATGACCATGTCCACCGCGGCCGTGGCTTGAAACTGGAGCGGACGTCGAGGGCGCGGGTGAAGCGGGCGCGGGGAGAAGGGGGCGTGGTTGAACGCGCGACGGGCGGGAGCGGGTCGAGGGGCGGAGGGGAAAAAGGCTCGATGGACGGGACACGCTCGCCCCAAACCAACGATGAACGGGGGGCTCGCTGCGCTCGGCGCATTCGAATACGACTCGCAGCAGTTCCG
>DAINBU010000077.1:0-23315 GCA_036732755.1 Planctomycetota bacterium
GGGCGAGCGTGTCCCGTCCATCGAGCCTTTTTCCCCTCCGCCCCTCGACCCGCTCTCGCCCGTCGCGCGTTCCAGCACGCCGCCTTGCTCCCCGCGGCCTCTTCACCCGCGTTCTCGACGTCCGCTCCAGTTACGAGCCGCGGGGACCCGACGAAGCGGCGTTCGCGCTAAGGAGGTGGAGTCCGCCGGCGAAAGAGCCGTCAGCTCCGGACCTTCGAGCAGTGGCGGTCGAACGCCGCGATGAGCGTGCGCGCGACGTCCTGCGGCATGCGCCCCTCGATTTCGCTGCGCGGGATCATCTGCGCGACCTTGCCGTCCTTCAGGATCGCGATCGCGGGCGACGACGGCGGATGGGGCTTGAAGTACTCGCGGGCGCGCGCGGTCGCCTCGGCGTCCTGGCCCGCGAAGACGGTGGTGAGCTCGTCGGGCAGCGTCGCGTGCTTCAGCGCCAGCGCAATGCCCGGGCGCGCCGCGCCGCCGGCGCAGCCGCAGACGGAGTTGACCACCACCAGCACCGTCCCGCCCTTCTTCGAGAGGGCCGCATCGACGGCGGCCGCGGTGCGCAGCTCCTTGATCCCGAGCTTGGTCAGCTCCTGGCGCAGCGGCAGGACCAGATCCTCTTCGTACATCGACATGGCGTCGCTCCTGTGCCCGAACATGATGAAGGGGGCGCGAGCATAGCGTGACCTTCGCGGGCCCGCCGCGTACGCTCGCCGGCGGCCGACGCTCGGGGTCGAGTCGAGATGGAGGACGCGCCCTTGGATCGCTTCGTCCGATGGCTCGCGGTTCCGTGGCTCGTTTCGCTCGCCCTCGTGCCGCGAGCGCGCGGCGCCGACGACCCCGTCGCGTTCGGCAAGGCGCGGCTCGACGCGGCGCTGTCGGGCGCGAGCGCGCGCGTCGAGGTCGACGTCAATGGCCAGGGCGACCGCGAGAGCTTCAAGCTCGCGACCAAGGGCAAGGGGGCCCAGGTCGTCGCGCCCGACGCGGCCGGCGCGATGTACGGGCTGCTCGAGCTCGCCGAGCGCGCGCGCCGCGACGGCGAATCCGCGCTGCGCCCCGCCGACTTCGCGGCGGCGCCGTTCCTGCGCGAGCGCGGGCTCAACCTCTTCCTCACGCTGCCCTGGAACTACGAGAAGAACGACACCGACTACGACCCGGCCGCGCTCACCGACCCGAAGCGCTGGTGGTTCGCGAACGAGGAGTTCTGGACCACGCTCTTTGACCAGATGGCGGAGAGCCGCCTCAACTGGCTCGACCTGCACGGCACGTGGGACGTGAGCGTCACCGACGCCCCCAACCTCTACGCCTATTTCGTGCAGAGCGAGCAGTTCCCCGCGGTCGGCGTCGCGCCCGACGTGAAGGCGAAGGACCTCGCGCAACTCAATCACGTCATCGAGCTCGCGCACGCGCGCGCGATCCGCGTGAGCCTGATGGCGTACGAGGCGCGCCTCACCACGCCCCACCAGCGCACCGTCCCCTACAAGAACGACGAGGCGACCTGCTACGCCTACACGCGCGAGTGCGTCGAGAAGATGATCCGCGGCGCGCCCGGCCTCGACGCCATCGGCTTCCGCATCGGGGAGAGCGGCCACGGCGGCGACTTCTTCCGCTGCTACACCGAGGCGGTCGCCAACAGCGGGCGCGACATCCCGCTGATCACGCGCAGCTGGATCACGCGCAAGGAGAAGGTCGTCCCGCTCGCGCGCGCCTCGACCGACTTCACCGTCGAGATCAAGTACAACGGCGAGCAGTGGGGCGCGCCGTGGCCGTTCGCGGGCGGCCGCGCACCGGCGTGGTACAGCTACTCGTTCGAGGACTACCTCTCCGACTCGGGCGACGCGCCGGCGTCGAAGCGCAAGTGGCCGGGCGACGCGATCCCCGCGAGCGAGGGCGGCGGGCGCTGGCCCGACGAGCCCTACAAGATCGTCTGGCAGGTGCGCGCCAACGGGACGCACCGCATCTTCCCCTTCTACGCGCCCGACTGGGTGCGCCGCTCGATCGAGCCGATGCGCATGGGCACGGCGAGCGGCGTCACGATCGAGCCGTTCGACGCCTACTACCCGAAGTCGCCGCGCTACTACGTCGCCGACGCCGCCAACGTCTCGTGCGACTGGATCCACCAGCGCGACGAGCTCTACCTGATGCAGTGGGGCCGCCTCGGCTACGACCCCAAGACGGGCGACGAGGTCTTCGCGCAGGCGATGAAGGAGCGGTTCGGAGCGGCGGCGCCGCCATTGCAGCGCGCCTGGTCCGCGGCGAGCCGCATCGTCCCGATCGCGATGATGATGCGCGCGATCGGGCCCGACCACCGCGACCACGCGCCCGAGCTCGAATGGGGCGGCTCGACGCGCGAGTTCATCGAAGGCGAAGGCCTCGACACCCACGTCTTCCGGCCGATCCGCGAGGAGATCGCGCTGCGCGCGACCGGCGGCCACGACGGCCGCGTCTCGGCGCTCGAGGTCGCGGCGGAGCTCGAGGCGCTCGCCGCGAAGATCGACAAGGAGATGCCGGCGCTCGCGAAGAGCGAGGTGCCGGCGGCGGCGAAGGGGCGCGCGTTCGAGCTGCAGCACGCGCTCGCCCAGATGGCGAGCCTCGGCCGCTACTACGCCGGCCGCTTCCGCGCCGCGTGGTGGGCCGCGCTCGCCGAGGCGGAGCCGTCGCACGCCGGCGCGCGCCGCGCGGCCGCCGACGCGATGGAGGCGGCGCGCGCCGCGTGGCAGCAGCTCTCGGAGTCCGCCGCCGCGAAATACTACCGGCCGTTCACCGAGCGGCTGCGCATGCGCACCAACACCTTCCACTGGAGGGACCAGCTCGGGGCCGTCACGGCCGAGGCGGAATCGCTGAAGAAGGCGGCCGAAGGCGCGAAAGAGGCGGCCGCGGCCGCGCCCGAGCTCCCCCCCGCCGCCGAACTGCCGAAGCTTTCGTGGCGCGACGAGAAGGGGACGATCGTCGCGAGCGTGCCGGCGAAGGGGCTGACGAAGGCGTGGCTGCTGACCAAGCCGCTGCCGAGCTCGACGTTCTTCCACTCGCTCGCGATGGAGAAGAAGGGCGAGGCGTTCGTCGCGAGCTTCCCACGCGAGTCCTTCGGCCACATGGTCGCGGCCGAGGTCGAGACGAAGGGCGGGCTGCGGCGCATCCCCGACTGGCGGGAGGGCGCGCCGTGGCTCGTCGTTCCAAGCCAATCTCCAAGCTCGGGAGGCTCGGGAGGCTCGGGCGCAACGCCGCTGATCTACTCGAGCGAGGAAGCGCTCGCCCACCTCGACCCGGCGATGCTCTCTCCCGAGAAGCACGGCCTGCTCGTGGTCGCGCCGCGCGCCTCCAACTTCTTCCGCTCGTTCGACGCGGCGACGCAGCGCAAGCTCCTCGACGCCGTCGCGCGTGGCATGACGCTGCTCGTGCTGCAACAGGACTACACGTCAGGCCGCTACCCGCTCTCCTGGCTGCCGCAGCCGCCGCGCGTGGAGAACCGCCGCTCCGACGTCGCCGACCCGGGCGGCGCGCTCGGCCTCGAGGTGATCCGCGCGCAGGACGTCGTCTGGCAGCGCTTCGTCGCGACGCCCGACTGGAAGGTCGAGGGCGACGGCACCGTCGCCCACCAGAAGGTCGGGCGCGGCGAGCTCTGGATGGTGAACGCGCGCCTGATCCAGGATCTCCACGTGCCCGGCTGCGCGCGCGCGCTGCTGAAGCTCCTGAAGAGCCGCGGTGTCGACAAGCCGGTGGTGCTGATCGATCCGGGCAGCGAGGGCGGCCGCTACGCGACGGCCGTGCTCCCCGACTTCATGAACGCCCACGACGTGCCGTTCCTCGTGCTCGGCGAGCTAGTCGCGCGCGAGCAGGGGGCGAAGGCGGCGGCGGTCGTGCCGGGCCGGCCGTGGGACGACTTCGTGCTCGGCGGGCGCGGGCCGCAGCTGGTCAAGGCGTTCGGCGCAGCGCAGGCGAAGCAGCAGGCGGCGAAGCCGACGGCGAAGTCGCGGGAGGAGTTCGAGGCGGGCCGCGCGGCCGCGCGCACGCAGGTGCTCCGCTCGCTCGGCCTCGACCCGATGCCGGAGCGCACGCCGCTGAACGCGAAGGTCGTCGGGACGCTCGAGCGCGACGGCTACCGCATCGAGAAGGTCGTCTACGAGAGCCGCCCCGACTTCTTCGTCACCGCCCACCTCTACGTCCCGACCGGCGCGTCGCTCGGCGGCGCGAAGGAGGGCGCGAAGCTGCCGGTGATCGTCAATCCGCACGGCCACTGGACGCACAAGAAGAGCGAGCCGGTCGTCCAGCAGCGGATGATCCAGCAGGCGCTGCACGGCTACCTCGCGCTGATCGTCGACTCGCCCGGGTACAGCTTCGAGGAAGACGCGCTGATCGAGCGGCGCGAGGCGGGCTCGCACTTCGACTTCCGCTACGTCCTCGCGTCGGACAACACGACCGGCTTCTACATCTGGGACCTGATGCGCGGGCTCGACTGGCTCGCGACGCGGCCCGAAGCGGACCTGGCGCACGTCGGGGTCACCGGCGCGTCGGGCGGCGGGCTCGCGACGCTGTGGGCCTTCGCCGCGGACGAGCGGTACGGCGCGGCGGTGCCGGTCTGCTTCGCGACGAGCCTCGAAGTCATGCCCGACAACGGCTGCCCGTGCAACCACGTGCCCGGCACGCTGCGCCTCGGCGACCGCGCCGACGCGCTCGCGGTGCGTGCGCCCGCTCCGGTCCTCGTGATCGGCGCCGACAACGACCGCGAGTTCCCGCCGGAGGGGACGAAGAAGACGGGCGAGAAGCTCGCCGCGATCTGGGATCTCTTCGGCGCGAAGGAGCAGGCGCGCTACCGCATCTTCCACTCGGGCCACGACTACAACCTCGAGATGGTCGCGGCGGCGCTCGGCTTCTTCGACCAGGCGCTGCGCGGCGTGGGCGACGGCTCGCCCGTGAAGCTGACCGAGCGGCCGACGGAGCCGCAGGACTCGCGCGAAATGCTCTGCTTGCCCGAACCGCCGAAGACCTGGAAGCCGATGAAGGACTTCGCGATGGCGCGCCTCGCCGCGGCCGCAGGCAAGGGCGACGCGGCGGCGTACGTCGCGCTGAACGGCGGCGTGCCGGAGGCGTCGGCCGCCCCGCTCGTCGCACGCGACGAGCGGGGCGCAGAAGTCGCGCTCCCCAAGACGCCGGCCGAGGTCGGCAAGGTCGGGCCCGCGCGCGCGTGGGTCACCTTCGAGAGCGCGAAGGGGCTCCCGATCCCGGGCCTGCTCTGGCTGCCGGTCAAGGCGCCGCGCGGCGGCGTCGTGTTGCTGCACGAGAACGGCAAGACGGCCGCGGAGAAGCGCCTCCAGGTGCAGAAGCTCGTCGACGGGGGCTTCGCCTGCCTCGCGATCGATCCCCGGGGATTCGGCGAGCTCTCGCAGCTCGACCTGCGCCTGCAGATCTACGCCAACCAGTCGCCCGCCTTCGCGGCGGCGCTCGACGTGGCGCGCGCGTGCGAGCTGCTGGCGCCGATCGCGGGGCGCGTCGGCGTCGTCGCCGAGGGGCCGGCCGCGTCGCTCGCGGCGTTCGACGCCGCGCTGATCCAGCCGAAGCTCGCCTTCGCGGTCGGGCGCGAATCGCTGCGGGAGTTCGCCGACGCCTTCGACGAGAGCGTGTCGCTCATGGCGCTGCAGCCGATGGCCGACCATGCGCCGAAGCTCTCGGCGTTGCGCGCGAAGCTCGAGCTGCCGTCGGAGTGGACGTTCCGCGGCGACCCGGAGAAGGACCTGTTCGCGACGGTGCTGCGGCTCCTCGAGCGGCAGTGACGCGCGCGGCGCCCTACTGCGGGCCGCGCTTCACTTCGCGCGGCGCAACACGAGCGGCTGGAAAGGCTCGTTGAGGATGAACTCGCTCCAGCTCCCGTGCTCGAGCGACTCCGGCGGGTAGGGTCCCTCCCCCGTCGCGTCGACGTAGCAGGTGAGCCCGCTGCCGAGGTGCAGCACGAGCTCGCCCGCCGCCGGCGGCTCGGTCCGCTCGACGAGCCCCGCCCAGATGCGCTCGGTCGACCTCTCGATCGGGATCTCGGGCGCGCCGCTCGCCGCGTGCAGCCGGCACGAGTAGTGGCCCGGAGCGTCGGCCAGGCGCGACGCCTCCGCCCGCGCGCTGAGCACGACGACGACCTCGTCCCCGACCTTCAGCGCATCGGCACCGAGCACGTCGGCCGTCGAAGTCGCCGGCAGCGCGACGGGGAAATCGCAGAAGCTCCAGTACCGGTCGGGCCGGAACTCCGCGTGGCGCATGCGCAACATCGCGAAGCGCGCGCCGCCGGGCGCGTCGCCCGGAGCGATCATCGCGACACGGGCGCGTACCAGGTCGCCGGAACGGGTCTCGATCGGGGCCATCGCGCGATTATCCCGACTTGCACGGCCGAGCGCCGTCCGAAAGATCGTCAGGCCTTCGTCCGCATCATCAGGAGTGTCGTCCATGCGCATTTCGTTGCCGCTCGCGGCGGCTCTCGTCCTCGCGTCCGCCGCGCGCGGACAGGTGATCTCGCGGGTCAGCGTCGACGGAAACGGGAACCAGGGGAACGCGCAGAGCGGTCTTGGGCTCGCATTCGAGCAGAGGACCGTCGCGATCTCGGCGGACGGCAACGTGATCGCCTTCGCGAGCGCCGCGTCGAACTTGGTCGCGGGCGACGGCAACGGGAGCATCGACATCTTCGTGGTCGACCGGGTCGCCGGGACGATCGAGCGCGTGAGCGTCGATTCGACCGGCATCGAGGCGGACGCCGACTGCGTCGCACCAGCCATCTCGGCCGACGGGAACGTCGTCGCATTCTGGAGCCGGACGACGAACCTCGTCGCGAACGACACGAACGGCGCCGAGGACACCTTCCTCCACGACCGCTCGACCGGGATCACCGAACGCGTGAGCGTGAACACGGCGGGTGTCGAGGGCGATCTCGGCAGCTACCGCGCCTCGCTCTCGAGCGACGGGATGCTCGTCGCGTTCGAGAGCAACGCGACGAACCTCGCCGTCGTCGACACGAACAAGAGCACCGACATCTTCCTGCGCGATCGCGCGGCGGGGACGACCCGGCGCGTCAGCCTCACGTCGAGCGGTACCCCTCCGGGTCCGGGCGGGTGCTTCGATCCGTCGATCTCGTCCGACGGGAGCCGCGTCGCGTTCAGCGCGCGCGCCACCGATCTCGTGCCCGGCGACACGAACGGCCACTACGACGTATTCGTGCGCGACCGCGTGGCCGCGACGACCGTGCGCGTCAGCGTCGACTCTTCCGGCCTGCAAGGCGACTCGACGAGCTGGCATCCGACCATCTGCGCCGACGGCTCGACGGTGGAGTTCGAGAGTTACGCGTCGAACCTCGTCCCGGGCGACGTCGAGGGACAAGGCGACGTCTTCGTGCACGAACTCGCTTCGGGAATCACGGAGCGGGTGAGCGTCGACGGTTCCGGGAACGGCGGCGACGGCGAGAGCAACGACGCCATGCTCTCCGCGGACGGGAAGTTCGTGGTCTTCTCGAGTCTCGCCGCGAACCTCTTCGCCAACGACACGAATGGCGTCCGCGACGTCTTCCTGCGCGACCGCGCGGCGGGCACCACTGCGGCGCTCTCGGTCGATATCTCGAACGTGCCGTCGAACGGCGAGAGCGGCCTCCCGGCGATCTCCGCCGACGCGACGCAGGTCGCGTTCTCGAGCGTCGCGACGGATCTCGTCTTCGGCGACACCAACGGCTGCTGCGACGTCTTCGTCGCTGATGCCACGAAGCTGCAAACCGCCGCGTCGTGGACCAACTACGGCGCCGGCTTCCCCGGCACGAACGGCGTCCCGGCGTTCACGGCGAGCGCGAATCCGGTGCTCGGCGCCACGATCTCGCTCGACGCCGGCAATTCTTCGGGCACGTGGTCGGTCGGCCTCGTCGTGCTCGGCGTGCAGTCGGCCTCGATCCCGACGCGGGCGGGTGGCACGCTGCTGGTCGATCCGCTGCTGCAGGTCTTCCTGCCGCTCACTCCGAACGGCGGATCCATCGACGGCATCGTTCCGCCGGACGCCGCGCTCTACGGGGTGTCGTTCTTCGCGCAGATCCTCGAAATCGACCCGGGTGCCACGTTCGGGATCTCGTTCAGCCAGGGGATCGAGCTGATCTTCGGGCGCTGAGCGGCGCCGCGAGGGGTCCGGAGCTCGACGCCGCGTCCGGGAGCGGACCCCGGAAACGAAACCGGCCGCCAGGGTCTCCCCCGGCGGCCGGACTGCTTCGTGGCTGCCCGACTTGGACTCGAACCAAGACTCACGGAGTCAGAGTCCGTGGTCCTACCAATTACTCGATCAGGCTGGCGTAGATGCGCTCGGTCGAGCGCTCGATCGGGATCTCCGGCGCCTTGCCCGCCGCGTGCAGCCGGTACGAGTAGTGGCCGACCGCATCGGCCAGGCGCGACGCCTCCGCCCGCGCCGCGAGCACGACGACGACCTCGTCTCCGACCTTCAGCGCCTCGGCACCGAGCACGTCCGCCGTCGAAGTCGCCGGCAGCGCGACGGGGAAATCGCAGAAGCTCCAGTACCGGTCGGGCCGGAACTCCGCGTGGCGCATGCGCAACATCGCGAAGCGCGCGCCGCCGGGCGCGTCGCCCGGAGCGATCATCGCGACACGGGCGCGTACCAGGTCGCCGGAACGGGTCTCGATCGGGGCCATCGCGCGATTATCCCGACTTGCCCGGCCGTGCGCGGGTCGAAAGATCTTCCGCCCGTCGTCCCTGTCGAAGGAGTGCACGTCATGCGCATCGCGTCGATCGTCGCCACGAGTCTCGCGCTCTCGGTCCCCGCACACGCGCAGGTGATCTCGCGCGTCAGCGTCGACTCGAACGGGGTCGAGGGGAACGGCGATAGCGGTGTCCATATCCAGTACGAGCAGCGGACCGTCGCGCTCTCCGCGGACGGCACCGTCGTCGCCTTCACGAGCGCCGCCTCGAACCTCGTCGCGGGCGACACCAACGGCCAGATCGACGTCTTCGTCTTCGACCAGACCGCCGGGACGATCGAGCGGGTGAGCGTCGATTCGGCGGGCATCGAGGCGAACGACGAGAGCTTCGCGCCGATGCTCTCCGCCGACGGCAAGTGCGTCGCGTTCTGGAGCCGGGCGACGAACCTCGTCGCCGGCGACACGAACGGCTGGGCCGACAGCTTCGTCCACGACCGTTCGACCGGGATCACGGAGCGCGTGAGCCTGAACACGGCGGGCGTCCAGGGAAACAAGGGCAGCTATCGCGCCGCGCTGTCGGCCGACGGGACGCTCGTCGCATTCGAGAGCGACGCCACGAACTTCGTGAGCGGCGACGGCAACGCGGGCACCGACATCTTCGTGCGGGATCGCGTCGCCGGCCGGACGACCTGCGTCAGCTTGAACTTCAGCGGCGGTGGCCCCGCGGGCCTCAGCTTCAATCCCGACATCTCCAGCGACGGGCGTTACGTGGTCTTCAACAGCCGCGCGACCGGCATCGTCGCCGGCGACACGAACGGCGCAGGGGACATCTTCGTGCACGACACGACCGCGAAGACGACGACCCGCGTCAGTGTCGATTCGGCCGGCGCACAGGCGAACTTCGCGAGCAGCATGGCGCGCATCTCGGCGGACGGCTCGACCGTCGCGTTCATGAGCTACGCATCGAACCTCGTCACCGGCGACACCAACGACTGCGGCGACGTCTTCGTCCACGAGATGGCCTCGGGCGTCACCGAGCGACTCTCCATCGATCCGTCGGGAGGGGACGCGAACGCCAGCAGCGACAGCCCCGCGCTCTCGACCGACGGCCGGTTCGCTTCATTCCAGAGCGACGCGACGAATCTCGTCCCGAACGACGCGAACGGCGTCGGCGACGTCTTCCTGCGCGATCGCTCCGCCGGCACGACGGCGCTCCTGTCGGTCGATTTCTCCAACGTGCCGGCGAACGACCGGAGCAATGACGCGGTGCTCTCTTCCGATGCGAAAGTCGCCGCCTTCGCGAGTGTCGCGACGAATCTCGTGAACGGCGACGGCAACGGCGTGTGCGACGTCTTCCTGGACGACGTCTCTGCGCTGCAGACGCCGGCCAGTTGGAACAACTACGGCGTCGGCTTCGCCGGGACGAACGGCGTCCCGACGTTCACCCCGAGCGCGAATCCGGTGCTCGGCGCGCCGCTCTCGCTCGACATCGGCAATTCGTCCGGGACGTGGACCGTCGCGCTCGCGCTCTTGGGCACGCAGTCGGCTTCGATCCCGACGCGGGCGGGCGGGACGCTGCTGCTGATCCCCGCGCTGAGCGTCTTCCTCCCGCTCACGCCGACCGGCGGGTCGGTGAACGGAACCGTTCCCCCGGACGCCGCGCTCTACGGTGTTTCGCTGTTCGCACAGGTCCTCGAGATCGACTCCGGCGCGGCGTACGGGATGTCGTTCACCGCTGGCCTCGAGCTGATCTTCGGTCGCTGATCGGGGCGCCCCGGCCGGCGACGCACCGCCGAGCCCTTCCGAAACGAAACCGGCCGCCAGGGTCTCCCCCGGCGGCCGGACTGCTTCGTGGCTGCCCGACTTGGACTCGAACCAAGACTTACGGAGTCAGAGTCCGCTGTCCTACCAATTAGACGATCGGGCAAAGTTCACGTCGGTCGGAGCCGTTGCGCGCGTCGTCCGGCACTGACTCGCACCTTCTCGGACGCTCTGCGCCTGCGGCTTCAGGCCGAAATGGGCCGGGGAGCATACAAGCGCCCGCCGACCCCCTCAACCAGCCAAGAACCCGTGCCGCCGAACGTCCCTTCCGATCCGTCGACCTCGACGTCGCGGCCGTCGATCGGCGAGCGGTAGACGAAGCGCTCGCCGCGTCGCTCGCGCAGCATCGGGCCGTCGGCCTGGACTTTTCCGCCGCCGCCCGGCAGGTCGACCATGAGGCGCGGGATCGCGAGCCCGCTCACGCGCCCGTTCAGGGAGCGCACCAGCTCGAGCGCGCGCGCCAGCCCGACCCGGAAGTGGCGCACGCCCGCGACCGGGTCGCACTGGTGGAGGTAGTAGGCGCGCAGCCCGGCGCGCAGCAGCGCCCGCGACAGCGCGAGCAGTTCGTCGGGGGAGTCGTTCACGCCGCGCAGCAGCACGCCCTGGTTGCTGACGACGACGCCGGCGCGCGCGAGGCGGCGCAGCGCGGCGACCGAGTCGGGGGAGAGCTCGCGCGCGTGGTTGAAGTGGGTGTTGAGCCAGAGCGGCGCCGCGGGGGCGAGCGCGGCGAGCAGCTCGTCGTCGATCCGCTGCGGCAGCGTGACCGGCACGCGGCTGCCGATCCGCAGGCAGTCGAGGTCGCACCGCTCGCGCAGCTTCAGGAGCACGCGCCCGAGGAACGCCGGCGCGAGGTTCAGCGGATCGCCGCCCGAAAGCAGCACGTCGCGGATCTCCGGCCGCGCCGCGATCGCGTCGATGGCCCGATCGACCTCCTCGTCGGAGAGCGTCCGGAACCGCCCCTCCCACTCGCGCTTGCGCATGCAATGGCGGCAGAGCGTCGTGCACCAGTTGGTCAGAAGGAAGAGCGCGCGATCGCCGTAGCGATGGACCACGCCCGGCGCGATCTCGAGCGCCTCCTCCTCGAACGGATCGGGCGCGCCGCCGTCGGCGGCCGCCTCGGCCGGATCGGGCAGCACTTGCGGCAGGATCGGATCGCGCGGGTCGGAGGGATTCGCGAACGCGAGGTAGCAGGGCGTGACGCCGACCTTCGACGGCTCGCCTGCGCGCGGGCTCGCGACCGCCTCCATCGCCGCCCGCGTCGCCGCGGCCACCGGGAAGTCCGCGCCGAGCACGTCGAGGATCGCGCCGACGCTCGAAAGACGGTGGCGCTGCTGCCACGTCCAATCGTCCCACTCGCCCGACAGAACCGCCCCGCCCCACGCGCGTTGCGCGAAGGCCGGGAGCGCGGCGAGACGCGCGGCGCGATCGGCAGCGGCGGCGTCTTCGCGTTGGGGTTGGCGGGGAGAGATCATCGAGGGGATGCTAACGGGAGCGGCGATTCGAGCGGGACGTCGCGGGTCGCACGCAGGAGAGTCGAGGAGGCGGCGCGTGGGCGGATGCGGGATCGTCCTCGGTTTGGCGCTCGCGCAGGGCTTCAAGCGAGTCGAGGTCGGTCCGTGGCCGCGCCCGTTCGACGGCGTGAAGCTCCACGTCTCGATCGACGGCGACGACGCGAACTCGGGCCTCCTCGAGTCGAGCGACGGCAAAGGCGGCGGTCCGCTGCGCACGCCGCAGGCGGCGCTCCGCAAGCTCCGCGAGATGCGCGCAAGTGATCCGTCGCTGTGCGAGAGGACGGCGGCGATCCGCATCTTGGAAGGGACCTTCGACCTCGACGCGCCGCTCGAGATCGGACCGGACGACTCCGGGTCGCCCGACCATCCGGTGGTCCTCGTCGGCCGCTCGCTGTCGTTCCCCGGTGCGACCGACCGGAGTCCGGACCGGGCCGACGACTACGCGGGTCGTCCCCGATGGTCGACGACGCTGCGCGGCAGTCGCAGGATCGTCGGGTGGCGACCCGAGAAGCTGCGCGGCCGCGACGTCTGGGTCGCCGACGTGCCGGACGTTCCGGCGAGCGGCGAGACGCCTGCTCGTCCCTGGCTCTTCCGCGAGCTCTTCGTCGACGGGGAACGCCGGACGCGCGCACGCACGCCCGATCGCGGCGGCGTCGCGATCCAGGGCGTCGCCGCGGCCGACGCGGCGAGGCCGTGGAACGAGGGGGCGAGTGGGCTGCATCTCGCGTGCGCCTACCTCGCGCCGATCGCCAAAGCGGGTCGGTCCGACCTCGTGCTCGTATCGCGTTGGGTCGACTCGCACTGCCGCGTCGCGGCGATCGACGCGGAGCACGGCGAGGTCACGCTGCACGACAAGACCGTGTTCAAGCCCGATCCCGGCGATCTCGTCTGGTTCGAGTCGCTCGCCGCGCTCGACCAGCCGGGCGAATGGTGGCTCGACGAGCAGGCGAAGCGCGTTTGGTACGCGCCGCGGATGGGCGAGGAGATCGAGCGTTGCACGATCACGGCGCCGCGCCTCGAGTCCCTCGTGAAGATCGGCGGCCGTGGAGACGCGCGAGTCCACGACGTCTGGATCGTGGCGCTGCAGTTCGAGGGCGCGGAATGGTGGTTCCCGGCGCCTGCCGATGCGAACGCGGGCCGCGCGAGCGGCTCGCCGCAGGCGGCCATCGGCGTGCCCGCGGCACTCGACGTCCACGATGCCGAGCGCGTCCGGCTCAGCCAGTGCGGCATCACTCGTTGCGGCACCTACGGGATTTCGTTGGGCCGCGGATGCAGCGAAGTCCGCGTCGACCACTGCTGGCTCGAAGACCTTGGCGGCGGCGGCGTGAAGATCGGCGAGGCCGTGATTCCCGCCGCAGGTGCGGAGACCTCGGGCAACGTCGTCGACGGCTGCCATCTCGTCGACCTCGGCCGCCTCTTCCCGTCCGCCGTCGGCGTCTGGATCGGTCAGAGCTCCGGCAATCGAATCTCGAACAACGTGATCCGCGACCTCGAATACACCGGCGTCTCGATCGGCTGGACCTGGGGCTACGGCGCGTCGAGCGCGGGCGGCAACGTCGTCGAAGGCAACGAGATCGGATTCATCGGCGCGCGCGAAGGTGGCGACGGGCCGCTGCTTTCCGACATGGCGGGGATCTACACGCTCGGGATCCAGGACGGGACGGTCCTGCGCGGCAACTACATCCACGACGTCGCGGCGCGCACGTACGGCGGCTGGGGCATCTACTTCGACGAGGGCTCGACGCACGTGGAGGCGCGCGACAACGTCGTGCTGCGCACGACGCACGGCGGCTTCCATCAGCACTACGGCCGCGAGAACCGCGTCCACCACAACCTCTTCGCGTTCGGCCGCGACGCCGCGCTGCAGCGCACGCGGCCGGAAGTGCACTCGAGCTTCACCTTCGACCACAACGTCGTCGTCGCCGACCATGCAGGCGAGCTCTTCGCCGGCGACCTGCGCGACGGCCACTTCGACTTCCACGAGAACGTCTACGAGGTCGCCAGCGCCGGTGCGGCGCGCTTCGCCGGCGGCACGTTCGCGCAGTGGCAGGCGGCCGGCCGCGACAAGGGCTCGATCGTCGCGCCGGTCGACCTCGTGCAGGAGCTCGACACCGACGGCCGGCCGCGCCACCCGCCGGTCTGGTGGGCGCCGCGCGGCTCGCCGATCTGGGCCGTCCTCGATCCGGAGGCGCTGTCGAGTTCGCGCCTGCGCTTCGTTCGCGACAAGGAGTGAGCTCGCTCACTCCGGATCCAGCGTCCAGTTCTCGGCGAGCGTCGCGCACTCGACGCGATTCTTCGCCCGACCCGGAAACTCGACGTCGACGAATTCCGCGCCGTCGGGGATCCAGATCCGGCGCGGGAGGCCATGGATCACCTTGCAGAGCGAGACGCGCGGGGGCGTCCAGCCGCCGAGCGGCCGTGCGACGAGGTGGAGCGTCGCGGTCGTGCCGTCGCTCCCGTTCGAGACGTCGACGTAGCGGCCGGCCGGCACGAAGGTCCCCGCCGGGACGTCGCTCGAGAACCAGGCGAGCACGCGCTTCTCGCCGCCTCCCGTGAAGCCCTCGATCCATCCCCGCAGCGGCGCGGCGCGCCGTCGCACGAGCGCGATCCGGCCGTCCGCGTCCGCGCCCGCGCGGCGAAGCGGCGTGAAGAGGCTGATGGTCTCGGGCGCGTCCGCGCCGACGCAGAAGGCGGTCGCGCGCTCTCCCGACGGGAGTTGCACGGTCAGCTCGAAGAGTTCGACCTCCTCGACCGGGAAGCGGATCGCGAGCGCTCCGTCGTCGTCGGTCTCGACCGGCGCGGCCGCGTCGACGAGCTCGCTGCGCAAGTCGCGGAAGCGCGCGGTGCGGCCGATCGGCGGCGCGACGTCGGTCTCGAAGCGACCGTCCGCGATCTTCGCCGACGTCGCGTTCTCGAGGACGACCTCACGCGGGCGCATCGCCGGATCGAGCTCGCTCCAGTTCGTGATCCGGCCGGTTCGATGCACCGGCGACGGAAGCTTCACGTCAAGGCTTCGCACCTCGTCGGGCGCGAGGTCGATCCCGCTCGCGACGCGCCGTTGGAGCACCGAACGGTAGACGCCCCAGACGTCGTAGCGACCCGGCGCGAGCCCCTCGAACGTCTCGTCGATGAGTCCGCGCTCGCGCTTCGCGATCGGCACGCCCGGCAGATCACCGACGCCGCGGCCGCTCACCGTGAGCTCGATCCTCCAGTCGCGCGACGCGAGCCAGTTCCATTCGACGATGAGCCGGCCGCGCAGCCGCGGGAAGCGGTCGAGGTCGATCGTGACGATTCCGTCTCGCGGCGGCGGGAGCTCGGCGACATCGAGCACGCGCTCGCCGGCGCGCGCGCCGTCGACCAAGACGTGCGCCGCCTCGTGCAGCACGCCCGCGGGAACCAGACCCCGCGCGAAGCGCCGATCGTCTGCGGCTTGCCTCATGAAGTACGGCTGCAGCGAATCGTCGAACCGGAGCGAGCAGCCTCCGGAGGATCCGCGCGCCTCCTCGAACGGTCCGATCGCGACCCCGAGGAGCTCGCGGTCGGGCTCGAGCTCGAGCTCGCGTCCCGACGGGAGGTCCACCGTGTGCCACGCGTCGCGGCGCGCGTCACCCGATGCGCGCAGCTCCGCGATGTCGAGGCGCAGCGCGAACGGCCCGTCGGGGACCGCGAGGAATTCGAAGCGCGCCTCCTCGTCGAGATCGGTGTACGCGTCCATGCCGGGGAAGAGTCCGTCGCGCTCGGGGACGAAACGCTTCAGCCAGACGCCTGCGCCGCGCGCGCAGGACGGCGGGACGCCCGCGACGTGGCCGCGAATGCGAGCGAACGCCGCGAGATCGACCGTCCAGGTCGTCTCGCCCTCGGCGAGCGGCGGCGGGGTCGACCTCACCGCGACCCCCTCGCCATCGAGCCGGAGCCAGAACTCGGTGTCGGACGGCAGCCTGAACGTCGCGCGCGCCGTCCCGTCGGCCGTCGCGACCTTCGCGTCGCCGCAGCCGAACGAATCTCCGTAGCCTCGAGGAGCATCGGCCTTCGCAGCCGCCTCGATCAGGAGCCACGGCAGCGCACGGCGCGGCGCGCCGACGATCCGCACGTCGAGCGTCGCCGCCGGAACGAAGGCGATCGCGCCGAGGTCGCCGCGCTGCCGATCGCGCGCGTCGATGGCACGGTGCACGTCGACGTACCCGCGCGCCGAGAAGTCGACCGCACGGCATCCGTCGTCGAGGTCGAGCACCGCCGCGCCGCCGCGCACGGGTGTGATCGTCCGCGGCTCGGTCGCGCCTTCGGGTCGCACCCCGACGCGCACGGTCGTCAGCGGCAGTCCGTCGGCCTTCACGAACTTCAGGCGAAAGCGAGTCGCGCCCGCGGGAACCGGCGCCGCAGCGTCGGGCGAGCGGTCGGCCTCGAGCCGGGCCGCTTCGCTCTCGTCGGTCGACTCGTCGTCGACGGCCGCGCCGTCGAGCGAGCGATCTGCGTGCGAACGGGCGGCGCGCGGCAGCTCGTCGGGCAGCGGCTTCCAGCACGCGCGCGCGGCGACGATCGCCGCGATCCCGACCGCCGCGCCCGCCAGCCAGCGCCACCGCCGCATCGTTCGCGCCTCCCTCCCGCACTGCGACGCCGCCACGCTACGCTGCGCGCCCTTCTTCTGTGTTCCGGAGTCCACGTCTCCCATGCCCGCCCGCGCCCGCGCCAAGTCGAAGCCCGGCTACCTCGACCTCCCCGCCGACCTCTCGCGCTACGACACCGCGCGTGTCGCCGTCCTCCCCTGCCCGTTCGACGGCACCTCCACCTACGGAAAAGGCGCCGATGAGGGCCCCGCGAAGCTGATCGAGGCGTCGGGGCAGGTCGAGTTCTGGGACATGCAGTTCGACCTGCAGCCGTGCGACGTCGGGATCGCGACGCTGCCGGCGGTGAAGTTCTCATCGAACGATCCGGCGAAGGCGGTCGCGGCGATCGAGAAGGCGGCGGCGGGACCGGTCGGCGACGGCAAGTTCCTGCTCGGGCTCGGCGGCGAGCACTCGGTGTCGATCGGACTGACGCGGGCGGTGCGAGCGAAACACGGCCGCTTCTCGCTGCTGCACGTCGATGCGCACGCCGACCTGCGCGCGGAGTACCACGGCTCGCCCTACAACCACGCCTGCGCGATTCACGCGATCGCCGAGGACGACAAGAAGGCGACAATTGTCTCGATCGGAATTCGTGCAGTCAGCCGGGAAGAAGTCGCCTACGCGAAGGCGCGCGGCATCCATCTTTTCCCCGGCCACGTGCTGCCCGAGAAGAAGAACTGGATCCGCGAAGCCGTCGCGCTGCTCGACGATCCGGTCTACGTCACGATCGATCTCGACGGGCTCGACCCGACGGTCATGCCTTCGACCGGGACGCCGGTTCCGGGCGGGCTCGGCTGGTGGGACGCGGTCAACCTCATCCGCGAGATCGGCCGCACCAAGCGCGTGGTCGCCTGCGACGTGAACGAGCTCAAGCCCGATCCCGTGAACCACCACTCCGAGTTCCTCGCGGCGCAGCTCTCCTACAAGATGCTCGGCTGCTTCCTCGAGAAGGAGATCCGCGCGGCGACGCGGCGAATCGATCAGACGAGGTAGGCCTTCTTCCGGAAGCGCCAGAGCGCGAGCACGAGCGAGACGCCGGCAACGCCGGCCACGACCTGCAGCGACTTTGCGCTCGCAAGGAGCGGGTCGCCCTGCGGCACCGCGAGCGCGCGCCAGGTCGGCTCGCCGGTCCAGTGCGCGAGAAGCGTGTACACATGGTGCAGCACGGTGAAGCGCGCCATCGTGCCCGGCATCGCCGCGGCCCACTCCTCCCAAAGGAAGAGGACGGCGAGCCCGACCAGCAGCGGCCACTTCACGACGACCGAGAGCAGGATGAAGAACGCCGAGTAGGCGGCGAGCGAGAGCCACAGCGCGGCGAGCGCATGCCCGAGCAGGGGCAGGTCGTCGAGCAGCGCGCGCCCCCCCATCTGCCCGACCGTCGCCAGGTAGGCGACGACGAAAGCCCCGCCGAGCAGCACGCCGGCGTTCACCCCGCCCGCGATCCAGCGGCCGAGCAGCAGCGCCGAGCGCGGCACCGGCCGCACCAGCAGGTAGGGCAGCGTCTTGCCCTCCATCTCCTCGCCGAGCGCCGCGCAGCCGATGAAGAGCGCGACGAAGAGATCGATCCTCGGGAAATAGAGGGTCGAGAGCAGTTCGAGGAACCCGAAGCCGCCCTTGATGCCGCTGCCGGCCACGAACATCGCGACGACGACCCACGTGAGCGGCAGCAGGCTCACCAGCGCGAGCCAGATCCCGCGCCGGCCGCGCAGCAGCGAGAGGCCGGCCAGCCGAGCCGTCGCGACGACGCCGCCGAGCAGGCGGCGCCGCCGCGGCTCAGGCCATGAGGTAGTCGAAGATGGCCTGGAGGTTGTCATCGGTCGCCTCGAATTCCTGCACCGGGATCTCGCCGTCCGCGGCGATCCGCGCCAGCCGGTCGAAGAAGGGGCCGGGATCCTTCACCTCGAAAGTCGCCTCGTCCGCGCCGACGCGCGCGCTCACGACGCCGCTCTCCCCCATCAGCCGCAGCGCGAGCGGGCGCGGGTGCGGCGTGACGACGCGCACGTGGTGCGGTCGCGCGTCGAGCGCACGCCGGATCTCGTCGAGCGTCCCCTCCGCGAGCACGCGCCCCTTGTGGATCGTGACGATCCGGCGCGTCATCTTCTCGACTTCGTGAAGGACGTGCCCGGAGACGACCACGGTGCGCCCGGACGCGCCGAGCTCGCGGACCAGGTCGATCATCTCGCGCCGCCCGACCGGGTCGAGGCCGTTCAGCGGCTCGTCGAGGACGATCAGCGCCGGGCCGTGCGCGAACGCCTGCGCGATGCGCAGCCGCTGCCGCATCCCCTTGCTGAAGCCGCCGACGCGGCGCGTCGCGACCGCCGAGAGCCCGACGCGCGCGAGCGTCGCATCGGCGAGCTCGGTGGCAAGCCCCTTGGCGAAGCCGCCGTAGCGCAGCAGGAAGACGAGGTGCGCCTGCGCCGTCAGCGAATCGTAGAGGTCCTCGTGCTCGGGGCTCATGCCCAGCCGCATGAGCACGCTCGGATTGGCGAACGGCGTCTCGCCGAAGACGCGGACGCGCCCCTGGCTCGGCTCCATCTGTCCGGTGAGCAGGCGCAGCAGCGTCGACTTGCCGGCGCCGTTCGGTCCGAGCAGTCCGGTCACTCCCGGCCGCAACTCGAGCGAAACGTCGTTCAGGCCGATCACCGGGCCGTACCAGTGCGACACGCGCGAGAGCTCGACGGTCGGCGGCGTGGTCGCGGACGCCGTCCCGTCGCGGGCCGGCGCAGCGGCGGTCGACTCGATCGGCAAGGGCATCTCCTCGCTCAGCGTCGGGAAGCGACGGGTTGTCGAGTCGCGAACTTGCGTTATACGAAAGCGATTCGGGCGGAGCCGCCGAGTTGCGCATTCGATCCGCAGTGGTCGCGTCGATCCTGGCCTTCCCGTTCGCCTCCGGTCCGTTCGCCGGCCGAGCCGCGGCACAGGCCGACCTCGCGGGCGTCGCCGCGTATGGCGCGGGCCACCTCGACAAGTTCGGCTCGTCCGTCGTCCGGGTCGGCGACCTCGACGGCGACGGCGTGCCCGACCTCGTGGTCGGTGCGCCCGACGCGGACGGCACCGCCGGCACCGAGTGCGGCGCCGTCCACTTCCGCTCCGGCGCCGACCCTACCGTGGAGCTCGGCGTCGCGTTCGGCGCGAACGTCGGCGAGCGCTCCGGCTACGCGCTCGCGCGCCTCGGCGACGTCGACGGCGACGGCCTCGAGGACGTGGCGGTCGGCGCCGCGACCTACAACGGCGCCGCCGGCAACATGCAGGGGCGCGTCCTCATCCTGTCGGGGGCGACCTTCGCCGAGATCGTCTCGGCCACGAGCGGCGAGGCGGGCTCGGAGTTCGGGCGCGCGCTCGCGTGCGCGGGCGACCGCGACGGCGACGGGATCGACGAGCTCCTGGTCGGGGCGCCCTTCGCCGACGCGCTCGCGGTCGACGGCGGCGCCGCCTTCCTCATCAAGGTTACGGCGGCCGGCTTCACGCTGCTCGCCCGCTTCGACGGCGACCAGGCCGGGGAGAACGCCGGCCTCGCGCTCGCCGCGCTCGGCGACCTCGACGGCGATGCGCTGCGCGAGCTCGTGGTCGCGAGCCCCGACTGGGACGGCACGCCGGGCATCAACTCGGGACGCGTCCAGGTCTACTCGAGCGACTCCAACAGCGGCTTCCCGCTGCTCAACACGCTGCTCGGTGCCGGCAAGAACGAGCAGTTCGGCTGGACGGTCGCGCCGATCGTCGACCCGGCCGGCGCCGGCGTGACGCGCCTCCTCGCCACCTACATCGGGCGCACCCAGTCGGGGAACGCCTTCGCGGGGGGCGGCTCGATCTACGACGCGCTCACCGGCGCGGAGCTGCTCGCGGCGCCCGGTACCAACCGCAACCAGTTCCTCGGGACGTCGGCCGCGACGGTCGGCGACCTCGACCGCGACGGCTTCGAGGACTTCGCGCTCGGGACGCCCGCCTTCTCCCCGGGCGGCGCCTTCTTCGGGGGTTGTGTCGACGTCTTCTCGTCGACGACCGCGTTCGGTCCCGCCGCAACGCGCCTCTTCCGGCGGCAGGGGTCGACCGGCGAGCGGCTCGGCGAGGCGCTCGCGGACGTCGGCGACCTCGACGGCGACGGCTGCCCCGACTTCTGCGCCGGCGCGACCGGGGAGGTCGACCCGGCGAGCGGGCTCCAGACCGGCGCCGTGCACGTCGTGCTCGGCCAGCGGCCGCTCCTCGCGCCCGACCAGTCGCACTACGTCGACTTCGCGATGATGACGCTCGACGGCGTCGGCTACGGCAACCTGCCGGTCTTCTTCATGTTCGGCCTCGCGCTCTCGAACCAGCCGGACTTCGGGATCAGCTTCGCGTCGCCGTGGACGATCATTCCGGCCGCCCCGAGCGGCCCGTTCGGCGACTACACGCTGTCGGGACAGATCCCCGACTTCATGGGGCAGCCGACCACGATCTACGCGCAGGCGCTGCTGCCCTACGACGGCGCCCATTCCAAGAACCTGCTCTTCTCCGAGATCGCGACACTGTCGATCAATTAGGCGCGGGCGTCAGCGCGCTGCGTCGGTCACCACGTCCTGGCGGCGCAACACGCGCCAGAGGATGAGCACTCCGGCCAGCGTCCACGACGCGACCGAGATCCAGCACCACTCGACCGGCGTGTCGAGGTTTCCCTTGACGATGCGCACGAACTGCTGGACCGTGCTCGCCGCGGCGCCGCCGACGCGCGAGGCGACGTGGTCGATCCCCCACACGTCGTACGCGATGACCTGGAAGCTCGTGTTGGGGGCGATCGCGGGCAGGCGGTCCCAGCCGAAGTGGAAGCTCGCGACGGTCAGGAACCCGGGCAGGAAGACGAACGTCGCGAACCAGACCAGCCCGGCGAACATCGGCCGGCGGAAGAGCGCCGAGACGGCCAGCATCGTCGACGAGTAGGTCAGGATGATCACGCCGCCGTGGACGAAGATGCGCGGGAGCTCGGGCCACATCCGCGTGAACGCGTCGGCGTGCGGCGACCATGCCAGCCCGCAGATCCAGAGCAGGAGGCTCGGCGCGATGGTGAGGCTGCCGAGGAACCAGGCGAGCACGCAGAACTTCCCGAGCGCGTAGTCGAGGCGCGTGACCGGTCGCGAGAGGTAGAGCGGCATCGCGCCCGCCGCGCGGTCGCGTCCGATCAGCCCCGACCCGACCAGCACGGTCAGCGCCAGGATGAAGTTCGAGTTGAACAGCATCAGCAGCGGGTACTGCAGCACGCGATAGGGCTCGAGCTGGTCGAGCACCTCGAGCAGCTCCCGCGGCGCCCACGCCGGCCGGTAGTAGAGGAGGAAGTTGAAGAAGAGGAAGGCGAGCGTCGGCACCAGGCTCACCAGCAGCAGCAGCCGGTAGAGGAGCCGCAGGATCTTCGCGCCGCGGTAGGAGAGCGCCTGCTTGATGCCGGTCGAGGCGATCGGCAGGAAGCGCAGCGCTCTGCGCGAGAGCTCGCCGTCCCAATGGCGGTAGGAGCGGTCGTAGACCGGCATCAGCGCACTCCTCCGCCCGCGTCGCTCGTCTCGAGCGTGTCGAGGAAGACGTCCTCGAGCGAGGTGCGGCGCGGGACGAAACGGCGTACGCGCAGCCCCCGTTCCAGGGCGAGCGCGAGCACGACGCGCGCGTCCGCGCCCGGCGTGACGTGCACGACGCACTCGGTCGGGTCGAGCGGGTCGGGCTGCTCGGCCGTGAAGCCCTTCTCCTGCGCGGCGGCGACCAGCACGTCGGCGCCGCCGTCGAGCGTGAAGCGGACGCGGTCGCCGGCGAGGCGGGAGAAGCGTTCCTTCAGCTCGTCGATCGTCCCGGCCGCGCGCAGCTGCCCCTTCGCGAGCAGCAGGATCGAGTCGCACACCGACTCGACGTCGTCGAGCACGTGCGACGAGAGCAGGACGTTCATCCCCTTGGCGTGGCCGAGGTCGCGCACCAGCGCGAGGATCTCGCTGCGGCCGTCGGGATCGAGCCCGTTGGTCGGCTCGTCGAGCAGGAGCAGCGCCGGGTCGTGCACGAGCGCGCTCGCGAGCTTGATGCGCTGGCGCATCCCCTGCGAGTACTCGTCGACGCTGCGGTAGCGCTCCTCGCCGCAGCCGACGTACTCGAGCACCTCGTGCGCGCGCCGGCGCGCCTCGCCGCGCGGCATGCCGGAGAGCAGCCCGGCGTAGGCGACGTTCTCGAAGCCGGTCATCGACGGGAAGACGACCGCGCTCTCCGGCATGTACCCGACGCGGCGGCGCAGCTCGATCGCCTGGCGCGGGACCTCGAGGCCGAGGACCTTGATCGAGCCGTCCGCGGGGGCGAGCAGCCCGAGCGCCGCCTTGATCAGGCTCGACTTGCCGGCGCCGTTGGGGCCGAGCAGCCCGACCGCCCCGGGCGGAACGGTGGCGTCGAGGCCGGCGATCGCCGTGAAGCTGCCGTAGCGGACCACCAGCCCGGAGAGCTCGAACACGGGTCCTGCAGCTTCGCCCACTCGACTCCCCTCTCCTCTCCCGCGTACCGCGCCCCCACTATCCGATGGGCGCGCCCGCCGTTCACGCCGGCGACGGCACGGCCACGTTAGAGCCTATCCGAGCATGCTTTCCGTCGCCGTTCGAGCTGCGGGCCGCGGCTGGTCATTGGAGCGGACGTCGAGAACGGGGGTGAAGCGGGCGCGGGGAGAAGGGGGCGTGGTGGAACGCGCGACGGGCGAGGGCGGGTCGAGAGGGCGGAGGGGAAAAAGGCTCGATG
>DAINBU010000078.1:0-23147 GCA_036732755.1 Planctomycetota bacterium
CGACGCTGCGGTACGGCTCGTCGAGCGCGAGCACCGCGGCGGCGACGCGGCGCTGGGCATTGACGCGCGCGACGAGGTCGAGCGTCGAGGGTTGCGCCTCATGGACGGCGGCAACGCGCTCGCGCCGTTCCCGTCGGCTGCGGCGCAGGCGGACTCTCAACGCGAAGTTGCGCGTGACGCGGGCGAGCCAGGCGCGCGCGTGCTCCGGGTCGGCGGGCGCCGACTGCAGCGCGGCGAGCCGCGCCTCCTGCACGACGTCGTCGACCGCGTCTTCGTCGCGGCCGAGCAGGGCGCGCGCGAGGCTCGCGAGCCAGACGCTCTCGCTCAACAGTCGTTCGACGGACGGCGTCGCTTCGTTCGTCACCGCGGACCATCATCCCGCGGCGGCGGAAACGGGTTCAGGCGCAGCTGGAATCGGGCGGCGGCGGCGCGCGTCGCCGCGCGCGTCAGTACCCGAAGTCGAGCTCGAGCCCGTCCGTCGAGGAGACGCCCTTCGCCGCCCCCGGGTCGAGCTCGAGGCACTGCAGCACCGCGGAGAAGTTCCAGAACGCCGCGTCGTAGGGGACCTGCGCGTGGAGCGTGTATCCGAACGGGGTCACGGGGACCGGGATCAGCGTGAGCGGCGCGACGAGGAGGTCGCCACCCCACGATCCGCGCACTTCGATCGGCGTCACGCCGAGGGCGAGGAAGCCGAGGATCCACTGCGGCGAGGAGCTCCCGATCGTGACGTCGATCGGCTGGCCGAGGACCGGGTCGGCGGCGACGGTGAGCGTCGGGATCCCGAGTTCGCCCGGGAATCCGGAGCCGTAGTGGCTGCTGGTCGCGGGCGTCGGGGCGAGCTCGTGCACGAAGACGTCGGCGTGGCCGTTGGCGTCGCCCTCTTCCGCGACGTCGGTCGGTGACCCGAACAGATACGACCGGCCGTCTCCGCTCACGATCGCGGGTACGCCCACGATGTTGGTCTGGTCGCCGCCGTCGCGCACCGAGACGCGGAAAGTGATCCCGCGCAGGCGGTCGCGCGCATAGCCGTCAGGGGCGTAGTTGCGGTCGAGCGGGTCGAGCGGGTCGAACGCTCCGCACCAGAAGCCGACGAAACGGCCGTCCGCGCTGATCGTCGGGAACTGCGACAGGCCGCCCTGCTCGCCGGAGGTGGTGACGTTGACGCGCTCGACCGTGCCCGCGACGCGATCGAGCACGAAGATGTCCTCGGCGCCGTTGGTGTCGTCGGGCACGAGGAGCGCGTCGCCGCTCGAGAAGCAGACCACGCTGCCGTCCGCCGAGCAGCGCGGGTTCACGGCGTTGAACGCCGGCGTGCCGTCCATCTCCAGCGTGAGGAGCGTCGTCGTGCCGCCGGCGACGTCGCGGACGTAGACGTCGTAGCCGGTCGTCCGCACGTCGGTGAGATCGTGCGCCACGCTCTGGAAGACGACCAGGCCGCCGTCGGACGTGATGTCTGCGGCATGGCTCTGGTCGTTCCCGACGTGGCCGTCCTGGGTCACCGAGATGGTGACCGTCGTGCCGAGGTACCGGTCGCGCAGGAAGACGTCGTACGTGTCGTTGTCGTCGTCCGCGGCGAAGTTGTGGGCGTACGACGTGAACGCGACGAAACGTCCGTCGGCGGAGACGACCGGCTCGCGGCTCTCGTAGTCGCCGACCTCGCCGTCGGGACCGAGGCTCACGAGCTCGATCGAATCCTCGGCGCGATCGTAGAGGTAGCAGTCGGGGATGCTTCCGTTGGTGTCGGCGGCGTCGAGATTGGTCGCTGACGTGGAGAAGACGACGAAGTTGCCATCGGCCGACAGGCGGACCTCGCGGACGTCCTGATTCGCCGCGTCGCCGGCCGCGTTGCGGCTCACGAGCTCGACGTCTCCCGTGAGACGGTCCTTCACGTAGCACTCGACGTGAGGGTTCACGAGCCCGGCGAGCGACTTGGCGTCGGAGAGGAAGGCGACGAAGCGGCCGTCGTACGAGATCGCCGCCGGGATGCAGTCGCGATCGGCCTGCGTGCCGTCGGCGAGCGCGCTGACGAGCGAGACCTCCTGCGCGAGCGCGGGCGGCGCGACGCACGCGAGGACGAGGAGCGCGGCGGCGACCGGGAACTTCCGAACGGAGAAGCGGCGGTGGTCCATGGCGGTTCCTCGGTTCAGAAGCCGGGGGTCAGCGCGAGGCCGGGCGTGAACGAGACGCCGCGCGGCGCGGCGGCGTCGAGCTCGAGCACCTGCAGGTAGACGGTCGCTCCGGCGAGGAGCTCGTCGGGCGGCAGGCTCTGTGCAAACGACGTCGAGCCGGGAGAGAGCGCGATCGGCAGCAGCATGAGCGGCACGACGAGCAGCGTGCCTCCGCGCACCGGCAGGCTCTGCGGCGCGACGCCGAGCACCAGGATCCCGATCGTGTACGACGAGGTCGAGGTGCCGACGATCAGGTCGAAGTCGCTGTCGAGGAACGGCGGCGCGCTCGCGTCGAGCGACGGCACGCCGAGCTCGCCCGCGGTCCCGGTGCCGTAGCTGGAGGCCGAGGCCGGCGAGACGTTGCGCTCGCGTACGAAGACGTCGTCCTTCGCGTCGGAATCGATCGGCACGAGCCCCGACGATGACGAGGTGAACGCGACGCGGCTCCCGTCGTCGCAGGTCGCGACGTCGAAGCACTGCCCGCCGGTGCCGTCCTGGTTTTGGTCGCCGCGGCTGAGCCACGTCGTCATGCCGAGCGTCCGGTCGCGCGCGTAGACCTCGTACGGCAGCAGCGCCGGGTCGTCGACGAGGTTGGTGGACGCCGAGGTGAAGACGACGAAGCGGCCGTCGTAGGAGAGCGCGGGCCGTTCCATCGTGTCGCGGTCGCCCTCGCTGCCGTCCGACGCGACGCTCACGCGCTCGAGCGCGCCGGTCGCGACGTCGACCGCGAACGCGTCGAACTTCTGGTTGACGTCGCCGGGGACGAGGTTGGCCGCGATGGAGCGGAACGCCACGACGCGGCCGTCGCCCGAGATGTTCGGCTGGAAGGACTCGCTGTCGGCCTCGACGCCCCCGGCGCCGAGGTTCACGCGCGTCGTCATGCCGGTCGTGCAGTCGTGCACGAACACGTCGCGGCGATGGTTGGTGTCGGCCGGGACGAGGTTGTTGGCGACGCTCAGGAAGACGACGAGGTTGCCGTCGGCGCTGATCGCCGGGACCGAACTGTTCGAATTCGCCTCGAGGCCGGACGAGTCGACGCTCACGCGCACCGTCGTGCCGGTGGACGTGTCGCGCACGAAGACGTCGTTGCGCGCGTTCACGTCGCCGGCGACGAGGTTGGTCGCCGCGCTCGTGAACGCGATCTTCGTCCCGTCGGCCGAGATCGCCGGGTCCTCGCTGATCCCGTCGCCCTCGTTGCCGGCGCCGTCGATGCTGACGCGCGTCGTGGTCCCTGTCGCGACCTCGAACAGAAAGACGTCGCGATTGCCGTTGGTGTCGCCAGCGACGAGGTTGGTCGCGTTGCTCGCGTACGCCACGAACTTCCCGTCGCGCGAGATCGCCGGGTGCGTGCTCGAGGCGTCGCCCAGGACGCCGCCGCTCGACTTGCTCACGACCGTCGTCGTGCCCGCCTCGAGGTCGCGCCAGTAGACGTCGAGCGTGTTCTGCGGATCGAGCGGGTCGAGATTGTTCGACGTGCTCGCGAAGGCGACGTAGCGCCCGTCGGGCGACATCGAGACGTACATCGACTCGCCGCTCCCCTTGGTCCCGTCGCTCGCGACGCTCGCGAGGACCGTGGTCTGCGCGCGGAGCGGCGGGCCGGAGGATGCGACCGCGATCAGCAGCGCGACGCACGATCCGATGCGACGGATGCGGCTGCGAACGAAGGGCTCGGGCATCGGGGTCTCCGTGGACCGATCCGGACCGGCCGCGGGCCGGGCGCGCGCGGCGCGGAAGATCTTCGGTTCGGGTGCACAACGTCGCCAGAGGTCAGGATGCGTCACGGAATCCGCCGCGCCGCCGTCGAACCGGCAGGAGCCGCGTCCCCGTAGACTCCCGGCCCGTGGACCTGCCGCCGGATCCAGCCACCGCGCCGCCGCCGCCGCAGCTGCGGCGCTCGATGGGCCTCGGCACCGCGACGATGGTCGTGGTCGGCGGAGTGATCGGGTCGGGGATCTTCCTCAAGCCGCTGCGCGTGGCGCAGAGTCTGCCCGATGCGACGTGGATCCACGGCTGCTGGATCGTGCTCGGTGTGGTCTGCCTGCTGGGCGCGCTCTGCTACGCGGAGCTCGGCGCGCTGCTGCCGGAGGCGGGCGGCCAATACGCGTTCCTGCGCGAGAGCTTCGGGCCGTTCCCGGCGTTCCTCTACGGCTGGTGCCTCTTCCTCGTCATCAACACCGGGACGATCGCGGCGCTCGCGGTCGCCTTCGCCGACTCGCTGCGGAGCGTCGTGCCGATGGGCGACCCGGCGTACTGGAGCGTCGCCCTCGGGATGATCCTCCTGCTCGCGCTGCTGAACCATCGCGGCGTCGGCGTCGGCGCCGTCGTCCAGAACGTCGCGACGTGGGCGAAGATCGCGATGCTCGCGGCGATCGTGGTCGGCGGAGTATTGGTCGCGGGCCATGCCGCCGGGGCACCGGACGGGACGGCGGAAGCGGCGCGACTTGCCGCCGCGCCCCCGGCGCCCGATCTCGTGAACGGCCTCATCGCTGCCGGCATCGCGATCTTCTGGGCCTACGAGGGGTGGTACCAGCTGCCCTTCAGCGCGGCCGAGATGAAGCAGCCCGAGAAGACGCTGCCGCGCGCGCTCGTGCTCGGCATCGCGATCCTGGTCGTCCTCTACGTCACCGTCAACGCGACCTATCTCGCCGTGATCCCGCGCGACGAGATGGTGACCTTCGCCGCGCAGATCGACGTGCCGAAGACGGCGATGGCGCGCATCTTCGGGCCCGTCGGCGCGAGCCTGCTGCCGCTCATGATCTGCGTCTCGGTCTTCGGCGCGGCGAATCCCAACCTGCTCGCGACGCCGCGCTGCTTCTACGCGATGGCGCGCGACGGGGTCGTCTTCGCGCCGCTGATGCGCGTCCATTCGAAGTTCCGCACGCCCCACGTCGCGATCTGGAGCCAGGCGATCTGGGCCGCGCTGCTGGTCGTCGTGCTGAAGACGTTCCGCGACATCACCGACTACGTCGTGTTCGCGTCGCTGCTGTTCTATGGGCTCACGGCGGTGGGAGTGGTCGTGTTGCGATGGAAGCGGCCCGACGCGCCGCGGCCGTTCCGCTGCCCGCTCGTGCCGTGGGTGCCGCTCGTCTTCGTCGCGGTGGTGCTGGCGGTCGACGGGCTGACGCTCGCGAGCGCGGACAACCGGCGCAATGCGCTGATCGGGCTCGCGATCCTCGCGGCGGGGGTGCCGGTGTACTTCGCGATGCGACGCGCGAAGCGGAATGCGGCGCCATGAAGACCGTCATCCCTGGAGGCAGCGGACAGATCGGGACGTTCCTCGCGCGGGCGCTCGTGAAGCAGGGGCACGAGGTGGTCGTGCTGAGTCGCGCGCCGGCACCACGGTCGGGCGGGGCGATCTCGGCGTGGCGCACGGTGACGTGGGACGGCACGACGCTCGGCGAGTGGGCGCGCGAGCTCGACGGCGCCGACGTCCTCGTCAATCTCGCCGGCCGCAGCGTCAACTGCCGCTACGGCCCTGCGAACCGCGCCGCGATCATGGACTCGCGCGTGAACTCGACGCGCGTGCTCGGCGAGGCGGTCGCGCGCGCGCAGAAGCCGCCGCGCGTCTGGCTGCAAGCGAGCACCGCGACGATCTACTGCCATCGCTACGACGCGCCGAACGACGAGGCGACCGGCATCCTCGGCGGCGACGAGCCCGGCGCGCCCGACACGTGGAACTTCAGCATCGACGTCGCGAAGACGTGGGAGCGCGTCTTTTCCGAAGTGCCCGCGCCCGCTGCGCGCCCCGACATGAGGAAGGTCGCGCTGCGCGCCGCGATGGTCATGAACCCCGAGCGCGGCTCCACCTTCGACCTGCTGCTCGGCCTCGTCCGTTTCGGCCTCGGCGGCCGCGCCGGCGATGGCCGCCAGTTCATGTCGTGGATCCACCACGCCGACTTCGTGCGCGCGGTCCTCTGGCTGATCGAGCACGAAGAGGTGGCGGGCACCGTGAACCTCGCCGCCCCGAACCCGTTGCCCCACGCCGACTACATGCGCGCGCTGCGCGAGGCGTGGGGAATGCCGATCGGTCTGCCGGCGTCGAAGTGGATGCTCGAGGTCGGGTGCTTCGTGATGCGGAGCGAGACGGAGCTGATCCTGAAGAGCCGGCGGGTGGTGCCGGGGAGGCTGCGGCAGGGAGGGTTCGAGTTCGAATTCGCTGAATGGCCGAAGGCGGCGGCGGCGTTGTGTGAGGAGTGGCGGCGCGCTCGGCATGAAAGCCGCGACGGTCGTCGAGGAGTGAGACCATGAGCCATGGGACGAATCGCTGGTTCGGACTCGCGGCGCTGCTGCTCGCGACGTTCGCGACCGTGTCTTTCTCCGCACCGCCGCCGCTGGCGCAGGCCGCTGCGACCGGTCCGATCGACTTCGCGACCGTGCCGCGCGAGCTCGGGAAGCTGCCGGAATTCAAGACCGCGCGCCCTCTCTACGGTCTCTTCCTCTTCGGGCCGCGCGGCGAGACGCGCGTCTGGGCCGTCCTCGAGAAGAGCCGTCGCGACACGCCCGTCTACGACGTCCTCCATCTCGACGTCAACGCGAACGGCGACCTGACCGACCCGGGCGAACGATTCACGAGTGGTGCGAAGAGCGGGGAAGGTCGCCCCGAGACGGTGTTCTCGATCGGCCGCTTCGTCCAGCCCGGCACGCCCGCGGAGGCGCCGCGCGTCCACACCGACTTCTCGATCACGTGGACCCCGTCGCGCGTGAGCTACCGCATGCACTGGAACGGCGGCCCGATCACCATGGGCTGCTACGGACCCGACGGCGAGAGCTACGGCAACTTCACCGCCGACCCGAAGACGGCGCCGATCCTCGTCCCCGGCCACGACCTCCCGTTCCAGTTCGAGACGTGGCTCTCCGGCGAACTCGCGCGCGGGCGGGAGAACTCCTTCAAGGTCTTCGTCGGCAACCGCGGATCTGTGCGAGGTGCCTTCACGACCGTCGACGACAAGTTCCTGAAGTCCGACGAATTCGTGATCGCGACGCTGATCTACAAGGACCAGACCGGCAAGGAGAAGAACGTCCGTTACGAGCTGCGCGAACGCTGCTGAGGGATGCTCTCCCACGGCCCCGTGCGGGTCCCCGACGATGCTGCCGAAGGCAAGGCGACGATGCGCTGCGAGCTCTCCCCCAACGCGCGGTTCCGATCGTTCCCGACCGACCTGCCGGTCGTGATCAAGGGCTGAACGACCGTCACATCGGGCCGCGCGAGCGGCACGGCTCCGGCGCCGACGCGCCGTCAGTTCCCGCGCACGACGATCGTGAGCGGCGGGCCGTCTCCGCGGACGTGGTCGACGGTCGCGGCCGGCGCTTGGTCGAACAGCGGGCCGGGATGGTCCCGGTCGGAGATGCGCACGGCGAGCGACCACTCGACGCCATCGGCGGGCCGCGCGGCGAGGAGCCGGAAGTCGCCGTCGCGACCGGAGAATCCGCGCGCGACCAGCGCCCCGTTCGTGTCGACGATCATCACCGACGCCGCCGCGACCGGCGCGCCCTGGTGGTCGACGATGCGGCCGCTCACGACCACTCCGTCGGGGAGGACGACCTCGCTCCTCGGTCGAGGGCGCGGGAGCGTAACGGACCGGCGCGCCGCGCCGCCTTGATCGAGCTTGCGAACTTCGCCGCGTCACGGCACCAGGACGATCTTCCCGAACGCCCCCGGCTCCACCACTTCCCGATGCGCGCGCGCCGCCTCGGCGAGCGGCAGCTCGCGGCCGACCACGGGACGCAGCGTCCCGTTCGCAAGACCCGCGGCGATGGCCGCGTGGATCTCGCGCGATTCGGCGTCGTCGATCGCCCAGAGCGTGAAGGCGTGGATCGAACCGCGCCGCGACATGAGGTCGCGCGGCGTGATCGTCACGTCGCCGCGGCTGCCGACGACGACGACGCGCCCGCGCGGTGCGAGCAACTTCAGGTCGCGGCCGAGGTTCACGTTGGCGAGCATCTCGAGGATCACGTCGACGCCGCGGCCGCCGCTCGCGCGCACGATCGCGTCCGAGCAGTCGGCCGCGCCGTGGTCGAAGACCTGCGCCGCGCCTTCGCGCCTGACGAGCTCGCGTCCCCTCTCGCTCCCCGCGGTCCCGAACACGGTGAGGCCGAGCGCGGTCGCGAACTGCACCGCCGCGATTCCGACGCCGCCGCTCGCGCCGTGCACCAGCACGGTCTCTCCGGCGCGCACGCGCGCGTGGTGGACGAGCGCGTGGTAGGCCGTCCCGTACGGGACGTAGAGCCCGGCGCCCTGCGCGAACTCGATCGCGTCGGGCAACGCATGGACCTGCGCTTCGCTCGCGAGCGCGGCTTCGGCGTAGGTACCGGAGAGGCTGCGCGCCAGGTAGACGCGCGCGCCGACCGCGACGCTCGTCACGCCTTCGCCGATCGCCTCGACGACGCCGGCGCCGTCGGTGCCGGGCGTGTACGGCCGCTGCGGCAGGACCGCGTAGGTGCCGGCGCGCTGGTAGGTGTCGGCGGGATTCACGCCGGCCGCGTGGATGCGGACGACGACCTGCCCGCGTGCCGGGCGCGGCCGCTCGACCTCTTCGACGCGCAGCACCTCGGGGCCGCCGAACTCGCGGACGACGATCGCCTTCATGCCCGTGCTCCGTGCAGACTCGCCTCCGACGGCCGCCTCACGGCCCGTCGAGCTCTCGCGACGCGGCGAGGATTGCTGGCGCGTCGAGCCGGATCGGGACCACCTGCACTTCGTCCGAGTCCGCGACGTCGAACGTCTTCGTCAGCGCGTCGACGTCGATCGAGCAGCCGCGCAGTTCTCCGGTCCCGACGACCGTGAACTTCACCTCGTAGCGCCCGGGTTCGGGGACCACGACGTCGATCGGCTTGCCGGCGAAGCGGGCGACCTGCTCTTCGTATCTCGAGCCTTCGACCCGCCGGGCCAGCGTGACGTACAGCTCGCAATCGGGCGGGAGCGTGATCGCGTCGCCGACCGGTTCGATCCGCAGCTGGATGCCGCCGCGCAGGACGATGCGGGTGAGCGGCGCGCTCAGCGCGACGCGCGTCGTCCGGAATCCGGTCGCCCGGACGCGCGCCTCGGGCCAGACGCCGGCGCAGTGCGCGTCGAGGACGCCGCGCTCGAAGCGCAGCGTCTCCGGATTGGAGTCCTCGCCGCCGATCTCCTCGATCTCTCCCTCCGGGACCGGGGCGCCGTCGGAGTCGACCACTTCGATGCGGCTGCGCGTGAATCGGCCGCGCAGATCGATCGGGGCAAGCCGCGTGACCTTCCCCGCTTCGAGCACGAGGTCGTTCGCCCGAAACAGCGGCGCGGCGCCGGCCGCGAAGCAGTTCGCGGGACGCAGCGTGAGGCTTGCGCGCCCGACAGCGAGTTGCCTCCACACCAGGTCGCCGTGCGCATCGGCGAACGCCGTCGACGAGAACTCGCTCGCGCCCTGCGTCGGCACGCGAGCCAGGGCCCAGACGACTTCGTGCGAGATCCCCGGATCGAGCTCGACGTGCGCGACGAGGCAGGCCCAGCACTTCAGGACGAGCCGGACGTCGGTGGCGCCCAACTCGATCGGGACCGGTTCCGCGTCCTTGAACTGCGAGTTGCGCGGCACGAGCTCGAACTCGCCCTCGCCCGGATCCCCGAGCATCTCGAAGCGCCCGTCGGCGTCGCTGCGCGAGTACCACTCGTCGAGGCGGTCGTTCCAGAGTTCGCCGCCCGGGCGCGCGCGCATGAGCGTCTTCCATGTGCTGCGGTACTGCAACGTCACGGCGGTCTGCGCGACCGGCTCTCCGGCCTCGTCGACGACGATTCCCGACGCGATCCGCGCACAAGGCGAAAGCACCACCCGACCGAGAGAGCCGCCGTGGCGCGCGAGCTCCGGTCCGAATGCGACCGCGGCGTGCATCGAGAAGCCGGAGCCGCTTTCGAGCTTCTCGATCCTGAATTCGGCGTCCGCGCCGTCCCACAGAATCGGCGGCGTCCCTGGCTGGGGGACTACGAACCGGAACGAACCGTCGGCCCCCGTGAGGTCGTGGCCCCAGCTGCCGCACGTTTCGTGCTCCGACCGGAACAGCAGTTTCACCCGCAGCCGCTGCTTCGCGACGGGCGCTCCCTGCGCATCGACGACCATCCCCGTGATCTCCGCGAGCGGATCGCCGCCGACGAGCCGCAGCTCCGTCGTCTCGCCCGGCCGCGTCGGGCCGCGCGCCGAGCCGACCGCGAGGTTGCACTCCTCGAACCACCAGGTGCCTTCGACGAGCAGACCGAGGTCGACGGGATCGACGTGACCGCGGCCGTTCTCGACCTGGAGCGTCGTGGAGCCCAAGGTGTCGCGGTTCTTCGCCGTCGCCACTCCGTCGACCGGAGCGACGAACAGATCGAGCGATCGCTCTCCCGTCACCGGCACGAGCGCGCCGTCGCGACCGACGACGCTCACGTCGATGCGGCCGGTGGGCGGAAGCACGAGCCGGATCGGCGGGCCGTCGAGCTGCTCGCGACGCACCGTCGCGGTCACCGCCTGGCGCAGCACGAGGCCGACCCGGACCAGGATCTCCTGCGTCGCCGACTCGAACAGGAGGTCCGCCGCCGGCAGCTCGACGATCCCGTCCGGAGCGCGCGATTCGTAGGGGCCGCCGCCATCGACGTAGTACGCCGGCTCGGCCTCGACCACGATCGGGATGCCGGCCTGCGGCGTGCCGTCGGGATCGACGACCTGGATACGCAGCGTCCGCGGCGGCCCGACCGCGATCGTGCGCGGCGTCGCACCCTCCGCTTCGAGGAGGTCGAACTGCTCCGGCTCGATGCGCGCGTACCCGAACTCGCCGCCGGAGCGCGCGAACACGACGAGCGCGCCGTGCGACCGCGGGATCCGGACGCAGCCCTGCTCGTCGGCGCGGAATCTCCGGCCGACGACGTCGAGTCGCGCCGCGAGGTCGGGCGGAGTCCCCTCCGGAACCATGAACCAGTACGGGTCGATCCGCGTCACGAGCGCCGACGGCTTCGGCGCCCCAGTCGCGCGATCGACGACGCGCAGCGCGAGCCCGCGCGCCGGCGTCGGTTCGATCGCGACGCCGGCGGATGCCGGAGGCGGAGGCTCGTCCCGTTCGCGGGCGATCGCGCCCTCGCGTGCCGGCGCCGCGTCGGTCGCGTCGCCGGCCGGCGTCGCGAGCGAGTCGGAGCGCTGCGCATCGTCGCGAGAGCGCGCTCCGCCCGCGTCGTACGCCCGCCACCACCAGGCGGCGAACCCGACGCCGAGCGCGAGGAGCAGGCCCGCGATCGCGACGCCTCGTTTCACGGCCCGAGAAGCCCTCCCGCGTACGGAGGTAACGCCGCTCGGCGGAGAGAGGCGAGCGTCAGCGCACCTTCACTTCGAAGCGGGACACGATCACGTCGCCGCCGGCGCGCCGCTCGATCTCAGCCGGCTCGGCGCACTCGAGAACCAGCGCCACCGCCTCGACGAGGTTCTTCTTGGCGCGAACGACTATCGCATCGGGCCGTGCGAGCGGCACGGCTCCGGCGCCGACGCGCCGTCAGTTCCCGCGCACGACGATCGTGAGCGGCGGGCCGTCTCCGCGGACGTGGTCGACGGTCGCGGCCGGCGCTTGGTCGAACAGCGGGCCGGGATGGTCCCGGTCGGAGATGCGCACGGCGAGCGACCACTCGACGCCGCCGGCGGGCCGCGCGGCGAGGAGACGGAAGCCGCCGTCGCGACCGGTGAAGCCGCTCGCGACCTTCGCTCCGTTCGCTTCGACGAGCACGAGCGATGCCCCCGCGACGGGCGCGCCCTGGCCGTCGACGACGCAGCCGCTCACGACCTGGCCGTCGGGGAGGACGATTTCGAGGTCGGGCGCGCCGGCCTCGACGCGCGCGAGCTCCGTGAAGACCGACTTCCCTTCGCCAGGTCGCGGCGGCGTGACGTCGAGCGTGAACGCGCCGCGCTCGAGACCCCCGATGCGGAAGCGACCGGCCGCGTCGGTCGTCGCGGAAGCGACCGGCCTCGGCAGATCTCTCGGGTTCTGTTTCTGGCGCAACAGCATCAGCGACGCGTGGTCGACCGGCTCCCCGCGCGCGTCGACCACGCGCCCCGCGATCGAGAGCCCGGCGCCGATCGTGAGCTTCACGTCGTCGACGACCTCGTCGCGCCGCACATCGAGCGAGAGTTCGCCCGGCCGCGGGAAGCCGTTGGCGGAGAGGCGGAGCGTCCAGCGGCCCGCGGCGAGGTTGGCGACTTCGAAATGGCCCGCAGCGTCGACGACACCCGGTCGCACGAGCTGCGCGCGCAGCGCGGTGCCGGAGGACACGTCGTCGGAGACGGCGTCGACGTGCGCGCCGGCGAGCGGCGTCCCGTCGTCGCAGGCGACGCTCCCGGTGACGAGCGCGCCCGTCTCCACGACGATCGAGCCGAAGTCGAAGTGTCCATCGTCGCCGGTCGGTGGGAACGGCAGCGAGGTCCACGCGCATTCTTCGCCGCGGATCTGCAGCACGTGGCGGACGCGCGGATCGAGGCCTTCCATCCGGAACGATCCGTCGGCACCCGTCGCCGCCAGCTGCGCGCCGGCGGCGCCGGACGGATCGCCCTCGCGAACGGCGACGACGATCGCGCCCGCGATCGGCGCGTCGTCGCGCGCGACGAGCCGCCCGACGGCCTTCGTCGCGCGCGGCAGCCGGACAACGTTCGTACCTGGCGGCGCGTCGCTCTCCGACGCCGCCGCCAACAGCGACGCGCGGATCGGCGCATACCCTTCCGCGGCGACGATCACCTGCAGGTTCCCGCTCGTCACGCGGCCCTGCCGGACGACGAACGTGCCCGCCTCGTCCGTGCGCGTCGCGACGACATCTTCCAACGACTGGAGCAGGACGGCCGCGTCCGGGATCGGCGCACCGCTCTCCGCGTCGACGACGGCGCCCTCGGTCGCCGCCCCGAGACCGACCTCGATCTCGAGCTCGACCTTCGCGCCGCTCCGCAGCTTCGGCGAGTACGGCCATGAGCACCGACCGTCCGACGCCGCGGCGAACAGCACCGCGTGGTCGCCGACGACGTCCGAGAGCGCGAACCGGCCGTTCCCGTCCGTCGTCGTGTCGAGGCGCTGCCGTCCGTCCGAACGGAAGTCGCGGAGGTGCACCGTCGCACCCGCGACCGGACGGCGGTCGCGCGCATCGACGACGACCCCTTCGATCGACGTCGTCGACTGCAGCGCGACCGTCGGCCCTTCGCCGATTCCGGCGCGGACGTCGAGGACCCGGCCGCGCCGACCATCACCCGCGCTCGCGAAGACGTCGAACGTCGCGCCGCGCACAAGGTCGTCGAACACGAAGCTGCCGTCGGCCGCCGAGGCCGTGACGTGCCGCTCGATCTCGACCGCGGGCGTGAGAGCGTGGAACGGAATTCTCAGCTCCGAGCGCACGGGACGCAGGATCGCGACCTCGACGTTCGCGCACGGCGCGCCCTGTTCATCAACCACGCGGCCGACGAGCCGCGCGACACGGCGATCGCCGAGCCGCGCGCGGCGGGAGCCCGGCGCCGGGGTCGCCGCTCCCGCGGGATCGGGAGTGCGCGCCGCCGCAACGTCCGCGACGCGTGTCGCGGCGCCGCCGTCGTTGTGCGCGCCGCTCGCCGACGCCGTGCTCGCGAGCGCACCGTCGCCCGCGTCCTGCCACGCCGCGTGGCGCAGAACGACGACCGTCGCGACCGCGACGATCGCGAGCACCGCCGCGACCGACAGCGCCGCCTTCCACTTCGCCACGACCATCACCGCTCCCGCCGCCATCGCCGCCGTGCCGGCGGCGGCGCCGGCGCCGCCGCTCGAAATCACGACCAGCGCCGACTCGTACCCCTCGCCCCATTCGTTGCGCAGCGCCCCCCGCAGCTGCGCGAGCCCGCGGCGCAGTCGCGTCTTCACCGTGGCCAGCGGCACTCCCTGCTCGCGCGCGATCTCCCGCGGCTTCACGTCGTCGAAGTAGCGGCGCACGATCGCGACCCGCAGCGGCTCGCTCAGCGCCTCGATCGCCGCGAGAAGCGCGCGGTGCAACGCGAACCGCTGCGCGAGCTCGTCCGCCGCCGGCAGCGCGACCGGCCGGGCGGCCTCGCGCTCGCGGTTCGAACGCCGTTCACGCCGTCGCAGGACCGTGACCGAGAGGTGGCGCACCGCGCCGCGGATCCAGTGCGCGAACGCCTCTCCGCGCGGCGCACCGGACGCGAGCGCGGCGACGCTCGCGTCCTGCAGCACGTCGTCGATCTCGGCGGCATCGGGACCGTGCAACAGCGCCGCGGCGATGCGCCGCGTGCGAGCGACCTCGCGCAGCGTCGCGTCGATCGATTGCGGCTCGCCGGCTTCGTCCATGGCAACTCTGATTCGCCGCGGATCGGGAATCGGATTCAAGCCATTCGGCGAGCCGAGCACGTCAGGCCTCGAGCAGTTCCTCCACCGTGATCCCGATATCCTTGGCGATCTGCCGGAGCAGCAGAGGCGAGATGTCGCGGCCGCCGTGGAATGGCACCGTGGTTCCGCGACCGTCGGCGTGACGGTACTGGCGATGAGATCCCCGCTGCCTGACGAGGCGGAATCCCAATCGCGTCAACATCGCCGCGACCTCGCGCGGCTTCAGGACCGGAACACCCGACACGTTCAACTCAGCTCGACGAGCTGTGTCCCGACGAATTCGCCCTCGAGCTTGGGCTCGCCATCCTCAATGAGCATCGCGACGACTTCTCGGAGATTGCGCTGCAATTCGTCGAGAGTCGCGCCCTGGGAATGAGCGCCCGGAAAGCCGGGGACGTGGCCGACGTAGAGACCCGTCGCGACGCACTTCTCGACGACGGCGGTGAACTTGCGTTGCACGCGCTTCTTCCTGCGCGCGCGAACGGATCGATCTGACGGCGGTGCACGGCGAGCCATGGCTCGCCATCTTCGATCAAATTCGCGCGCGGCTCAATGGTGTCTTGCAGACTTGGAATGCCGCCGCGAGCGGGACGTCACGGATGGCGGAGTCGAGGGCGCGGTATCGACTGCGACGATCGGCAACTTTCGCTCTTCCGCGGGACGATTCGCGCTCGAGCGCTACCGGCAGCTCGTCTCGAATCGGGTGACGAAGACGTCCGAGTGCCGCCTGCGGCGAATCTCGCGTGCATCGGCACATTCGAGAAAGAGTTCGACCGCCTCCTTGAGGTTCGCCGTGGCTTTCTCGACGGTCGCCCCCTGGCTCGCGACGTCGAGTTCTGGGCAGAGCGCGGCGAACGACTTGCCTTCGCGCGCAATGACGGCGGTGAACAATCGACCCATGCTGTCGCCCCTCCTACTTCACCGCCTTCGACTTCGCCTTCTCCGCCACCACCTTCTCCACCTCGACCTTCAGCCGCGGCAGGATCTCGTCGTACGTGAACGCGCCCAGCGTCTCCTCCCCCTTCTTCAGATTCACGTGCGTCGGGCCGCACCACAGCCCGAGGTCCGCGTCGTCCGTCTCGCCCGGCCCGTTCACGCGGCAGCCCATGACGGCGATGGTCAGGGCGTGGTCCTGCGCCCACGCCGTCATGCGCTTCACTTCCTGCGCGAGCTCGATGAACTTCTCGTTCTCGACGCGGCTGCAGGAGGGGCAGGCGATGATGTTGAGCTTCTCGAAGTAGTTGGGCGGGACGGAGCGGAAGCGGCCGTGGTCGATGTCGTCGATCAGCTGGCGGCCGACCTTGATCTCCTCACCCTTGTCGTCGAAGGGGAGCGTGAGGGAGACGCGCAGCGTGTCGCCGAGGCCGCGTGCGAGCAGTTGCTCGAAGGCGATGCGCGTCTTGATGATCCCGTCGGGCGGCATGCCGGCTTCGGTCACGCCGAGATGGAGCGGCACGTCGGGGCGCCGTTCGGCGAAGCGGACGTTGGCGTCGACGACGAAGCGCGGGTCGCTGTCCTTGATCGAGACGCAGTAGTCGGCGAAGCCGAGCTGATCGAGCAGGGCGCAGTGGTCGAGCGCGGATTGGACGATCGCGCCGACGTGGTCGCCGGGAAACTTCGCGTCGACGGCGGGATCGATCGAGCCGGCGTTCACGCCCACGCGCATCGCGAGGCCGTGCTGGCGCGCGACGTCCACGAGATACGCGACCTTCTCGGCCACCGGTTTCCCAGGCTCATGGTGGTGCAGGTGGCCCGGGTTGTAGCGCAGCTTGTCGACGTGCGGCGCGACGTCGGCGGCGAGGCGATAGTTCTCTTGAAGGTCGACCGACAGCCGCGCCTTGGTCTGCTTGCGGATCTGCGCGAGCGCCTCGACGTCGGCCTTGTTGTCGACCGCGATGCGCACGAGGTCGGCGCCGGCCTCCTCGAGCAGGCGCACCTGCTTCAGCGTCGCCGGAATGTCGCGCGTGCGCGTCGCCGCCATGCTCTGCACGGCGATCGGGGCGTCGCCGCCGACGACGAGGTCGCGGATGCGGATCGTGCGCGTCTTCCGTTTCGGGAGCATGCGGACGCGGCATGCTAGCCGCTACGCTCCGCGGACGAACGGAGTCGTGCATGGCGCGCGTGCGAACCTTCCGGTGCTCCGAGTGCGGGCGTGAAGAGGACGGCGCCGCGCTCGTGACGGTGTGCGAGAAATGCCAGCGGCCGTGGCTCGCGACGTACGACCTCGCGCCGCTCGCGGCGCTGACGCCGCGGTCGTTCGCGGGACGGCGGCGCGATCTGTGGCGCTACCGCGAAGTGCTGCCGCTCGACGGCGGCGAGCCGGTCTCGCTCGGCGAGGGGATGACGCCGCTGATCGAGCTGCCGCGGCTCGGGCGCGAGCTCGGCTTCGCCGATCTCCACGCGAAGCACGAGGGCTTCCACCCGACCGGCTCGTTCAAGGACCGCGGGATGGCGGCGGCGATCACCGGGCTGCGCGACCGCGGCGTCGAGCGCGTCGCGCTGCCGAGCGCCGGCAACGCCGCCTCGTCGGCGGCGGCGTACGCGGCGCGCGCCGGCCTGCGCTGCCGCGTCGTGATGCCGCGCACGACGCCGCTCGCGAACCAGCTCGAGTGCCGCCTCTTCGGGGCCGAGGTCGAGCTCGTCGACGGCAGCATCCGCGAGGCGGCGGCGCACCTGAAGAAGACGGCGGGACCGGAGTGGTTCCTGCTCAACACGCTGCGCGAGCCGTTCCGGCTCGAGGGGAAGAAGACGATGGGCTACGAGCTGTGGGAGGCGCTCGACGGGCGGCTGCCCGACGCGATCGTCTATCCGGCCGGCGGCGGGACCGGCCTGGTCGGGATGTGGAAGGCGTTCGACGAGCTCGCGCAGGCGGGCCACGTGCGCGCGCGGCCGAGGATGTTCGCCGTGCAGGCGGAGGGGTGCGCGCCGATCGTGCGCGCGTTCGAGAGCGGCGCCGCGGAGGCGACGCCGATCGAGGCGCCGACCACCCTCGCCGCCGGGCTGCGCGTGCCCGCCGCGATCGGCGACCGGCTGATGCTGCGCGCGCTGCGCGAGTCGCGCGGCGGCGCGATCGCCGTGAGCGACGCGGCGATCGTGCAGGCGGCGCTGCGGCTCGCGCGGACGGAGGGTCTGCTCGTCTCGCCCGAGGCGGCGGCGACGCTCGCGGCCCTCGAGCCGCTGCGCGAGCGCGAGCTGCTCGATCCCCACTCGAAGACGGTGGTCTTCCTCACCGCCTCGGGCCTGAAGAACCTCGACCAGTTCGCGGAGTGGCTGCCGGCGCACTGAAGCGCGGCGCGGCGCCGACGCGTCGTCGGGAGCGTGCTGCGGCTCTTCGTCGCGACCCGGGCTCGCCATCGGTCCCGCCTCGATCGTGCGCGACTCAATACCCGAAGTGCAGCTCGAGCCCCGGCGTGAACGAGAGCTTGTGCGGCACGGCGACGTCGTACTCGAGCGCCTGCAGGAAGACCGAGAGGCCGGCGAGCGCGGGGTCGCTCGGAACGGTGCCCGGCAGCGCGCCGCCCCCAGCTCCGAGCGGGACGAGGAAGCGCAGCGAGGTCGAGAGGTCGACGAGGAAGGTCGCGCCCCACGGCAGCGCGACGCTCGCGTCGTGCACGCCGAGGAAGACCAGGGCGTTCACCGGGATGCCCGACGAATTCCCGAAGGTGAGCGTGATCGTCGAGCCGAGGACGGGGGCCGCGTTCGACGTGAAGACCGGGATCGGGTGGGGTCCCGCGAAGCCGGAGCCGTAGTTCAGCCAGCGGGCGGACGGGGTGCGGTCGTGGACGAAGAGGTCGCGGCAACCGTTCACGTCGCCCGCGACGAGGTCGGATGCGTCGCTCGCGAAGACGATCAGGTTGCCGTCCTCCGACGGGACGGCGAGCAGGCTGTCGGCGTTTCCCGCGTCGCCGCTGGTCGCCACGCTGACGAGGATCGGAGCCGAGAATCCGCTCAGGCACCCGTCTTCCCTCTGCGACTCGTCGAAGAGGTAGACGTCGCGCTTGGTGTTGTGGTCATTGGAGGCGAGCGGGGAATTCGTGTCGACCGTCACCTGGCGTCCACTCGGACTCAGCGTGGGCGAGTTGAATCCTGCGAAGGCCGCGGTCCAGATCGAGGAGTAGAAGGGGATGTCGACGATCTCGATCTGGCTGTAACCGGAGAAGGCGTCGTCGTACGAGAGCGCGACGCGGGCACCGTTCGCCGAATTGCACGGCGAGTAGGACGCCGGATAACCCCAGGTCGTGTCTTCGAGAAACAGATACGCCCCGTAACCTCCATATCCCCCGAGGTTCGGCGCATACTCGATCACCGACTGGGACAGTTGTCCCCAGACGCTGAAGGTGTATGCGGTGTACGCGACGGCGGTTCCGTCGGACGACATCGACGGGCGATCGCACCAGTTGGAATAGACGCTCGTGGTGATGGCGAACGTCTGCCCGGCGCTCGTGTCGCGTTCGTAGATGTCGGCATTGAAGTTCGTGTCCGCGGGATCGAGGTTGGTCGCTCCGGACGTGAATGCGATGCGCGTCCCGTCGCCGCTGATCGAGGGTGAATCGCTCCAGCCGTTCGCCTGGTTCCCGGACGAATCGACGCTCTCGAGCGCCATCGTGGCGTTGCCCTCGTCGAAGACGCCGTTCCCGTCGGGATCGCGGTCGCAGCGGAGGACGTCGCTCGCGGAGCCGTTCGCGTCGGACGCGGTCAGCGTCGTCGCTTCGCTCGCGAACGCGACGAAGCGCCCGGTCGACGAGATCGCCGGATGGAAGCTCCGGCCATTTCCCGGGACCCCGGAGGAGGTGACGCTGATCGGGACGATCGATCCGGTGGTCCGATCGGCGACGAAGATGTCGGCGGCGCCGTTGACGTCCCCGTCGAAGAGGTTCGTGGCTTCGCTCTCGAAGGCCACGAAACGACCGTCGGCAGACAGGGCGGGGTGGTCGTACGCCGACCGGTTGTCCGTGGCGAACATCGACGGCCCGTTCGGATCGCCCGCCGGCAGATCCGTCACATAGCGGATCGTCCCGGCGGCGAGGTCGCTCAGGAACACGTCCCGGAATCCCGCGACGTCGCCCATGTTCACCAGGTCGTTCGCCGTGCTGGAGAGGACGACCAGGCTGCCGTCGGAGCTGACGGTCGCCTGGCCGCTCGCGCCGTTCGAAGTGCCGCCGCCGGTGGACGCGCTCAGGAGCGAGGTCGTGCCCGCCCAGACGTCCCGCAGGAAGACGTCCTGATTGCCGTTCCAGTCGTTGGCGGCGAGGTTGTCCGCGAACGACACGAAGGTGACCCGGCCTCCGTCGCTGGAGAGGGTCGGCTGTCCGCTGTCGCCGTTGCCCTGCGCGCCGTTCGAATCGAGACTCACGAGCGTCGTCGTCTGGTTCCACCGATCGCGGAGGAAGACGTCGCCGCAGCCGTTGCCGTCCGCATCGAGGTTCGACGCGACGCTCTGGAATGCGACGATCGACCCGTCGTACGAGAGGCAGTGGCGGAAGACGAAGCTCTGCCCGTTGCCCTGCCTTCCGAAAGCGCCGACGCTCACGCACTCGGTGGTCCCGGCCCAGAGGTCGCGGACGAAGACGTCGGCGACGTGATTCGTGTCGTTCGCGACCAGGTTGTCCGAGTACGAATGGAAGGCCACCACGTAGCCGTCGGCCGACAGGTCGGCGAAGGAGCAGCCGTTGTTCGCCTCGTCGCCGTTCGAATCGACGTCGACGCGCTGGATCGTGCCGAAGTTGCGGTCGCGCAGGAACGCGTCGTTGGCGCCGTTGGTGTCGTAGTCGACCAGGTCGTCCGCGTCGCTCAGGAAGAGGACGCTCGCGCCGTCGGCGGAGACGCACGGACTGGAGCAGGCGCCGTGCGCCTCGCCCCCCCACGTACCGAAGCTGATCCGCTCGAAGGCGTAGGGCTGCTCGTCGAAGACGCCGTCCCAGTCCGGATCGCGATCGACCAGGAACACGTCGCTGTTGCTGTTCGTGTCGCCGGCGACGAGGTTGCTCGCGTTGCTGGCGAAGACGACGAAGCGGCCGTCGGCGGAGATCGCCGGGTCGAAGCTCGAGGAGTTCGCCGTGAAGCTCCGGTTGCTCGTGATCCCGAGGATCCGTCCCGTCGCGACCTCGAACACGAAGACGTCGGCGTAGGGATTCCGGTCGTACGGAACGAGGTTGTTCGCCCCGCTCTCGAACACGACCCAGCGGTTGTCCGCCGAGATCGCCATCTCGTTGCGCTCCGGGAACCACACGCTGTCGCTGTCGGCGCTGGCCGCGCGCCAAGGCTGCGGGCCCGTCAGGCGCGACACGACGGCCTGTCCGAACGCGCCTCCCGCTGCGACCAGCGAAAGGGCGAAGGTGAACGCGAACGACACGATGCGGGAGCGCTGCAGCATGGCCAAACCTCCCTGAACGGGACTCCGGTGAAGGCGGCGGGAGGCGCGTCGGGCGCGGATCGACTGCGGCGCGCGCGTTCCCCTCGACCCTGACTGCGGCGCGCTGGCGCGCGCTTACAACGAAGGCGGCGCCCCGGGGAAACCGGGCGCCGACGCGCGGACACCTAGCGGCGGGTCGCTCCGACGAGCGAGCCATTGGCCGTTCGCGCCGCGCGCGAGTTCGCGGCCGGCGCCCGCCTCTTCGCCGCGCTCGGCTCGACCAGCTTCGCTCCCGACCGCTTCACGAAGGTCGCCGGCATGCGCGTCACCGGCAGGCGCGACTCGGCCATGTCGATCTCGCGCTCGAGCTTGAGGAGCAGCTCCTTGCCGAGCTCGCGCTGCTGGTGCAGCTCGACCAGCGCGTCGTGCTCGGCGTCGAGCGCGACGCGGCGCAGCGCGGCGCTCCCGTGGATGTGCATCAGGGAGTCCTCGTCGCCCGCCTCCTCGGCAGCGGCGTCGTCCTCCTTCTCCTGCTCGCTCACGCGCTGCGCGTGGTGGATCTCGCAGATGCGGTCCTCGTACTCGGCGGCGACGACGCGCGCCGAGGTCGCGAAGAAGAGGCCGCTCTTCTGGAGCACGCGCACGTAGGTGAGCGCCGCGTGCGCCGCCGCGAGCCGCGCCGCGCGCTCCTCCTCCTCCTCGTCGTGCACCTTGCCCTGGATCCCGAGGCGGCGGATCACCCACGGCAGCGTGAGCCCCTGGACGACCAGCGTCCCGAGCACGACGCAGAAGGCGAGGAAGACCAGCCGGTCGCGCACCGGGAAGGGGCGGCCGTCGGGCAGCGCGAGCGGCAATGCGAGCGCCGCCGCGAGCGACACGACGCCGCGCATCCCCGCCCAGCTCAGGATCACCATGTTCTTCCACGGCGGGTGGCGGACGTGGCGGCGCCGCTTGCCGGGGAAGAGGAAGCCGGGCAGGTAGGCGGCCGGGAAGATCCAGACCAGCCGCGCGACGACCGTCGCCGCGAAGACGATCGCGCCGTCGCGCACCAGCCGCGTCCACTCGCCGCCGTGGCTGTTCGCGATGATGCGCGGGAGCTGCAGCCCGATCAGCGTGAAGACGACGCCGTTCAGCAGGAAGACGAGCGTATTCCAGAAGCCGCTGCCCTGCAGGCGGGCGTTGGCCGACAGCGCGTGCGGCGACCGGGCGCCGATCACGATGCCGCCGGTGACCGCCGCGAGCACCGCGCTCGCGTGCAGCCGCTCGGCCAGGTACCACGAGACGTAGGGCGCGGCGACGGAGAGCGCGATCACGATCGTGTCGTCGCGGAGCATCGCGAAGAGGCGCGTCACCACCCAGCCGATCGTGAGGCCGATCGCGATGCCGCCGGCCGCCATCAGGACGAAGTTCCCGCCGGCGCCCCAGAGGCTGAAAGCCCCCGTCATCACCGCCGCCACCGCGAAGCGGTAGGCGACGAGGCCGGTCGCGTCGTTGACGAGGCTCTCGCCTTCGAGCACCGTCACGATGCGGCGCGGCAGGCGCAGCGCGCGCGCCACCGCGCTCGCGGAGACCGCGTCGGGCGGCGAGACGATCGCGCCGAGCACGAACGCGCACGGCAGCGGGATGCCCGGCACGAGCAGGTGCGTCGCGAACGCGACGACCACCGTGGTGAACAGCACGAGGCCGACCGCGAGCGCGCTGATGCCGTGGAGGTGGTCCTTGAACTCCTTCCACGACGTGACCGACGCCTGGGCGTGCAGCAGCGGCGGCAGCACGATGACGAAGACGTAGTCGGGGTCGAGCTCGATCCTCGGCAGCCCCGGCACCAGCCCGACCGCGACGCCGGCGAGCACCAGCACGATCGCTTCGGGGACCTTGAGCTTGCGCGCGACGATGGCGAAGACCAGCGTCGAGACGAGCAGGATGATCACGACCTCGGCCACTGACGCTCACTCCGGTCCCGTTGCGACGTCCCTGGTGCTGACGACGGTGCGGCTTTCGGGCGCGGCGTCGCCGCACTGGGCCGGGAAATTCCTGGGGGCTCGCGGAGTGAAGGAAATGCCGGAGCGGAGGGCGTCCGCGGGGAGCTTGGGAAAAGCTGTCAGTCGAGCGACTTCTCACTCGCGGTGAGCTGGAGCTCTTCGAGGTCGAGCTCGCGTTCGAGGCGGATCAGCAGCTCGCGGTCGAGCTCGCCCTTGCCGTGGCGTTCGAGCATGTGGGAGCGGGCGGCGGTGAGGGCGTGGCGGCGCAGGCGGAGGCTGCCCATGAGCCGGCGGCCGCCGTTCGGGTCGCCG